>NZ_CAIPNF010000467.1 GCF_903866365.1 uncultured Thiocystis sp.
GGATGGGCGAAAGGGGCATCGCCGCGCCGCACGCGGTGGGTCTCGGGCCAGGCGGCGCGCAGACGCGGCAACACCCGTTTCAGGATCATGGCGTTTTCGGCACCGGTCGGGCGCTTGCCAGGACGCCAGGCGGCGGCGATGCATTGAAGTAGACGATGAAGGCCAGCAGCTTGGCACGCAAGTCCTCCTTGGACAGGAAGTGCCCGCGCTTGATCACCTTTTTGACCAGGATGCCGAACAGATTTCGATCTGGTTCATCCAGGACGCGTGCTTGGGGGTGTCGTGGAACACCACTTTGTGGTCGGCCTGAGACAACAACGCTTTGCGCGACACCATGGAGTGGAGGATTCCGCGTTTGCCTTTGACACCGAGGTCGACATCCACTCCGCCGAGGGTCCGGGGGCGTGGAAAATCGTCTGGCGATCATTTGGCATTGTGGCTATCCATTGATGAACATCGAAACGTGCCCATTAGCCCGATTTTCCACATGCGTCAAGGGTCGAACATGCTACGACAGGTTGGCGTGAAGGCAGGCGGTTTACGGGAAGTACTGTTCAGTCATAGAGTCGTGCAGCCCGTTTGGCCCGCGTCATTCCAACATAGACCAGCTTGCGTAGATGGTCATCCAAGGTGCGATGGGCCATGATCGCCACAGCGTCGAACTCCAGTCCTTTGGCGCGATGCAGGGTCATGGCGAAGATCTGGGCGTCCTTGCGACTGAGGCGTTCGCGATGGTTGATGGTCGCCACCTTGTAGCCCGCTTCGCGGATCTGCTTGGCTAACTGGTCGCGCAGCTTGGTGGTTGGGGCCATCACCCCGATCTTGGTGTCGCGGTTGTCGTCCAAGCATTGTCCGATGAAGTCCCGGATGCCATCACGGATCGCTTCCATCGAGGCGCCTTGGATCCGCTCCGGCTTCGGGCCGTGCAGCAGTGACTTGTAGCGGGAGATTTCATCGCAGCCGCCATCCAGGTCGTCAACCTCGATCTCCTCCAGCAGCGCGACCGCCTCACGGCGAATTTCTTCGGTGGTGCGGTCGTTCAGATAGAGCTTCTTCGCGCGACCGCGGATATCGATACCGCAACTGCTCATGTTGGCCTTGTTCTTGGCGTAGATCCGTTGTAACTATACAGGTAGCTGATCGCCGTTATGCCAACCGTGGCATCGGGGGCTGTCCCTGAAACGTCATCACCAGGGCCTGATAGAGATCGACCGACTGCTTGCGCAGCGTCGACAGATAGGAACGAACCGTGGCGAACGCCTCGGCGCCCTCGGTGGAGCGGAAACAGCCTGAGACCTTCTGCTTGAGCTTGGGCATGCGCAGATCGCGCTCGGCGAGGTTGTTATCGAAGGGGACGCGCAGGTCGGTGACGAAGCGCAGGACGCCCTCGCGCTGCGTGCGCAGTCGCTCGATGAGGTTGACGGCGGGGGTTTGTTTGACCCGCCGTCGGCTTCCCGGCGGCGGTCGGCGGCGGGGATGGAAGCAGGCGGCGTCGGCGAGAATGGCGTCATACCGCCGGAAGACATCCTCGACCAGGAGACTGGGCAAGGCCGCGAAGCCGGCCGCCCGCGCGGCGATGGCGGTGTCGTTGGCCTCGCACAGCCGCGCGATGAGCCGCCTCGGCCAAGGGGGGACGGGGTCGGCCTCGGCGAGGGCGATCAGCTCGCGCAGAGGGTGCGCGTTGCAGAAGGCCTGCTCGGCGGCGGTGCTCAGAGAGGCTCGCCAATGGTCATGGACCAGGATCCCGCGAAAGCCCCCCCCAGCAGGCCGATGGCCGTCAGCGCTTCGGCGCCGCGCTTGGCGTGGATCGCGTCGAAGGTCAAGGTGGCGGTGCAGAGCACAGGCAGCCAGTGCAGGGCGCCCGCCACGCGCATGCCGGTTTCGTCGGCATGGGCGACGGCGCTCTGCGCCACCGCCTGCCCGATCGCCGCCACCGGTGCGGCCAGGCGCGCCGCCGCCTCCCGGCCCCAGGTGACGAGGGTCGCCGGCGACAGCAGAAGGCCCAGCAAGGCGTTCAACAACTCCGTGGCCCGTTGAGACGGGAGGTGCTGGTCATGGGTCAGAGAGACCGCGAAGGCCATCAGCCCCGCGCCATACTGAACCGGCGCGCTCACCGCCGCCGGAAAGGGGCTGCGATGGGATTGACCGCAGGCGCAAACACCGGACACCGTCCGATACTCGGTGACCTCCCGACGCACGACCAGATCGATCGCCTGACGGCGTTCGGGCACGACCACCACGTCGATCTCGGCGCCGTCACGGCCACAGGCGCAGCCCCCTGTCAACGCCACGATGACGGTCTGTTCCGGGGTGTCGACCAACGCACGGGTGGCGCCTGGATGCCCGGTCTGGCCACCCGGCGGCTGGCCGCTGCGCTGGCGCCGCGACTTGGGCGGAGGCTTCTTGAAGGGCGGATCGGACGACGGCGGCTTGCTGGAGTGGTGGCTATCCTTGGCCAGACGCGCTTCCAGTTCCTGGATGCGCGCCACGAGTTTGGCAATCTGAGCCGCTTGCGCGGCATTCTCCGCACGCAAACGCGCCAACTCGGCATCTCTGCCGTCGGGGCAAGCGGGTGTGGGTGGGGCGTCAGACATGATGAAAATTTACCGGCTGAGCAGGCTGTTTGGCAACCGGTCCCGAATAGTTACGTGCAGAGCTTCTCCGAATGCTGTGTGGCGTCACACAGTCCGCCTCATGAGCCAAGACTATTTTTCGCCGGGAATTGCTGGTGGGATCAAATGCTCTAAGGTGAATGCCTGACGATGCCTCAGCAGCAGAAATCGGCGGCACTTGGCGTAACATAACCAAGGGCCGCCGCTTTCACCTTTGCTCAAAGTTCAGGTTAAACGATCCATAGCCCTCCGTCAGCCAAGCCTGTGGTCGTGAGACTGCTGGACGTAACACCCGTTAGCTGTATTAGGATATCGTCCGTTTCCCCACCCTGGAACACATATGTATTCCCCAATGCATTGAATTCTACAGTGGCTCCTGCGGTAATATTGCTTTGCAGATAAGTAAACACATTGGGCAGATCCGCTGCTGTCAGGGTGAGGGGGGCCGCGTAGGCATCTGCATCATCGAAGGTAATCAGACCGTTGAAGATGCTATGACTGTGGATGTTGCCCGAATCGGTGCCATTGACTGACGCGGCATTTGCAGCGACAACTGTAGTGACAAGGTCTAGCTGATCGACACCTGTTGTAGACGTGGTTCCGATTCCTAATTTGAAACTAGAAACAACATCGTAACTTGCAACAAGACTGTCACCTGCGGCAATGCGTACAGTATCTGTTGCCGCGACAGATTCGGTCAGGGTGTAAACGTCTTTTTCAGTACCTCCAGCCAAGATATCGTTGCTTTCATCCCCTTTCAAAGTATCGGCGCCAGCACCTCCGACAAGTGTGTTGGCGGAGGAGTTACCCGTCAACACGTTGTTCAGGGAATTGCCTGTGCCATTGATTGCAGAAAACCCGGTCAAGGTCAGTCTCTCGACGTTCGCGCTCAGCGTATAGGTGATCGAGCTGTTGACGGTGTCGATCTCGGTCGCCAGTGTGGAGGTTTCGGTCACCACGTCGCCGCTGTTGTCGATGACATAGGTGTCGTTCCCTGTGCCACCGGTCAGGACGTTGGCGGCGGTATTGCCGGTCAGGACGTTGTTCAGCGCATTGCCCGTGCCGTTGATCGCCGCC
>NZ_CAIPNF010000468.1 GCF_903866365.1 uncultured Thiocystis sp.
CTGACGAAAACCCATCACGGACTTGATGATCCCGAAGACCGGTTCGACGGTCTGCTTGCGCAGCGCATCGGCGGCCCGCCCGGCACGGGTCTTGAGTCGATGCGCCAGGCGGGCGACCGGGGTCGCCTCGGGTGGCGGCGCCTCGTCCGGCTCGCTGAAACGCTCTGACCAATGGGGGTGATGTTCCTCGCGCTTCATGGCAATCAACGGCACGATCCCAGCGTTCTCGCAGACCGCGACGTTGCGTTCACTGAAATAGCCGTTGTCCGCGACGAATTCCTCAGGTTGGCTCAGTCCTTCGGGCAGTGCCTGCAAGCGTTCGACCATGGGGGCAACCGGTTCCTTGTCGTTGGCCGCCTGGGTCACCTGCGCCACCGTGATCAGCATCGATTCGGTGTCGACGACGGCCTGGGCGTTGTCGCACTGCTCGAAGCCCCCACCGGCGACGTGCATGATGCGCGATTCGTCATCGGTGAGGTTGATCTGATCATCGGCGCGAGGCGCGGGCGAGGGCGCCTTGGGGGCCTTGCCACCGGGCTTGCGCCCACTGGCCGCCGCCTTGGCGGCGCGGGCGGCGAGCTTGGCCTCGTCGGCGGCCTGCTCGCGGGCGTAGCGCTCGGCGGCCCGCGCCTCGATCTGGCGCTTGGCCTCGGCGATCGCGGCCAAGCGCGCTTCGCGGCGCTGCAATTCCTCGGGAACGATCATCCCTTCCGGAACGTTGCGCCCATCGGTCTGCTCGGCCAAGGCCAGCAAGTCCTGGACGTCGGCTTTTAGCTGCGCCTCGATGGTCTGGGCATGCTTGTACGACAGGGCGCTGTGACGGCTGGCGTTGGCGTGAATCTTCGTCCCGTCCAGGCTCACCCGTCCGAAGCGACTGAGCTGGTTCTCGCGCGCAACCTCCAGCACCTGGATGAACACCGCTTCGAATTCCACCCTGAACCGCCGCCGGAAGGTCGCCAGGCTGTCGTGATCAGGGTGCTGATTGCCGGCGATGAAGCGAAAGGCCACCGAGTCGAACGTGGCCAACGCGATCCTGCGGCTGGAGTCACAGCCTGTGGCGTAGCCGTAGATCAACAACGAGAGCATCATCGCCGGGTGATAGGGCAAGCTCCCGCGCCCGGCGTACGCCTGGATCAGCGCGCTCAGATCGAGTGCTTCCACCACCTCGACGACATAGCGGGCCAGATGGCCTTCGGGCAGCCAGTCCTGTAACGACAGGGGCCGCTCTAATGGGAGGTCGCGATCGATCGGGCGGAAGCGGGGCATCGTCGTCGGTCCTGAAGGGGGGGGCGATAGTCTACCAAGTCGGCAAGCGGGCAGCAGCGGCAAAGTCCGACAGGCTGCCAGGGCACCATCGTTGACCACCAGCAGATCGATCTCCAGTCCCTCCCCGTCGCGGTGTGCCGAGACGCCCGGATAGACCGCATGCACCTCAATGCCCTGGGCGCGAAACAGACGCACCACGGCCGGCGCGACCAGGTGCTCGACGAACTCGCCGAGCCGATTTCCCAACTCGCCCAGATTTTTCGACAGTTGTTTGACCAGGCGGTCGGTTTCCTGAAATTTGCGGTCGGTTTCCCGAGACGATTCCTTCATTAAACGTTCGGTTTCCTGAAATTTGCGGTCGCTTTCCTGAAACAACCGCCAGACGTCTTCAAGGGTCGGGTTGGCAAGGGACATGGCCTGGATTCCTCACGGCATGCAATTGGTTTGAAGCTCGGCAGCGCTCATTTTAGCGTCACCATGAGAATTGCGGCCGCTCGCCGCGCCCGCTTCACTGAATCCGTCGAAGATGCTAGTGTCGCGGCCCCGGACTCTCGCTCAGCCTGCCGCAGCATGCGCCGCACTCAACCTGGAATGAAGCATGATGGATTGGCCACTCTTATTGAAAGCACTCATCCTCGGCATCGTCGAGGGTTTGACCGAATTTCTTCCCGTCTCCTCGACCGGACATCTGATCATCGTCGGCAGCCTGCTCGATTACACCGACGAGCAGAGCAAGGTGTTCAAGATCGTCATCCAGCTCGCTGCCATCCTGGCGGTGTGCTGGTTCTATCGCAAACGCATCGTGCAGGTGACGCTCGGGATGTGGAACCGCGAGCCGGAACGGCGATTCGCGCTCAATATCCTGATCGCCTTCCTGCCGGCCATGGTGCTGGGCGTGCTCTTCCATCACGCGATCAAGACCTATCTCTTCAATCCGCTCACGGTGGCTGGCGCGCTGATCGTCGGCGGACTGGTGATTCTGTATGTGGAGCGCCGCCCGCGCAAGGTGCGCTTCGAGTCGGTCGACGACATCACTTGGCGCGAGGCGCTGAAGGTCGGATTCGCCCAAACGCTCGCGATGTTTCCGGGCGTCTCCCGCGCCGGGGCGACCATCATGGGCGGTCTCATCTTCGGGCTGTCGCGGCGCGCGGCGACCGAGTTGTCTTTCTTTCTCGCCATCCCGACCATGCTGGCCGCGACCCTCTACGATGTGTACAAGGCCCGCGATCTGCTGGTGATGGACGATCTGTCGGTGTTCGCCGTCGGCTTCGTCGCCGCCTTTATCGCCGCCGCGCTCACCGTCAAGACCCTGCTGCGCTATGTCTCCAACCACAGCTTCGAGGTCTTCGCCTGGTATCGCATCGGCTTCGGACTGCTGGTGCTGGTCACGGCTTATACGGGGTTGGTTGAGTGGTGAGAATGCGCGATCATGGCGGTCTTTATCTTGCGCACGGGCGATCCCATGCGCGGTTGACGATTGGCGGAACCACGCGATATGTCCGAACGATTCTGGGAAACCACGCCCCTGACGGCGATGACGGCGGAGCAGTGGGATTCACTCTGCGATGGCTGTGCCAAATGCTGTCTGGAGAAATTCGAGGACGAGGACACCGGGCAGATCGTCTACTCGCGGGTCGCCTGCGCCCTGCTGGATCTGGACACCTGCCGCTGTCGCGACTACCCGAATCGCGCCCGACAGATGCCGGATTGCATCACCCTGGTTCCGGAGGTGCTGAAAAAGCCCGCCTGGCTGCCCGAGACCTGCGCCTACCGATTGCTCACCGAGGGCAAGCCGCTGCCAGACTGGCATCCGCTGCTCACCGGCGATCCGGACACGGTCGTCGAGGCCGGCCAGAGCATCCAGGGACGCGCGATCGGTCCCGAATCGGGCGAGAATCCGCTGATGAATCTTATCGACTGGATTCGGTAAGGCGATTTGCGGGGAAATTTCTACCGGGATCAACGCTTCAAATGGACAGGATTCACAGGATTTTTCAAGATTGACAGGATGAAAAATAATGACTTTTATCCTGTTCATCCGGGTGGTGCCTTGCAAAAATGTGATAATGAGCGATACTGACCCCATGGCTCAAGCACCGGCGGGGACAAGGCGATGGCGGCACAGTTGATCAGCAACAACGGCCAGGAGGTGACGATCCAAGTCACCGTGGATCTGAGC
>NZ_CAIPNF010000469.1 GCF_903866365.1 uncultured Thiocystis sp.
GGTCGTCTGGGAACATTTCGACAAACTCACGGTAACTGCGCGGGTAGTCGCGCCCTGCCACCAAGGTCGGGTATATGGATTGGTCAGTAGGATTCACCCCCACATCTTGCGACAGGAGGCACTAACCGACTACCCCCCATCTGGAATTAGCGGGGGAGATTTGTCTTGAAGAACCCATGCCGTGGGACGGGGCGCAGACCCGTCAACCGAAGTCCCCTAGCGCGGTCTCGGGCCACGGCTGGGCAGACGCCACTGGATCGAGTGTTCCGGATCGCACGAAACCTGCATCAAAGCTGCCCGTTAGGCAGTGGCGTCTGTGCGCCGACTGGCGTCGAGTCCAGCCTATCACCCGTTTATACTTGGGAGCGCACTTTCGAAGTCGATCACAAGCGCTAGCGGTTTGTCAAGACGCTGATCAGGCAATCAAGCGCCGCTAACACTTGCAATGAGCAATGAGCATGCTCGACCTTTCCAACCCGTTGAGTGTGATGCCCATCTCGAACCAGAATCGATCGGCTTCATTGATGGGCTGACCGACCCGGTTCCAGGTCAATGGCAGCCCGCCGATATCAGCGCTCAGTGAACGCGACGCTTGACGATCCGGGTAGCGCAGCAACCAGGACGTGAACTATCCTGTTTCCGCTGGCGCGGGATGGAGCACGGAGCGTCTGGCTTCGGGTCAGGAGGGCCGGGTTCGACTCCCGGACTACCTGCGCCAGCCCCTAACGAAGATCGCTGAGCGTCCAGGTAGCGTCACGCGCCTTTGCCTCATTGACCTGGCGTAAAACGGCTTCGTACTCAGTCAAAGGAAACACGAACCTGATCGCTCGCGCCGCGGCGCTGACATTGCCCTGAAAATCATCGAAGACGACAGTGGCGTCTTCGATATGCACCGTGCATCGGGAGTGTCCGCAGCCGTACTCCCCGCAGCCGCAGACCGTCACGATGCGCAAGTTCGGATCTGGATGCGGGTCATGGGGCCGCCACATCGGCAGACCGTCCTCGACGAGCCACAAGGGAATCCCATCATTCGTGTCCATCAACCACGCCGCCATCGGCTTGCCGTCAACCAGCAGCTCGAACATCTCCAGCTCATAAGACGGAGAAAATTCACTGGAAAAGAAGTCGACAGACAGCGAATTCATTGCCTTGCTCCCATGTCTGAACCGCGTCAGCAGCCGAGATCGCGTCCAACCGCATCGGCGGTTTCTGGGACAAGGCGACTCTCCTCGCTGACCTCGGCCGCCTCGCAGCCGTTGCACAGCACCGCCAGGCAAGTACCTTCGTGGATCATCATGCACTCGTTGCCGTCGGCATCGGTGGTGAACTCGCCATCGCTCATGTTGTAGGAGACATGCGGTTGCGTGCGGTCGATCATGGCGCCGCAGCGTGAGCAGGGCACCATGACACCCTCCTCGGGGTAGGGGGTTTGCAAGCCCAGGCGTTCGATCCAATCGGCCTCGGCGACGGACCAACAAGCCTGGCCGCAGTAGCTCGCCACTTCCTCGGCATCGAGCGGCTCGATGCCCTCGATGAGGTCTGGCCCATCATCTTCGTCGCGCCAATCGTCATCGGCGTCCGGCCCCCACTCCGGCTCGCCGTGCTCGAAATCGTCTTCGCTCAGCATACGGACCTGATCGATACGCCGTTCGAGGGCGATGTAACGGTTACCGAGCGGTTGTTGGCAATGGTCGCAGGTGGGTTGATTGTCTTCGCTCATCTCGGCTTGCTCCGGTTGCGCGGGTTACGTTGCGCTGGGGGATGCGGCGCGGGCCTGCTCAGTCGGTCACCATCCAGCCCTGGATCCAGGCCGAGCCGCTGACATTGTCGCCTGGGCTTGGACGCCAGCCGTCTTTGAAAGTGTGCTCGGTGACGAAGAAAGGCACAATCCATGGATCATCATCGAGTCTGCCTACCACAATATCGACACGCCACACGGGCACACCAAGCAACCGATGCGCGTCAGGAACGAGATGCACCACCTCGCCTTGGTACCATACATCTTCGGTTGAGGACCCCTCACCTTGCGACAGGCTCGGATCGAGTGACCATTGGTTCTGAATCGGTTCGCGATCGGCCTGCGACGTTTCTTTCCAAGCCGCCAGCGCGGCGGCTTCGTCTAACTGGGGGCTGTAGAACCCATATTGATCCTTCCACGCCTGGATCGCACGCATCCGACGAATGGTTTCGGGATCATCGATCAGGGTTTCTTCTGGTTGCGTTGGTGCGATGTCATAGGCGAGACCACACAAGCGGAAACGGACTTTCTGACCACCTCGATAAAAGGTGCGATGCTGATAAAACAGCGCATCGAAGACCCACAGCGAGATACCCTTGATGCTGATGTCCAAACGCGCCTCCAGTCGATTGGGATACAGATAAACCTCTTCGACTCGGACCTCGAAGTCCCGGCCCCCGGCAAAAAATGGATAGGCGGCAACAGAGCGTTCGGCAGGGTTCTTCGTGTCGCTATCGCGGGTCAGTGCAACCACGATCAGGATGCCGACCTGATTACAGTCCTCTGGCCGATCACTGTGGAGCAAGCCCATTCCACAGGTTTCGCCCGCAGCCATCAACCACGCCTGCTCCTTGACATCGACGTGGCCCAACTCGACGCGATGGGCATGCTGTACCGCCTCGGCCAACTCTGTTGCGATGAAGTCATCGAGGCGCCGGTCGAAAATTTCCCAGTGCTCTTCATGCCGACCAGCCTCGGCCTCCGTCAGATCGCAAGCGCATTCAAACAGCGCATCGCCTTCCAGACTGACAAACGGAAAATGACGCCGCGATGGAAGCTGCTGCCGGCTTGCGCGCTTCGATGCCAGAGCTTCCAGATCAGCGGCAAGCGGGCCTAGCTCAAGTGTACGTGTGGCTTCAAGCTCCGAAAGCAGTCTTCCCGGCATTGCGATGGCCGGAAGAGATTCCAGCACCGGAGTTGCCTCATCCCGAAACAGATCAAAAATCGCCCCATAGTCACGAACAGCGCACGAGACAGGCGTTTCCCCATCGCCTGCCACCAGGAACCAGCCCTTGCCTCGCCGGTTGGCGATGAGGCGATCACGCCGGTACGTGGGGTATTGGATCCTCACCTCCTGGAGTATCGATCGTTCGGGAGCACGCCGACTCAGCCGCTCGCGCAGACGCCGCGGGAAGTCGCGGTCGTAGAGACGCTGCGCCACGGAAAGCGGCAGAGTAGGATTCAGCTCGCGTTGGATAGCGCCAGGCACCCACGCGATAGAGTCGCAGCCATGAACATGCGCATGATCAATGAGGGCATCGACCGCAATCGTGAGCCAATCACGTTCAACGGGACAGGCGGGGACGGGCTGGGCCGACCAGTCACCCGACCAATCACGCGAGAGGCTTGGATTTGGCCGTGGACGCCCGAGCCGCTGGCGGCGCAGATCGATGATCCAATCGCTTTGCACTTCATCGAGCACCAGCACCGCCGCTTTAAGCTCCCTGTCGAAAACGCGAGTGACCCGCAGGTGTGCAAACAGATTGCGGACACGAAAGTGGTTAGAAAAATAGCTTGTTTCGAGGCTGGGTAGCGTCAACAGCAATTCCCAATGCTCGATGCCCACGACGGTTGGCTGCGGCTGCAACCGCATGTATTCCCAACCCAGCCATCGGCTCAGAAACGGCGCCCCTCGCACCGGGAAGCGTTTTCCGCGGGTCGGCAGACGATAGCCAGGCGCACCAAGCATATGCGTCAACTCAACACACCAGCGCGAGCGGCGCGACGGCTCCCAGTTGGGATTGGCGGCCTTAAGCAAACGTGCGAGCGCCGGCGGCAAAATCACCAAGGGGGCGCTTCGATACTGTGACGGCATCCAGACTCGGATCTCCCCGAAATACGTACAACGGGGGCGTGCCCCGATGCGCGCCCGAGCCGCCTCGCGCAACGCCTGGATGCCCTCTACAGCCAGCGCTTGCCGCCAGGCGGCTAGGTCAGCAACGGCGGCTGGATCCGCGAGCAAGGCGGCCCATAGCTCCGCCAGCGACAATCCGGTGAACGCGAATCCTGCTGGTTGATCAGGCTCGATGAGAACCACATCAAGGCATTCATCCATGACATCGAAGCGCTCAGCCCACTTCAACGGAGCAAGTTGCTTGACCCGCCTAGCCAAGTCGCTAAACAGCTCAAGGCTGCGCGTCGCGGTGACGGCGAGCTTCAGCCCCTCGAAGTCTGGTAGCGGCACGCAGTGCAGAAAGGCAGGTAGACTCATTCCATCATCCTGAGCATCGTCTATCGGTACCTATCCCAAGGTCGGTCGTCATCAGCGACAAAACGAGGGTCATTCAAACGGTCTTAAACCAACCGCAGCCACGGTCCCCTGATCACCTGCGCGGTTTGCGCTGGCTCGGGTGGCGGATCCATCGGCTCGCCGTTGAGCAAATGTGCCCAGCGCTGCGCGTTGCTTTCGATCATCGCGTCCAGGTGCCGAAAGTAGCGACACACCTCCTCCCAATACGCGTCCTGCTGTTCCAGGATGTCGTATTCAGTGTCAATGTCTGCGACCGCCGCAATCGCCGCGTCGGTCTCCTTCAGATAAGTTTCCAGCACTTTGCGCAGCGCGAGTTTATCGTTGCCTTTGATGCCGAGTGTCGTCGCCATGAAGTCCACCTTCTGCGCTTTCGGCTCGGTGAGCGAGTCCCAGACGGTCGCGGTGAAGGGCATCAGGGCCGCTTCCCACTGGTGGTAGAAGGCGATCAGCGCCTGAACGCGCTGCGCCTGCTCGTACAGACTCACCTGCTTCAGATCGATCTCATCGTAGTCGATCGCCTCGACGTTGGATTCCGGATCGGCTGGCGCCTCGGGAACGGGAGGCGATTGAGGCATGGACGAAGCGAGGCTCACGGCCGTCGGCAGCGGCGGCGCGGGCATCTGGCCAGTCGCGGAGTGGTCGATATAGACCAGTTTCAGAGACCCTGGCTCGATCTCGGTGTACTCATCCCAATACGCGACAGGCCACGCTCCACGGGACACATGCCTCAGAACCTCCAGATACCAGCCCGCGTAGGGCCAGTCGGAACCCTCTCCGCGTCTGGCAAGATCCGGATATCGCTCCAGAAACAGATCAGCCAGCTCAGGTGCCGTTGCACCCTGGACATCGCGCCAGGCAAAGGGATGCACACCATTGCCGGAGGTGTGATGGGCCGCGTCGCTGTAGTCGCGGAGCAAGGCGCCATGGTCATCGAGAGAGTTGTCACTCGGGGCGACCGCCACTCGCCAGTAACAACCAGAGGAGGAGATGCCGGGCGCGATCCGCAGCTTCTGATAGCCGCGCCGGTGCAGCACATGCACCATCTCCAGGATGTCGATACAGGTATTGATGCTGGGTTCGAGCTGCTTGTTGCGGCGCATGGCGGCGGTCATAGCTGCGGAATGGCCATGCTTGGCCAGTTCGGAGACACCGTGCAAGCATTCCGGCAAGACGTCCAAGCGGCGGACCCAAGCCATCGGCAAGCTGTCGATCCCCTTCCAGGCGCCCCAGATCTGTCCGGCAATCGAGGCTGTGGAGTCGGAATCGCCGCTGTGGTTAGTCGCCCGTCGGATGGCATCTTCGAAGCTGTTGGCCGTGAGCACCGCATACAGCGCAATCGCAAGCGCCTCCTCCCCCACCCAGCCTTGACCGATCTCGGCGATGGCGCGCTCGGTGGCGTTGCGCCGCCGTTTGGCCAAATGCTCCGCCTGCTGCACGGCCTGCGGCAGGTTGGCGCGTTGGCCTTGGTGAGCGAGGGCCTGCGCCGTGATGGACTTGGCATCCTGGAGGGCAAGCCGAAGTCCCTTGCCGTAACACAACTCACCAATCAGGGCCGCGAGCATCCCCGCGCTGGCCCAGCCGTCAGGATGCCCGTGGGTGAGCGCCCCGGCGCGAGCCGCGCGATCGAAGATGATGCCGCGACCGCCTGGCGTCACCCAGCCGAGCGGCGCCACCCGCATGACCGCCCCGCAACCCTTGGAGTCATTGATGGGGCGCTGTGGGGTTCCATGACCTCCGGCCTTGAGGGCGGAGAGACAGGTGTTACCGGGCGCGCGCGCGCGGCGCATCGCCTGGCGCTTGGCGAGCGTGCCATGGACGACGGCGCCCTTGGTCTGGCCGCCCTGGGTGGCGAGCCAGTCGAGATAGGCGTGCTGGAGACTGGCGAGCAGCCGGTCTGAATCGACGTCGGCGTCCACCCGGGCGAGCCCCTCCAATGTAAACAATGTCATCTGGGTGTCGTCGCTGACGCGCAGTTGACCGCCCGTCAGCACGGGCTCGCGCAGACCGGCGGCCCCGAAGCGTTGCTGGATCATGCCGAGGCTGTCGAACTCCACCGCATACCCGAAACCGTCGCCGACCGCGCCCCCGAGCAGACAACCCAGCGCGCGGTCCAGGAAGGCTTCATCGGCGTGTGGCGCTTGGCAGGCCAGGACATGCGCCGCTTGCGCCGCCGTCTCGATGGTGCCGGGACGCGCCGCGCGCACGGCGTTGATTGCCTCCGGCGGCGACAGTCCGAGTTCCACCAACAGGCGCGCCGCCACCGTCCCGGTGCGGCCAAGACCGCCGCGGCAGTGCAGGACGCAGCGTCCCCCACGGCGCAGCAGGCGGCGCAGCTTCAGCCCATAGAGGATCCAGCGGTTCTCGAAACGCTGCCCTGGCGGATGCACGTCGCGGATGGGCAGATGATACCAATCCAGGCCAAGCGCTTCCACGGCATCGCCAAGCTGCGCGACGCCGACGGCGGCGAGTTCCTCCGGTTCCATGAGGGTCACGACGACCTCGGCGCCCCAGTCCTGGATGATGGCCAGGTCGCTCGCGAGGTCGCGGTCCCAGTGACCGCTGATGGAGTGTTTCTGCTGCTTGCCGGGGCAGAAGGTCATGCCGATGACACCCCCCGTTGGCGCGGCCACGGCATCGATGCGCAGGGGATGGGACGTGCTGGTCAACACTGTCATCGGTTCGCCTCCTGGCGTTCTGGTTCATCATCAGTACGGCGCGAGGGCGTCATCAGAGGCCGATCCGTTGCAGCCACTCACGTAAATCGCTCGGTCCTTCGGTCACGTAGTTGGCGCCCGCCTCCAACGCCAACGCCAACGCCAACGCCTTGACGGGCGGTGACTTGTCGAGCGTGTAGAGAACGAGTGGCACATCCGAGCCCTGCCGGCGGATCGCTTGCGCCAGCACCATGCCCGCGCGCTTGTTCAGCACACCAGCCTCCACCCGCGCCAGATCCGAGATCACCACATGCACGCGCGCGCGCTCCAGCAGGGCGAGGGCCTGCGCGGTGGAATAGGCGCGAAGGACAGCCACGCCGCGAGCGGCGAGCCACGCATAGAGTTCCAGATCGGCCGTGGGGTCATCGTTCACCGCCAGCGCCAAGCGTCGGGTCTCGGGAAACCTGACGCTGCCCTCGTTGCGCTGGGGCAAGGGCGCGACGGGTTGGCCGTGATCGATCAGATCCAGCAAAGCGCGCTCATCCGCCGTTTGGTTCCACTCGGCGATCTTCGCCAACGGCCACCCATCGCGCGCCAACTCGCGCGCGGCCACGAGTTCCAAGACTTGGCGGAACCCGAACACCGCGTCACGCCCCGCCCGCTCAGGCCGGCTGAGGATGCCGGCCTGCGTGTAATAGCGCACCAGCCGCTCGTTCAGCCGCTCATCCTCCGCGCCCACGGGCTTCAGGATCTCAGCCGCGGTCGCCGCGAGGGCGGCCGCATTGCCCCGCCAGTCTTGATACCCTTGGATCAAGATATATGACACCATTTACTGTCAACGACAGCAAAAGCATAGACGAGTGCGACTGACTTGTCGAGCAGCGGAATGTGCTTGAAGCGCAGGCGCCGCGATGGGCCAAGCGACCCCGACACGGGCCGATTCAAGCGCGAGCCCTTGGCGTGCAATTGGGTTGATCGAGGCGCTCAGGCCATCTCACCCGTCACCCGAAGCACGGTCTCGAACAAGAGTCGGTCCAGTTCCGTCCCGTCGCTCGACACCTTGGCGGGCAGCGTCACCGACTCCAGGCGCAACAGTTCGCGCTCAATGAAGGCATTGAGCAGTGGCAGCGGCGCCCCGTACTCGGCCTCGCCCACCGCACGCTTGCAGCGCAACAGCTCCGCGATGGCGGCGCGCAAGGCCGGCTCATCGATCAGCGTCTCGACCAGGGTCTCGAAACGCATTGGCGCGGGTCCGCGTCCCTGTTCGACCCAGCACGTCGCCAACAGCGGGCGCAGCACATAGAGATATTTCTTGAGGCGCACCCGTTCGCCGCCCAGGTAGGCTCGGGCATTGCCCCGCGCCATGTGCAGGTAATGATGAAAAGATCGCTCGGGCCGGTGCAGCCGTCGGGCGGCCGCGCGCAGCGCCGCCAAAAAAACTGGATCGGCACGGTAGACGATCGGCGAGTCCAGCCATTCGATCAGGGTCGCATTGCCTTTCCCAAGGAGCCCCAGGGCCTTGCGCAACTCCCAGCCGTTGATGTCCAGGTCGCCGCTGATCGGCTGCTCGATGACATCGCGTTGGGCGCGGACGCGCAGATACCAAGCCAGCGGGTGAACGTAGAGAAAGCGCACATCGTAGTCGCTATCGGGCGAGGCGAAGCCCCAGCCCCGACTGCCTGATTCGCAGGCATAGAGGATGCGGACCTCATGCGCGGCCTCGATGGCGGCCAAGCGAGCAAGGATCTCGGTCCGGATCGCCGGCGCGATGGCGCATGGCTTCTCGGGGGAACGGCCCACAGCGGGGGCGAGGTTATCGCTAGCAGCGGGGGAAGGTGGCGGTGCGGTCATGCTGTCAGGACGCGTCTGACCGCCGGTTCCGACGCGCGTAAAAGACCAGGGCGAGCGCGTTTAAATTCTCAGCCGAACACGACCTTGGCGCGATAGTCGTCATTCCACGCGGCCTTGCGGCGCTTCTTGGCCAAGCTGATCGCCGACCCCTCCTGATCGAACAGGTTCATGCTCAGGTGGCGCACC
>NZ_CAIPNF010000470.1 GCF_903866365.1 uncultured Thiocystis sp.
CCAGCCCATACAGACCCCATCGAACAACAGTGCCAAAACCGGATTTTACCCGAACACGGGAAGTTGTGTGTAATGGGATGCCTTTAAGCCCATCAGCCGGGGGGTTCCTTGTGTCGTTCATCTTGCGTTGTTCCTGCGTCGTTCCTGCGTCGTTCCCTTTTTTGACGGACTGATCCATCGACGCCAAGGGAAGCCTTTTTAAGGCGATTTCCGGGAAAGTTTATAACCATGCCACAGGCTTCAAAATGGACAGAATTAACAGGATTTTTCAAGATTAACAGGATTAACAGGATTAACAGGATTAACAGGATTAACAGGATTAAAAACAGCTTTTACGAAATCCTGTCCATCCTGAGCAATCCTGTTAATCCTGTCCATTCACCGCCTTCCTGTTGGGTAGATTGTTTTCAGAAAATCGCCTAAGTACCCGCGATGCGGGTTTGAACCGGCTTCGATCAGCAGCGGAACCGCTCTCCCGAGGTCGGGAAGAACGCGCTCTAACTCACGAATGGTCGCGCGAACCTCGCCCTTGGTTGGCGTCCATCGGCGGACCTGACTGCCCGGATCGGGAATAAACGACACGGCGTCGCAGATCGTTTGGTAGTCGATTCGATACGTCAGCCCGGCAGTTCCCGTGGCGTAATCCATGTGCCGACGGAAGACCCGCAGATAGATCAACTGCGCGAGCATCGATAACCCTCGGAGCGCCGCATCCTCTTGATCATTCCATTTGGTTTCCATGGCGGCGCGTTACCCTTCCGCGCGGGCACCGGCCCGGATCTGCTCCAGGAGCGCCTGGACCGTGGTGTGTTGCGTTTTCGCGAGGGTGGCGAGTCGGGCATGTGCCTGGCGGATTGCTCGTTCCCGGTCAAGGTCACAGGCGACCATCCGTCCCGTCTCGATGTCCGAGACCATCCAATAGAGATCGCCCTGGGGAGGGCGATGGAGGGCGAGTTGCCAGGCGGTCGGGGCCAGCGGTTCGGCATCCGCGTCGGGTTGGCCGTGCCACGCCAAACGCAGACGGATCTTGGGGCAAGGGAGCGAGGTCAGGCGCGTCATGAGCGGCGCTCCAGGGTGCCGGAGGCCCCTTCCAGGAGGGTCGCGATGGTCTCCAGCAAATCGACGCTGGACCAGAGATCGCCGGACGATCAACCCGGATCGCCAAGATCCGCGTCGATGGCGGTTTGGCGGATCAGCGCCCGCACCGAATGCACCATGGCCGAGACGGTGTCGAGCGCGTCGAGGGGATCGAACGTGGGCGCGGCAATCCACTGCGCGATGGATCGAGTGGGCGCGTCGGGGCGTTCATGCCGCCGCCTCCTGCTGGATCACGTCGCGCAGCCAGCCGATACAGCCAATGAAGAACGCGCGTTGCTCGTGGGCGTTAACTTCCTTGAAAGCGTCAGCAACCGCCTGGGACGCCTTCTCTGTGGCGTACTCGCTTCCTTTCTCAACGACGTCTCCAAGCGCAGACCCGACGAGTTGGTGGCCATCCGCCTGGGGGGATGAAAGGTTGTCGTTGCTCTCGCTCACGTTGCTCATGCCGCACCCCCGTTGACCGGAGACAGCATCGCGGCCAACTTCGTCAAGCCCTTGGCGGTGACCAGCACCTGCTCGACAATCCGATCGGTCCCGTCGTCCTGGACCGTTTTGGTGATCTTGTGTTCGAGGACGCCTTGCTGGAGTTTGTCTTGAGACGCGGTCCAATTCTTGCCGCCCGCGCGCCGATCGATCCAACGATTCGCGCTCAGGCGCTGGATCAGCGCCCTGGGGTTGATTTGCAGGGTCTTGGCGGCGTTGGTCAGGTTGAGCGTCCCGGACGATGGCGTGGCGATCCGGTCCAGGGCATCGGCCTTGGGCTGGATGACCGCGACGGTGGATTCCAGCGCCAGTCGTTCCTGCTCGGCCTGCATCGCGAGTTCGATCAGCTGCAGGCGGGAGACGTTGGCGGGGTTGAGGGAGGGCTGCGCCAATGTCCCATTGACGTGCGCGTCGAAGACGCGGACGATTTCCGCCTGTACCTCGAAGGCGTTCTCGGTCTCCGACTTCATACCGATGAAGATCGCTTGCTTTTGGCTAAGGTAGAACTCGGTCGATGGGCGGCCACCTTGAGCGCCGGAGGTTTGCCCCACGGCAGGGCAAACTCCAAATTTCAATAACTTGTCTTCGTTTGCCTTGATGAGGTCGCGAATCTTGCGGGGGCGCTCGAAGCCCAGCCGAACAGCGAGATCCAGATCCTTCATGCGGGGTTCACCCTGGATAGGCGTGAGGACGAGCGCGGACGTGCGGGGGGGATGGTCGGTCATCGCGTCTCCCGTGCGAGTTTGCGGAGGATCTCGGCTTGGCGGTCGGACAGAAACAGCGACTCGCCGTACTCGTCGTACCGCGCGATGAGCGAGGCGACCAATTCCATCTCCCAATCCGTGCTGGCGTTTACTTCAGCCGCCTCCAGCGTGCCGGCGATGTCGGCGAACACGTCGGAGGCCGTGGCTTGAGTCGTTCTCATGCCGCCTCCGCGTCGCGCACGGTCTGCTGCGCCAGCGCCTGGCTGGAACGGCGGATGCGCGCGATCAACGGCGCGGGCTGGATGTTTTCCAGCCATTGGCGACGGTGCAGAAAGCCGATGCGATCCAGGATCTTCAGGCGCTGCAGGATCCCCCGTCGCGCCTTGCCGTGGCGAACGC
>NZ_CAIPNF010000471.1 GCF_903866365.1 uncultured Thiocystis sp.
GGCACGGACTGGCTCAACATGACCCCACTGAACGCCGTGCAGTCGCGCATTGTCAGCTTGCTCGACTTTCCGCAGGATCTCTATCTCGGCGTGGGCGCCCAATCCGGGTAATCAGCTGTCAAAATGGGCGAACCGTGAGTGTCTGGATGATAAATACGAGATCTATAACACCTAACCCTCGCTTTAGTTGGCGAGGGTCCGTAGGGCCTGACGGATGCGCGCGGCGACGGCCGCGGCGCTGTAGCGCTGGATGAGGGCGCGGGCGCGGTCGGTTCTGGCGCGGCGGGCGTCGACGCTGGCGTGGCGGATGGCGAGGATGGCCTGGCGCAGGCTGACGGGGTCGGGCTCGGCCCAGCGCGAGCCGGGGAGCGCGAAGTGGGTGCGGGCGGGGACGGGCCGCGAGGCGACGAGCCAGGCGGTGTCGGGGGTGCAGAAGTCGCGCTGGCCGCCGTGGTCAGTGGTGACGACGGGAACCCCAAAGAGCATGGCCTCGGCCATGGGCAGTCCGAACCCTTCGCCGCGACTGGGGGCGACGAGCTGGTCGGCGTGGCGGTAGAGCCAGGCGATCTGGGCGGGCGAGAGGTCGGCGTCGATGAGGAGGACGCGCCGCTCGCCGCGGGTCCAGCGGGTGACCGGGGGCTGGCCGCGGTCCGCAGCGGTGCCGCCGCCGGTGGGATGGAAGCCGCGGTCGGCGAGCTGCTGGCGGACGTCGTTGTGCGGATTGGGGAAGGTTTTGATCACGAGCGCGATGTCCGTGGGCAGACGGACGAAAACGTGGAGCAGGATGTCGAGTCCCTTGCGCGGGAAGCCGGAGGAGATGTGGAGCAGGCGGTAGCCGTCGGGCAGTTCGATCCCGGGGTCTCGGGGAGGGTGCCGGAGGATGGCGTCGGCGACGATGCCGGTGACGATGGCGGGGACGCGCAGTCCGTTGGCGACGAGCCGGTCGCGGACGTACTCGGACATGCAGAAGACGCCGGTCAGGCGGCGGTTAAAGCCTTGGATCCAGTCGCGCGGAAAGGCGGATTCTTCCCAGCCGTAGGGGCCGAGGATCTTATCGACGCCGGGCATGGCGAAGGTGCGCGGCGGATAGAGGTTGCGCAGGGTGACGTCGACGCGCGTCAGGCGGGTGCGATGGATGGCGGCGATGCGCGGGTTGGCGGCGAGGAAGACGGGATCGACGGGGTTGTCGCCGAAGCCGTCGGTGCTGTGCAGGCTGACGCGGTGGCCCTGCTCGCGCAGGGCGAGTGCGATGGCGCTGTTGACCAGGGCGAGGCTGTAGGTGGAATCGAAGGGGCCTTCGAGGCGGATGTTGAGCGGCGGCGCTGGGATCGGTTCAAGGCGGGCGCCGGACGCAGCCCCCTCGCCCCGTCCACTCTCCGCGCTGGAGAGAGCGGTTTGAGCTGGCAATCCATGCGCGCCGCCACCCTGCCAGCAGGCGCGCTGATCGGCCAGCTGGGCACGACGGGCGCGCGCATCGTGCAGTCGGGCGCGGATGGCGGCGGCGACACGGTCCGGCGCCAGTTCGGTGAGCCGCGAGCGCTTCGGGAGCCAGTCAGGCATGGCGTGAGCTAGCAAGAGACGGTCGTGCGCGAGCGCGCGCTGGAGCGCGCTGGGATCCTGCGGCGCATCGGCCAGGCTGAGATAGAGGTCGGCGGCATGATAGGCATCTTCAAGCTTGCAGTCGGATTGCGCCAGACGGATGTGGACCTGTCCGGCTAACCCGAGTCGCGCGGCATGTTCGCTGAGACAGTCGAGATAGCCGGGGTCATCGCCAGGTGGCGGCGGGCTGGCGAGGATGAGCTGGAGGTTGTCCTCGCCGAGTTGGCCGAGCGCGTAGAGGGTGTCGATCAGACGATGCTGGGCCTGGTCAGGGTTGAAGCGACCGACATGGAGCAGGGTGTAGGGGTGGATGGCGAGGTGATGGTTGTCAGGATGCGCTGGCAGCGCTGGCGCCTGGGCGTCGGCGAAACGCGGGCGGGCCAGGGGTGGACGCTGAACGGAAACAGGCGCATGACGTTGCGCGAGGTCGATGCGCAGTGGGTCGAGCTGACGCTGGAATGCGAGGTCGCGATAGTAATCTGCCAATGCGGCGGACCGCGCTGCGCTGCCGAGGGTTTGGCGCAGGTCTTCCAGGGTTTGCGTGGCGGCGTCGAGTTGCTGCTGCTGGGTCTGGACCAGGGTGGCGAGTTGCGCGAGCGACTGTTGCAGGTTTCGGTTGGCCTGCGTCTCGGCGTCGAGTTGCTGCTGCTGGGTCTGGACCAGGGTGGCGAGTTGCGCGAGCGACTGTTGCAGGTCTCGATTGACCTGCGTCCCGGCGTCGAGTCGTTGCTCAAGCGTTCGCGCGCGGTTGCGCGTTTCGCCGACATGGATGAGCGCGGAGATGGCGTCGAGTAGACGGTCGCGCGCGCAGCGGATGCCTTTCGTCAAGCGAGTCAAGCGCGACCTGCGTGATGAATGGAGCCGCTGGTCGATATTCTGGGGGCGCCGATCGCCTGCCGGATGGGTGGGCGGGACCGCCGACAGACTGTCCGTGATTTCAGGGGGACGGGATGTTGGCGGCGCCGAGTCATCGGGTGAGCCGATTCCAGAAGGTTTCGGCGAGCTGGCTGTAGCGGTGGGCGTCGAGCCAGACGGCGGCTTGGGCCTGGGTGTGACGGATGGCGTTGTCGGGCGTACGCAGACGTGGCGCGAGCGCGGCGATGTCGCGGGCGATGGTGCCGGGGTCGGTGCCGCTCAGTCGCAGGACGACGTCGCCGACGTCGTCGAAGATGGGCAGTGGGGTGACGGCGACCGGGCGTTGCGCGGCAAGGCCCATGCGCACGGCGGCGCTGGAAGATTCGCCGGTGTTCTGATAGGCATACACAATGAGATCGGCGTGGCGCAGATAGCCAAGACTCTGGGCGTCGTCGAGAAAGTCGGTGATCAGTGTGACGCGATCGACGAGGTCCCGTGCGGCGATGCGCTCACGCGCCTCGGCGATGAGCGCGGCGGAAAGGTCGACCGGATATTCGGCGTTGATCATGAGCAGATGGATGTCAAGACCCTTCTCGCGCAGGCGCTGGCAGACGTCGATCAGCTCGAACAATCCCTTATGCGGGAGAAAGAAGCCGTAGGAGGCGATGACGAAGCGCCCGGACGGGATGGGAAGATCAAGGCTTGCCGGGGCGATGTCGATGGCGCCATGCGGAAAACGCTCGACCTTGTCGCTCAGGCCAAGGCGCGCGAGCACCGACTCATCGTTGGGCGAGTGGATAAAGAGTGCGTCGCAGAGCGCGAGCGGCGCGGCGAGCTGGGGCAGTTGTTTGTCGGGGGTGTCGGTGGTGGCGTGCAGCGCGATATAGAGACGCCGACCCGTGGCGATCATTTCCTGGAGGAAGCGACCGAGGGCGGCAAAGTCGAAGAGTCCGTAGTTGAACTGGATGACGAGCGTGTCGATGTCCAATTCGTCGATGCGCTCGGCGAGCCGGCGCAGATCGTCGTGTCCGGCGTTCCAGCAGCGGCTGACGTTGGGCTCGTCCGGGAACGCTGGCTGCGTCTCGTTGGGGGCGAGGATGTGGTAGTCGGGGAGGTGGGCGCCGGCCAGATATTTGGCATACATGGCGATGCCGCAGCGGGTGTTCCAAGTCGTGATCCAGCCGATGCGCGGAGGCTGCGGACGGGTGTCGATGAGACAGCGGTCATTGGCGGCGAGTGCGGCGGCGATACGGATGCGGTCGCGCTGGCGGCGCGGTGTCTGGCGGTCCTGATCGCGCAGTGCGGCAAGCGTGCGCTGGCGGAGCGCGGCGGGGGTCGGTCGGGGTTGCGCGCGGGTGCGGTCATGCTGGGCCTCGAACGCCCGCAGCGCGGTTTTCGCCGAGGCGTCCCAGGTAAATCGCCGGCTGTAGGCCAGGCCGTGTTCGGCGAGCTGGCGGCTGAATGACGCGTCGCTGAGCACCTCCTGCAGCTTGGCGGCGATACTGTCGATGCTGTATGGGTCGAACAGCGCATCGGCGCGACCGACGACCTCGGGGATACTGGTGGTGTTGGAGGCGATGGTCGGAATGCCACAGGCCATGGCTTCGAGCACCGGCAGCCCGTAGCCCTCGGAGAGCGAGGGAAAGACGAAGAGATCGCAGAGGCGATAGAGTGCGAGCAGGTCGTCGTCGTCGACATGGCCGGTGAAGATGAGTTCATCCGGGCGCAGGCCAGCGTCGGCGCCGAGCTTGCGCAGGTGCGCATAGATGGCGCCCCAACCGTTCCCGATGATGACCAACTGTCGATGCACACGCAGACTGCGCGGCAGTTGGGCATAAGCCTGGATGAGTCGGGGGTGGTTTTTGCGCTGATCGAAGCTGCCGGTAAAGAGGACGAAGCCGGCGTGGATGCCATGCTGGCGACGGAGCGCGGCGGCCTGTTCGGGCGGAACGTCGAGCGGACTGAAACGCGAGTCGACGCCGGCGGCGATGTTGACGATTCGCTCGGGGTCGATGCCAAGCTCGGCGATGCCCTGCTGGCGCGAAAACTCGGAGATGGCCAGCAGGCCGCCGGCGCGCTGGAGGTGATCGAGCTTGCGATAATAATGCTCGCGGATCATGGGAATGCTGAGATAACGCTCCTTCTCAACCAGCGGGATGAGGTCATAGAAGGTCACGGCGGTGGTCGCGCCGGGCAGCAGTTCGTCGACCGAGCTGACGACATCGTCGCCAAGCCCTTCGATCAGGCTGGCGACATGGACGATATCGGGCGCGAGCCGGTGGATGAAATCCTCGCGAATCAGCTCGGCGGCGCGGGCGCGTGACTGGTTGGCTGGATTGTTTGCCGCCACGGGGCCAGGCGCCTGAAAGACCTGAATCTGGTGCCGGGGCAAGACTCCGGCAAGGCGCTTATAGAGATCTGGAATACTGTCGGGCAGCAGGTCGCCGAGGACGATGCGCAGCTCGTGGTCGCCGGCGTGACGGGCCATGGCCTCGACGAGGTTGAGTGAATAGCGGCCAATTCCGCCCAGACGACTGCCGGATTGGCAGGCTTGCAGGTCGACGACGATACGCATGTCGGGTGTTTCGCGGTTTCCGTTGCTTGAAAACAGGGGGGGTTGCTGGCGGGGCGCGGGCGGTGTTCGATCATGGCCGCTATTCTAAAAGAATTCGGGGTTGGCGTGGGCGTCGTCGCGTTTCCTCGGGCTCGGAAACGATTTTGAATCGCGACGATATGCACAGCCTGAAACGTTGGGGACGGTTCAATAACAAGTGAAACATCGGGGGGCGGGTGTCCCGCCCGCCATCGCAAAACGTACCGCTTGTTTGCGAACCATTACCAGGTCATCGGGAACTAGAAAGTGGACCGTTCCTAAAGCGGACCTCGCCGAATGGTCAGTGCCATCGAGGTCGCGGCGTAACCTTCCAGCAGCAATTTGAGATGACCATGGGGAGAAAACGGTGCGATATCGACATAACGGTCGATTTCGTGTGCATCCGGCGCCACGCTGAAAACATCGACCTGGTGGCCGCGACGACGCAATTCGGCGATCAAGTCATCGATATCGCGCCGACGATAGATCACTGTCGCACCCGTCGTGACGGTTTGGTCGTTCGAACTTAAATTATATTCGGTCGTATGACAGGCGATGCCGCCGGGCTTTAAGGTTTGTTCCACGCTCTTGACGATGAACGCGATCCCCTGTTCGAGCGAGCCCAAATGTTCGAGGGCGCAGGAGGACCGGCAGAAATCGTAACCTGTTAACTCACGTTTCGGAGTTCAAAATCGGCGCAAAACTGGCTTTAATCGTTTGTTTATAAAGGATAATGGCCTCAAGAATGGTAAAATGTCAGGTGCTTGAATCATGACAACCACTCAAGAGGCCACAATGAAGACTCTCA
>NZ_CAIPNF010000472.1 GCF_903866365.1 uncultured Thiocystis sp.
AAGCCCGCTGGCCAATCCGCGCCGGGTCGCGCTCGGGCTGGACCAGAACCGGCTGTCCATGCTGCTCGCGGTGCTGCACCGTCACGGCGGGGTGGGTCTGTTCAATCAGGATGTCTATGTCAACGTGGTGGGCGGCGTGCGTATCGCCGAGACCGCCGCCGACCTGCCGGTCATCATGGCGGTGTTGTCGAGCTATCGCGACCGCCCGCTGCCGCTGGAGTTGGCGGCGTTCGGCGAGGTCGGACTGTCGGGCGAGATCCGCCCCGTGCCCAACGGCCCCGACCGTCTCCGCGAGGCGGTCAAGCACGGCATCCGCCGCGCTATCGTGCCCAAGGGCAACGCGCCTAAGGAAGGTGTCGAGGGATTGGAGATCGTGGCGGTGCGGACGCTGGGAGAGGCGCTGGAGGCGGGAGCCTGATGACACCGGACACGGACGGCTGGCGCACAGGGCGCGCGATCCGCCGTCACCGGATACTCATGTCCCCCATCTTCTCGGGCCAGCATAAGGTCAAGTCGGCCATCAATGGTTGACGGAAGGGCAGTCGCAGACTGTCGATGGCCGTCACGGCATGTCGCCGTGCAGTGTCCAGCCAAAGGGATAGCGCCTCCGGGGATCGTTCGCAGGCGTCTGGCCCCGGCTCTCTGTGCGCGACCCGGCATCGATTGAGGATTTCCAACACCTCCTCGTCCCGGATGAGCACCAACTCACCGGCGGCATCGACCGTGACGCCAGCAATCACCTGACGCACCTGCCCGCTTTGGCTCGTGACCGCATCCATGAAGCGGAACACCGCCAATGGTTCGGGCAGCCCGTTCACCAAGGCCAGCGACGCCTCCCAGTCATCCGCCTGAGCCAGCGCCTGATCGAAGACTTGGTGTCCCACCCCCACGATCCGCTTCGCCTCCTCGTTGTCTTGCGGATGACGATGAAAGATCAGCCCCTCGTAGCGCGTGCGGATACCGGGCGAGGTGAGCCAGACCTCCGGGGTCTTGAAGCTGAAGACACCATCGTCATGCTCCGGTCGGCGACGGTTGCGGACCAGCATGCCGTGGAAAAAGGGCATCAGATCGGGCAAATCCTTGCGCGGCACATCGGCGAGTTGGGACAGGTCGAAGCTCTGACAATGCCCGACGAGGTCCAGCACGGTGGAGATTGCCGCCCGCCCGCCGAGGCTCCGCGTTTTGGCGTCGAACCAGTCGTCCAACCGTTCGGGGCGCACGCCCTGCCCCTCGCCAAACAGCTCGTTGAAGAAGCCCGGCCCCGCCATGCCGAGCACCATCTGCATCAGATCCTCCGGCTCGTCCATGGCATGCCCCAGGGCATCCATGATATGCCTGAGTTTTTGTTCGAGCTTGCCCCAGATCCGCGCTTCCACCGTGCTTGGGTTGCGCAGGGTGACGACCTCCACCGGCTGGGTCTGACCATAGCGATTGAGCCGTCCGACCCGTTGATGCAGACGCATCGGGTTCCACGGCAGATCGACATGGATCAGGGTATGGCAGCGCGCCTGGAGATCGATGCCTTCGCCGCCGGCCTCGGTCGAGACCAGAAAGCGAATCCGCCCCTGGTTGAAGGCGTCCGCGGTGGTCTCGCGATTTCCGGTCAACTGGGTCTCCTGACCGGACGGCAGACGCACCCCGACGAGACGGTCATCGCCATTGATAAAACCCACCGCATCCTGACCGAAGCGCGCCATCAGGGTCGAGACCACGAGCGCCTGAGTGGCCTTATATTCGGTGAAGAGCAGGACCGACCGCTCGCTAAAACGACGATCGATCAGTTCCCCAATCCGCAAAATCTTGCTTTCCTCCGTGATCGGCTCGGCCGCCTCGATCAGTGCGCGCAGGTGCGGCAGCTCGTCGGCCATGAGCTGAAACCTCACCTCGTTCTCCCAACGCAAGAATGCATCGAAGACTTCGGCATCCGCGTCATCGTCCTGACGTTCGAGCAGCGCCTGTTCTTCCCGAAATTGCGCCACCTGCCGTTCCAGGTTGGCGAGACGCCGGCGCAGGGCCGAACGAATCGCGGCCACTGAACTGGAGGCGATCTTCTGCATCGCGATCAGCACCAGCGTCACCTGGCGACGCCCGCTTTGGTCCAACCCGGACGCATAGGCGTGACCGGCCATGATGAAGCGGGTCAGAAGCTGGTAGAAGTCCGCTTCCGCCTCGCGATAGGCGTAGGTTTCCGGATGATTGGTGACGGGTTGGAACAGGCGCCTGCCCGCCATGTCCGTCACCTTCTGCTTGAAATTGCGGATCAGCACCGGGCGTAACCTTGGCAATTGCTCCGACTCCGGGCGCCGGGGGCTGAACATGTCCGGTTGCAGCAGGCTCATCAGGGACCAGAAGCCATAGGGTTTGCCGCGATGGGGCGTCCCCGTGAAGAACAGGCAGGAGTCCACCCGCTCCTCAGTGACCAGCCGCTCGACGAACCGATAACCCAGGGTCTTGCCCGTGTCCTCATCGGCATTGAGGTGATGGGCCTCGTCGACGATCAGCATGTCCCAGCGCGGGGCGTCCAGCAGACGGTCGTGTCGCCCCTTGCGGTCGGCCCGCAGGGTTGGCAGCGAGGCGACCACCTGATGGTGAGTGCTCCAGAAATCGGCCTTGGGGGTGTCCACGTCTGGCCGGTACATGGACAGACGGATATCGAACAGGGTACGCAGCCGGTCCTGCCACTGTTCCACCAAGGCCGCCGGGGTGAGGATCAGCAGTCGCCGGACCTTGCCGCTGGAGAGCAGGGGCCAGAGGATCAGCCCGGCCTCGATGGTCTTGCCCAGCCCCACGTCGTCCGCGATCAGTAACCGGATCGGCCACTGTTGCAAGGCGCGATGACAAACCCAAAGCTGATGCGGCAGCAGATCGATCCGCGAGCGCGAGAACACGCCCCAGGCATCGTTGAGTGACCGGATCGCCGCCGCCTGCGTCTTGAGCGTCACCTCCAGCGCCGGCGACCAATGGCCCAGCCGCACGGCGTCGGCGAGCGCCATCCGTCGCGAGAGAATCGCCGCTTCGCAGGACTCGATCCGATCGCCGAAGCGGACGATAACCGTCCCGCCCTGATCGAGGATGACGCTGCCGGTGCCGAAACCCGGATGCTGAACCTGTTGGTCTTTTTCGAACATGGGGACTCCGAGCGCATTGCCACGCTCAATCAAAGATCGAGATAGATCACAGCAAATCCTGCTCGCGCAGTTCGGCGACGGTCGGGCCGGACAGGGGCTGGCCGGATGTCACCCAGTGATGCAAGTCGGACCAAACAGCGGGGCTGGCGGCGCGTTCGATTTCCGGCACGATGCGCGCCACTGGACGCCCCTGGCGGGTAATGAGGATCTCTTCGCCCGACTCGACGACACTGACAAGTGACGCCAGATGAGATTCGGCATAGGCAAGCGTGGTGGTTTTCATGTGACTTGATCCTGGAATAGTTGCCCTGCATGAAATTGCGGATCAACGCCGGGCGACGCTTGTTGATCTCGGAACCAACGGTGGGGCTGAGATCGGCATAGAGGATCTCACCACGTTTCATCGGACAGTCCATCGCTCAGTGTCGCGTCCCAGTCGGCTGCGTCAGTGATCGCCGCCTCGCGATAAGCCGATTCCAGTTCCTCGTCCCGCAGCTTGCGCAGGGCATGCTCAATGACTTGCGAACGGCTTTTGATCGCATAGGTGGCGCGATAACGGTCGATCAGCGTAATCGCCTCGGGCGTGAGTGAAATGGGGAGTTTTTCGGCGCGCACGGGATATTTCTCCATCGGTTGCGACTGTTCAAAGCCTTTCCAACGCATCCAGCATCGACCATGCCTGCCAACCGACTTTGCGAGCGGCATCAAGATCATTCTCCGAGATCGCAACGCCGATCTTTTTGAGTGGCCAGGCAAGTTCGAGTTGCGCGACAACATGGCCGCTCGAATCTTTCAGTGCGTAACCGATGTTGGGCGGTGGCATTTGTTTGGCGCGACACCAATGCAAAACGCCATGCACTCCGGTATCTGCAATTTCGAAAATATGACTTCGAGGTACGGCCGCGCTGGGGGGGGTTGGTGCAGGCCGAACGCGATCAGGCGCAAGCCCAGCCGCGACCCACCGACGCCCGGGAGTGCGTACGGGAACGAAGTGCGCTGTATCACCCCGACGACCTCTCCACCGGAGTTGTGGGGATACCTCAGGGCCTGTCCTGGTTTTCCCCCTACCTGGCCTTGGACGTGGCGCTGGACCTGAGCCTCGATGGCCCGACCGATGACGTCAATCTTTCGCCACGACGGTATCGTAAAGCCCGTAATGGGTCAGCGCCTCATGGCTCTCAATGCCCGTGTAGCGAAGCGACGCATCTTCATAACGTCGGAACGCGAAAACAGCCTGGTTCATTTGTTCGGTGTTGAATACCTTCAAGCGGACGAGCAGATCGAAGTCCTGCACAGTCAGGCCGGTGACGGCACGGAACAAATCCGGTTCCAGTTTGGTGATGACATCCTGGAGCGTGTTCTCGCGGAAATCGGTGAGGTACATGAACGCCGGAATACGGGTGGCGAACTTGATCAGCTTTTCTTGCACCAGCTTGCGCTTCGATTTGTATTCCTTCTCTTCGGCGGAGAGTTCCTTTTTCTCCTGAGCCGACAAATCCTTGTCCTTCGCCTTCTTTTTGAGTTCCTTGACCCGCTCGCTTTTGTTGATGATGGTCTCGATGATGTTGTCGCCTAAGCTCCGCCAGCCCTCGATGCGCTCTACGGCAGACATCGCTTCGGGGTTGTCCATGATGCGCCGCAGTGTGCCGTTATCCACGTTCACCAGCAGTGCGCTTTCCCACTTGCGCGCCAGCAGCGTGGCCGAGGTGCCTGCCATCGCGATGTCGAGAATGCCGCCCGCGTCAATCTGCGTCATGTTCGCACCGTCGTAAGCCAGCACGGGCAGGAAAGACACGAGATCCTTGACGGCGTTCTCCGGGTTCGACTCGTTGGGCGACAGGCCGATGCCGTACTCCGAAAGTTGCCGCAGGGCGCGGGTCGGCGCGAAGTCGAACACGAAACAGACCGGCTTGAGAATTTCCTCCTCGTGCGGGTTGTCGCCGTTAGGATTCTTGATAGACCAAGGCGATTGCACGCGGAACGCCGCCTGGAAATAGGTCTCGGGCGATTTGAGATTGCGCAGCATCAGGATCGATGACCACTGCGGGACCGTCACGCCGGTGGTGAGTTTGCCGCAGGAAAGCGTGATGCTCTTGGTCTCGAATCCGCTGCCGATGGCGTGACGCACGGGCGGTAGTGCTTCCAGTCCAATGCCCGCTTGTGCGCCAGCGGCCACGATCACCCGGTAGTCATGCCAGAACGTGTTGTGCTTTGCTGCCAGCAGTTTGGCCATCGCATGGCAGGCCGCGACGTTGGGCAGAAACCAGAACGCATGTTGCAGGTACGGCAGCAGGCGCACATCGGAATACGGGAATGGGGGCCGCGTACCCGTCTTCAGGTGCTCGACCGATTTGTCCAGGTAGCCGCCGCGAATGATGTCGAGCCACTTTTGCACATCGCTTTTGTGTTTGAACTCTGCCGTTGTGCCGGTTCCCGATGCCTCGAAGAAGGTATTGAGGTCGAACTCGTCGAATTCCCCGCCGCTGGCAATCACCAAGAGTTCATCGGGCATCTGGTAGGTGAGCAAGCGCATTTGCGGCAATGCGGCGTAGGGGTTGCGCTGATTGGGATGCTCGATCGCAAAGGCGGCTTTGGCGCGTTGTTCGTCGGTATAAGTCCAGTTGAAGATTTGTTCTTCGATGAATTCGCCGGTCGCCAGCGCCTTGAAGGGCGTGCCGGACAGGTAGAGATACGCTCGCGTGGTGATCGGCAGGAACGCGGTTTCGTTCTCGGAGAGCACGGTGAGGTCTTCGTTGATGCCCTCCAATCCACCGGCGTATTCGAGTTTGGTTTCTTTTTTGGCGATGGCCTCGTCTTCACCCTCGAACAATTCTTTGGCGGTCTCGCGCCATGCGCCGAAGTGGTATTCGTCGAAGACGACGAGATCCCAGTTGATCGTGTGGAGCCATTCATTTTTCGGCTTGATGTTGCCGAGGGAATCGCGGCCAAGCACATCCTGAAATGAGCCGAAATAGACGACGGGTTTTTGGCGGTCGATCTGCGTCGGGTCGCTACCCGATGAGCGCGACAGATATTGCCAGCCGTCGAAGTCGGCATGGCTTTCGAGGTCGGTCTGCCAGGCGTCTTCGACGGCGGGTTTGAAGGTGAGCACCAGTACGCGCTTTGCGCCGAGTGTCTTGGCTAATTGGTAGGTGGTGAAGGTTTTGCCGAAACGCATCTTGGCGTTCCAGAGAAAACGCGGCGCGGCGTTCTGGTTTTCGGCCCAGATCGACCGGTAGTAATCGCAGGTCTTGTCCACCGCCTCGGCCTGCTCGCGGCGCATCGGGAAGGTTTCGTGATGCGTTCCCGCGAACCGCTGGCCGGTGCGCAATTCGGTGAGTACGGTTTTCACATCCTTGACCGTGCAGCGCATCCATTCCAGTTGGACGTTCGCGAAGCCCTTCCTGACCAGTGCCGCGCGCACTTCGTGGTCGCTGAAAATGCTGCCGTCGTTACGCTCGGCGGATTCGTCGAGTTCGATGCGGTAGTTTTTGATGGCGGCGGTCTTGAGCTGCTCGGCGACACGCTGCTTCACGTCGCGTGTGGTTTGCCCGACCTTGAGAAGCCCTTTGTGCGCCGCGTCGGCAATCGAGTAGGCGTAGAGGCGCGGCCGGGCTTCTGGTTTAGGCGCGAGGATTTCTTCGATGGGCTTATTCATCCGCGTCACGCTCTTTTTCAAGCGCCAGAGCAAGACGCAGCGCCTCGCTTTCGCGTTCAATCTCCGTGCGAAGTTCTTCTTCCGTGGGCAACACCAGCTTGTAGCGGCTGGCGAACAACTGTTCGCTGCCATTCAGCACGGAGTAACGCACCACTGAATGATCCTTGGCCTCGCACAGCAGGATGCCGACCGTCGGGTTATCGCCCTCGTTGCGCTTCAGGTCGTCGTACATGCGCACATACATGTCCATCTGGCCGATGTCCTGATGGGTCAGCTCGCCGGTCTTCAGGTCGATCAGCACGAAGCATTTGAGCAGGTAGTTGTAGAACACGAGGTCGATGTAGAAATCCTTGCTCTCGGTGCTGACGCGCTGCTGGCGTGCGACGAAGGCAAACCCCTTGCCCAGTTCCAGCAGGAAGGCTTGCAGTTTGTCCATCAAGCCCTGTTCCAGGCTGGATTCCAGCACGCGGCCCGCGCTCGGCAAGCCCAAAAATTCCAGCATGACCGGATCGCGGACGAAAGCGCGTGGTGAATGTTGCAGACGCGCCAGATGTTCCCGCGCCTCGTCGACAACCGCCGCCTTGTCCTGGCTGAGTAGCAGGCGTTCGTAGTAGAGCGTGCCCATCTGCCGCTCCAGCGCCCGCGAACTCCAGTTCTGTTCGGCGGCCTCGTGCATGTACCACTGGCGTGCCGCTTCGTTGTCCAAGCGCGTCAGCAGGCGATAGTGCGTCCAGCTTAATTCGTGACGCAGCGCGTCACACTTTTGAAAAGCGAGATAAAACAGCCGCATATAGCGTAGATTGGAGGCGTCGAAGCCTTTGCCGAACTCGTGCGTCAGTTGCTCGGCGAGCATGGGCAAGAGCCGTTTGCCATACGCAGCGCGTACCTGCCCGCCCTGCTCGAATTCGACGATGTGACGGCCGATTTCCCAGCAGGTGCGCACCTGAATACTGTCCACGGCACACAGTGCCTGGGTGCGCGCCTGTGCGATCAACTGGCGCAACTGGCCCAGCAAGGGCGCGGCGCTCGTGGCCGGGTTCTGGGCTGAAGTTTCGTCGATGGGTTTATTCATCGGCACTGTCCTTAAGGAAGCTGAAGCGAGAAGCCGTGCGGGGAGCCGGTACTCGCCGGGTGGCTTATCCTCGACGGCGACTGTTCGCTCAAGGGCGCTCCAGATTCTCCACCCGCCGGGTGGATTTTCCGGGGCGGGATCAATACAGTACCCGTCGGGTACTGTATTGGTGCTGCCGCGATCACTCGCGTACTGTAAACAAGGTAAAACTTTCTGAAGTTCTGGAGATTGGGTACGGAAAAACCATGACCGTAGCGCTGCGCCAAGTGCCCGGACAAGGTTTCCAGAACCTGCTTGCCGTACCCCGCCCGCTGCTCGCCCCGCTGCAATTCTTCGACAATCTCGCGCCCGATCAACCAGTAGGCGAGCACCATGTTCGTGTTCACCGCCCGGACGACATTGCCCCGCGCCTGTTCCAATATGGATACGACGCGGCCAAAGAGCACGTCGGGTTTGGGGGCGAGGATTTCTTCGATTGATTTATTCATTTGGTGGCGATACTCACTCATTTCGCCCTAATCGCATGCCTTGCTCTTCCACCAGTTTCCACCACAGACTGTTGTCGTTAATACGGTATCTATATTCGCCAGATTTGTATCCTTCTTCGCGTGGTCCTTCAACATGAACGCCAGATGTCTTAAACTCCGTGGCCATCTCATGATCGTTGAAGTAGACACGTAACTCGGCCCCCCATTTGTTAATTTGGCTTTGATAGTGTTCTGGTGTTCCCGGTGACACCACGATGCCAGTCGCTGCATAATAACGTTTCTCAAACGTCACTCTCCCACTCGGCGCAACTTCCGCTTCAAGCAGTAAACCTATTTTTTTTGTAGCCATTTTCTTTCCCTTTTTTCGGAATAATCACTCATCTTGCGCGACGCGATTTTCGAATGATTTAATCTTTGACTCAATGAACGAGATTTCATCCGCAGTAAGTCCGTACCGCTTAGCTAGTTTTTCATCCGTCCATTCTTCGTTGACATCGAGCATTGGAACAAAACCATAAGTAGATTTCGTGAGGTGGTGCGAATACATGAACTGCGCCATCAGGAACCGGAAGAAGCGTGTTTTCATGTATGTCACCAAGTTGATTGCCTCTTGCTTTGTTTTGTATGCCCCGACAATAAGGTATGTTTCGGTGCAAATGGTTTCAGGCGGGAGAATGTCAATTTTGGAAAGCACTCTGCGTCGCCCATCTTTACCTGGACTGCCAGCGTGGTCGTAGCCGACATAGGAAGTAATGACTTTCCACTTGCCAATTAACTCTATCCCTACTTTAACTTTACTGCGTGGATACGGCCCCTCACCCTTTTCCCAGCGAAGAATCAAGTCGCCCGATTTCTCTGGGCGAATATTAGTAGGAATACCGAAAGGCTTTCTGGAAGACACCTGCTCGCTCATCAGGGCTTCTTTTTTGATGAGGACTTTGCGGATGATTGGCACTGCGGCGCTGTGCCTCACAAATGTTGGGAACTCATCTAAGCGCCGCTCAGCAACTGCGGGGGGAATGTCTCCGGCAATATTCGTCACCTCGCACAGACCTTCCGCATCACGTTCCCACAAAAAATAACAAACCCCTCCGGCAAGATCGATACCGGGAAATGCGTCTTTTGCGTTTTCGTAGTCAACGAGCTTACGGATATGCTCGTCGCCTAACATCGTTGCTCTAAACTCGCTAAGTCCTTTCCCGCCCCCAAACCACCGCGAAGGAATAACCATCGTCAGAAAGCGTGGTTCGAGTGCCTTCGCCTGATCAACGAATTTGTTGTAAATAGGCATGGCGCTCGCGCCAAATCCGCCATCGTTCAACTGATAGGGAGGATTTCCGATAATCACATCAAATTGCATGTCGCCTCCAAACAACTCGGCAATCCGAGCCTTGACATTTTTGGTGTGAATGAACGCATACGCATGAGTTTCCAGTTCTTCCCCACGGTCGAGAGTACTTTGACTTGCACCACAAAAGCGGCATTTGCCATGCGCCCATGTATGTTTCACGCGCTCAAACCAGATATGGCCCGCATCATTCTCGAAAGATCGGGCAATGGAATGCTCGCCATTGGCATCCTTCGAGCAATACACGCTGCGCCTCGCCAGCAAACTGGTCAGCTTCGTAATGCCGATGCCGAATAGCTGTTGGGTCAGGATGTGATCGACACGGGCCTGGAGGTCGGGCATCTCGTCCGCCAGCCCCTTGACGAGACGACTGGTGATCTCGCGCAGAAACACGCCCGACTTCGTGCAGGGATCGAGAAAGCGTACCGTCTGATCGGCCCAGAGATTCGCTCCGTCATGGCTGCTCGCCCAGGCTTCGGCCAGCGTATCCAACATCCGGTTAGCGAACTCAGGCGGCGTAAAAACTTCGTCGTTAGATAGATTCGCAATGCAGGTCAGCACATCGGGATTGCGCCCCCGCAACGAAAAACTTGCCTGCTCAATCATCCCTTCGCCTCCAAGTGCAAAGACGCCAGATCGTTCACCGTCATCGGCGGATAGGTTTTGGTCGGTGTAAAAATTTCGTGCTTGCCGAGGTGCGCGAAGAGCGAGCCTTCTGCGCTGAAGGCTGACATACCGGTCAGCACGTCAAAACGGAAATCGCGCCGTTGAAACTTGCCCTTTCCGAGGTAGCCCCATTCCGCAAAGGTGATCGGTTGTCCATCGCTGACCCGCATTTTCAGGGCGTCGCCATGGACGAGATTCCACGAGAGCACGTAAAACGCTGCCCGGTACAGGTCGTCCGACGCCGCGATCGTCAGGTACTCAGCGAAGATCTCCAACAGGTTCGCACGGCACTCGGCGATGTTGTCCGCCAGCAGTTCGATCCCGTAGATCGACATCAGCGCATACAACGCAAAGTGCCGCCGCTCGAAATCCGATTGGCCATATTTGCGTTCGACGGCAGCGAGCTTGCGTTGCAAAACCCGAACCAGAAAATTCCCGCTCCCGCACGCCGGCTCAAGAAAACGGGAGTCGATGCGCTCCGATTCGTCCTTGACGAGGTCGAGCATGGCCTCGACCATCCAGGCGGGGGTAAAGACCTCCCCGTGGTCGGTGACACGCTGTTGAGATTTGATTAGGGACATGAGCGGAAAACGTCTGGCGGTGACTCGGATGGGTTTTGCATCCTACTCTCCCGCATCTGGCGACAAACCGAAAATCTCAATTCGCTCGCGCGACCGACGGCAATCGCCTGCGCCAGGTCTTGCAGTCGTTGCCAGTCGGCGGCATCGACGACATCCCAATCCGGGTGAAACTCCAGCGTCCAGGGCGACAGACTGTCGCGATGCAGGATAACGCCGTCCCAGGCCAGATAGAAAAACGCCTCGCACAGATGGAAGACGCTTTTCATGCCGAGGCCGAACTTGCCGATGGTCGTGGCGTCACCGGCTTTGCTGTTGATGCCGAACGAGGCCAGATTATCCAGGTCGCCCGGTTTGAGCGGGCCATCGTTCCATACCCACAGGCCCGGCCCGGTCAGCAGGGGATGACCGGCGTTCGCAAAACCCGCGTGCCGTCCGAAGACCAGGGCGCTGGCGACTGCGTCATCCGCGTTCTGAATCAATTCCTTGAGAATGGGAAAGCCGTTGTCGTACTCGTACCGCTCCCGCAGGTTGTTGGCGATCTCGTTCAGGATGGAGACATTGAAGCCTTTCATGGCGCGTTCCTTTTGGATGCACTGATTGATCCGTACAAGCGACGCGGAAAGGTACCTTCTTGATCAGGAACAATCCATCTCCCCTGCAATCGGCGCCGGGCTCGGTCTCGCAGGTGCGCGACGCGGCGGCGCAGCTGGTGCGCTTCGCCAAGCGGCAGGACACGGTGGTGTTTCTGGTCGGGCATGTGACGAAAGATGGCTCGCTCGCCGGACCGCGCGTGC
>NZ_CAIPNF010000473.1 GCF_903866365.1 uncultured Thiocystis sp.
ATTCGGTAGATCAAGCAAAAGCTCTATCGCGCGCTTCAGTGACTCGTTTCGCGTTTCGATATCGTCTCCAGATCTTTGTAAGATCATATAATTAATAGATTTTTCGACCTTCCCGGTTCCTACTCAGATCCCAGAGAGCCTCTTTTCAGTCCGCTGAGATGGCGCATCAGAATCAGCTAACCACCGTCAGGAACCCCCATGGATATTACCAGTCTGTTGATTTTTCTCGCGATCGGTGCTGTCGCCGGCTGGCTCGCCGGCCTTGTGACGAAAGGCGCCGGGTTTGGCCTGCTCCTCAATATCGTCATCGGCATCGTCGGTGCCGCCATCGGCGGCTGGCTGTTCGGCGCTCTGGGCATCTCGGTCGTTGGCGGTCTGCTCGGGGTCATCCTGACGGCCACGGCCGGTGCCGTGGTGCTGCTGGTCGTCCTCGGGCTGATCAGGAAGGCCGTGCGGTGAGCGGTGTCAAACCGCCCAGGCTCGGTTAGTCGGTCAGTTCGACGACTTTTTCAGCCGCTTCGGGGTCTGGCTCATCCTCGTCGGGCGCTTCTTCGACGGCACCCGGCAACTGAACGGCCTGGTGGCCGGCAGCGTGCATATGCCCTGGCGGCGGTTCTTCGTGGCCGACCTCGTCGGCTCCGGGCTCTGGGTCGGGGTGTGGGTGCTGGGTCTCGATGAAGTCGGCCGTCACCCGGCCTGGGTGCATCGCCTGCTCCTGCACCTCAACCCCTGGGTGGCCGGCGGGTCGCGCGTGGGGCTGGCTATCGTCCTCTTCCTGCTGTTGCGGCGGCCGGCGCCGCGGCAATCCGTTTGACCGTGCGTCCGAGGTCGTTCGGCTCTAAAATCGACATCCATTGTGTCGCCGTTTTGGAGCAGGTCATGGACCGCATCGAGGCCGAGGGTTCCGTCAGCAGGTCGGAGCACAACAGGCAAACCGATTGATGAGGGCGTGGTGCGCATTCGCCCGCCACGGCGGACACCCTGTCCCGCGCGGGCGCTGGCTGGCGGCGGTCTGGCTCGCCGGCGGCCTGACCGCTGCCCCCGCGCTGGCGCTGGCCGCGGCGGACTATGGCCCGGTGCGCGCCGGCGAGAGCCTGTGGCAGATCGCCGGCCGGGTCTATCCCGGCGAGGGGCTTGCCCGCGAGCAGATCATGCTCGCCCTGCTGCAAGCCAATCCCGACGCCTTCACCCCGTCCTGCAACGTCAACGGCGCCTTGCGCGTCGGGGCGCGGCTGCGCCTGCCGCCCCCCGCGCGGGTCGCGGCGCTGGACGCGGAATCCGCGCGGCGGACGGTCGCGCAACAGGCGCGGGACTGGACGGCGCATCGCCAGCAGCGCCGTCCGCTGGAGTGCCCGGCGGTGGCGCCGGAGTTGGCCCCGGACTTTGCCGGGGAGCCGCCTGCGGCGGAGCTTGGAGCGGAGGCCGGCGGCGTCGGCGCGCAAGAGCCGGATTCCCGTCCCGCGCCGGACACCGGCCCGGAGCGCCCCGCCGCGCCCTGTCCCGCGCCCAGCGTCTGCCCGGACATCGCCTGCCCGCCCGCTCCGCCGCCCTCGCCCAGCGCGGACAGGGTACCCACAACCGCCGCGCGGCTCGCGCCCGGTCCGCGCGCGCCGGCTTGGCTGCTGGTCCCGCTCCTGCTGGGTCTGATCGCGTTCGCCATGCTCCAGGGGGAGCGACGGCGCGCGATCCTCGCCGCCTGGCGCTCGCCCGCCGCCGCGCTGGCGGCGACTGCCCGGTTGCCCCAGCGCGCGCTGCTCCTGCTGTCGCCCGCCCGGCAGGAATCGCGCCTGCTGCTGCTACTGGCCGCGCTGGCCGGAGTCCTCGGTGCCCTGGCCACGGTGCTCTTCCACGAGGGGATGCAGGCGCTGCAATGGCTGATCAGCGGTCACAGCGGCAGTCTGGTTGAAATGTCCCTGTCGCTGCCGCCCTGGCAGCGCCTGCTGCTGCCGACCCTGGGCGGACTGCTCGCCGGGCTGATCCTGCAGGAGATCGGTCGACGGCTCCGCGGACCCGGCACGACCGACTACATGGCGGCCATCGCGCAGGGCGACGGCTGGATCAGTGTCCGGCACAGTCTGGTCAAGGGGGTCTCGTCGCTGGTGACGGTCGCCTCCGGGGGTTCGATCGGCCGCGAGGGGGCGATGGTCCAGCTCGCCGCGATGACCGGCTCGACCCTGGGCCGGATCGGCGGCCTGTCGTCCGATTCGCGCCGCCTCCTGGTCGCGGCGGGCGCGGCGGCGGGGCTGGCGGCGGCCTATCACGCCCCGCTCGCCGCCACCCTCTTCGTCGCCGAGATCGTGCTCGGCTCCATCGCCATCGAGCACATCGGCCCGCTCGTCATCGCCGCCGTCATCGCCAGCGTTACCGTCCATGACCTCTTCGGCTACGCGCCGGTCTACCGGATTCCGGATTTTGCGCTCGTCAGCGACTGGGAGCTGGGGCTCTACCTGGCGCTCGGCTGGATCGCGGGACACGCCGCGCCGGTCTTTCTGCGCCTGCTGGAGCGCGCCCACCAGTGGTTTGGCCAATTGCCCTGGCCTTTGGCCGGACGCATGACCCTGGGCGGGCTGATCGTCGGCGCGATCTCGCTCTACGAGCCGCAGGTCTGGGGCAATGGCTACAGCGTGGTCAACGCCGTCCTGCTCGCGCCCTGGGTCTGGCAGGCGCTGCTGACGGTGCTGGTGTTGAAGATGCTCGCCACTGCGGCGACCCACGGCTCGGGCGCGGTCGGCGGCGCCTTCACCCCCACATTGTTCGTCGGCGCCCTCTTGGGCGCGCTCTTCGGCACCCTGGTCCAGACGGTCCTGCCCAGCGGCACCGCGCCGCCGAATGCCTATGCCGTGGTCGGCATGGGGGCGATGCTCGCCGGCACCACGCACGCCCCCTTGATGTCGATTCTGATGGTGTTCGAGATGACCCTGGACGATCAGATCCTGCTGCCGCTGATGCTGGCGGTCGTCACCGCCCATTTCACTGCCCGCCGCTACACCGGGGTCAAGCCGCTGTACGCCGAATCGCTGCTGCCGCGCGAGACGGCGGCTTGATACGCCCTGGACTGGTCGTCGACCGGCTTCCGTCCCGCCCCGGTTTCCGGGGGCGCTCATGGTCAGGTGTTGGAGCGGTAAATCCCCGTGACGCTCAGGTCGTCGGCTCGGTCGCTGTCGGCGAAGAGCGTCTTCAGGCTTGGGCCAGCGGCCCAACCGCGTGGCCAGCAACCGGGCGCCGCCATCGCGATCCTGGAGGTCGGCCGGATGCACCAGACCCTGCAAGAGTAGGCCAAGCCTGTCGACCAGAATGTGACGTTTCTTGCCCTTGATCTGCTTGCCGGCGTCCTACCCGACAGGGTCAATGCGAGGTCGCCCGCCATGCTTGGCGGGCGGGATCATTGGCTCAATGAGCGCCCATTCCTCATCGGTTAAGTCGCTGGGGTAACGCAGGTGACGGCGGTCGTCACGTTGACGGTTTTCGGCTGTCCGCAGGGCTGGCCCCTCCCGCAGACCAGTCTGTTAGACTCCAAACAACTATTTTCATTCAAAAAAATTTTTGAACAGACTCTAAGGCACGTCTACCAGCCGCTCCAGTTGGTCGGCGGGAACGATGGACGCATCATCGGGCTTGGCACCGCCGGGCCAACGGAAGATCGCCACCGGCCCATCGAGATCCATGCTCGGTCCGGCCAGGACCAACAGGTCGGCGCCAGACACGCACAGATCGCGGATGTCCTCGACGGGAATGCGGGCGATCAGGTAACGGTTGCCGTCGCCCTCCACCGTCCCCAGACGCTTTCTGGACTTCCTGGCGCTGTCCCCGGCTTTTGGCTGTTTGCGCTTGAGACTGTGCGAGCCCACCAGCCAGAGGTAGCCATCGGCATAGTCCAGTCCTTCCACATCCACCTCCTCAAGAGCCTTGGGATCGGCCGGAAGGGGCACGGGGAGACGGAGGTAATCGGCGAGGGAGAATTGCCGGTGATCCCCGGCCGTGTCCCCCGCCGGGGTCAGCGTCAGCCGTTCCAGACTGATGGTCTCGTCGTTGGCGACCCACAGGGTATCGCCGATCCGCGCGACGGCGGAGAGACCAGCGCTGAGCGCCTTCCCTTTGTCCAGGCGGTTGCGTGTGGGATCAAATTCGAGCCGGATGGTGTTGGCTGGTTTCATGGCTTGGCCTTTACCGGGCTGTTTGACGGAGGTGGAATTCGATGACGTCTGTCGGTGCCGGCCCGGCATGAATGAGGCCAGCCATGTGAGTGATCGCCAGCACGACAGCGGAACGGACCCCTCTCGCCGTAACCTTTAGGCGAATTCCGGACATGACTTTGCCAAGCGTCAAACCCCGTGGGAGCCCGCTGGCGGGCGACAGGCGCTTTCCTTACGGATTCCCGATCAGCACATAGATCGTGCTGTCGCCGGTCTCCGACAACCCGAGCCCCAGATAGGCCGG
>NZ_CAIPNF010000474.1 GCF_903866365.1 uncultured Thiocystis sp.
ATTCCGGGAAAGGGCGTACCCCTCGCGCGCCCGGCGCTCAATGTCGATGAGCCGGGGCAATCGCTCACGGTTGCGCTGTCGAATCGCGGACAGCAGTGCATCGCGATCCATGGTGGCGTCTCGTTGGGCTGGCAACGATGCGCGAACGGTCTTGGGCGAGCGAGAAATCTCACCGCCAGATCGCAGATCCTTGATCTGGTCAATCCAAAGTCGGATCGCGGCGTCCAACCTCATCAGGTTCGACAGCTCGACCCACGCCCACGCGCTCCGCCGGTCATCCCCAAACGGATCCAGCTGATCCCGACCCGTCATGGGAGATGCGCTCGCGATCATGTCGATGGGGCTATTCTCTCTCACCCTCAGCCGCGCGCGCCGTTCAGGAGGCGATTTCACTGCCTCTCAGGTGCCGCCAGCGGGGGCCATCTCTGGCCGCTCGCTGGCTTCGGCGGTCGGCACGGTCGGCGCGGTCGGCGCGGTTTGCGGGCGCGGGAGGTATTGATCGAGCCGCTCGAAGAAGCCTTGGTAGAACGCGGCATCCTGAACCGTGACACTGGCCACGCGCACGAGGGAATCGTCGCTGGAGCCGATCGGCAGCGAGACCGAGCCCAGGATCCCGACGCCCACGCTGGCCGAGGTCGGACTCTTTTTCAGCGCATAACGGTCCTGCACGGCACTGACGAAGACCCAACTGCCATCCGCTTCGTGCGGCACGCAGGAAACCCGCAGGGTAAGTTGCTCGTGAACCTCGTGCTTAGACTGGAAATTCTTGGTGCTTTCCACCGCGTCGGCGGTCGCGTTGACGACCGTATACCCCTGACTCAGCAGGGTGCGTCGGGCCGCCTCGCAGGTCGGCGCCGGTCGCTGGGGGTAATGGCGCGAATAGGTGTTGTCCGAGCTGAAGGACTCTTTCACCACGGGATCGGCACCGCCACCAAAACAACCGGTGAGCACCAGGGTCGTCAGAGCGATCAAAGGCCCTGCACGGACCGTGGGAGAGAGGGACATGGCACTCACGAGGAATCTAAAGAGGAGATCGTCAACGGGCGTGACAACTGACCTGAACTCGGCCGCGCGGAGCGATCGCTGGTGCGAATCTGCGGTCTCGCGATGCGGAAAATCACTATAGCATAGTCCCGCTCCAGCGAAGACGGAGAGAAATCGGAACCGGCGGGCGACCTCGTGCTTGAGACGGAGGTTCTCCGCTTGGCGCCGCGATCACGCCCCCTCCTCTGGCGGCCGCTTCCGGGCACCAGAGCCAAGGCTCGGTATTGCGCGATCCGTTCATCGCCATCGCGGCACGGAAGGCGGCTTGTTTATCCGATTCAGCGATGAAGCACCGCGTTGCCGGTTTCACGCCGTCACGTTGAGTTGTGTCCCAATGTTCGCGGATAAGCCCTGGGTTGGGCTTGGGATGCTTTGGATGAGCTGGGTGGCGGATTGCTCCTGGATGTCGATGGCTTTCTTGAGGACGGCGACATCCACGGCACCCTCCAGTTTATTCTGACTTAAACTCGTCGCGAGCTGGGCGAGACCGGCGGTTGAACTGGGAATCTCCATGGAATGACCTCGTGGTGTCGGATGGAATGGAACTGCTGGCTCGCGCAACTTGACGTGCCACCTCGGTTTAACGGCAGCCGATCCGGATCCTGGACGGGACGCGGGATCCGTCGCGGCGGCGGTGGTTGTCATCAACGATAGAGGAGATTGCCATGTTCCAAGTTCAGTCGATGCGGATCGCGACCCTCGCCGCTCTCGGCGTTCTCCTGGTCTTGTGGGGGGGCGCCAGGGCGGAGCAGGAACGCCAGGAGGACGCGGCGGTCACGCTGGAGGTCAAGGTGCTGGAGGTGCAGGTGACCCCAGGGCAGGGGGAGCGCGACGCGGTGATCTACCGCCTGGAGGTCATCTCGGTGCTGCGTTCCACCGCCCAGGTGACACCGGGGGACACCCTCGTCGTGCGTGCCGACGCCCTGAGCCAGGAGGCCCTGGACCGGGGCCTCGTGGGACCAAGGGTTCTGGCTCCGGGTTGGCTCGGCGTCGCCTCTCTCAACCCCGATCCCAAGGCCAGTGGTCCCGAGGCACACCGGCAGTTCACCATGGCCGCCAACGGCGACAGCTTCGAGGATCTTCCGCCCGGACCTCCCGCCGTGAAGTGGATCCAGTAGGCCGAAAGACGGCCAGTCGTTCGTGCATCAGGCGATTCGTTTCTCAGCGCCTCCGAAGGGCTGTACAAGACCGCCATTGCACATGACGCTGCCGATGGACACCAACCCCGGCCCTCAGTCGGTCGACGCACTCAACGCGCTGCTCGGGTGTCTCGAAACGCCCAGCAGTGCGACCGTTACGCGGCTCGCGGCGGCGTGCGATCAACGCCAAGATCAACCAGGGCGAGCGGCGTAACGCCTGAGCGATCCGCTTTCCGTGCGCGGGTCTTGGCGATCCTTAAACCCATCCCATTACACACAACTTCCCGTGTTCGGGTAAAATCCGGTTTTGGCACTGTTGTTCGATGGGGTCTGTATGGGCTGGGCAGAAGAAGAATTTCGCGGGATCGATCTGGGCGACGCGCGCCGCGACCGACGGGCGG
>NZ_CAIPNF010000475.1 GCF_903866365.1 uncultured Thiocystis sp.
ATTTATGAAGGCAACGATTGTTCACGGTGTCATGACATGGAATGACGATATTGATCTCTCGCCTGATACGCTGTATTTGCAAGCCGGGTAGGGTACGCATCGCGTACCTTTCACCCTCGCAAATGGCACGGATGCCGCCGGGATAAACGGATCGCTTGATTCCACCGCCGCGCTTCCGGGAACGCGACGGTTTTGCGCTGGCGGAACGGTCTGCGATGCGTACCCGGCTGGACGAATGACCGACCAGTCAGCGTCCGTGCTTGGCGTTGGCGAAACTACGTCTACGTCTACCTCGCTGATTCAGATTCGATTCAGTTTACCCGTCTTGCGCGAAAAGCCCCGCCGTTCAGGGCGGGGATGGATAGCGCGGGCCGGCAGCGCCGGCCTCTTTTGGCTCAAGTGGGCGTCTGCTGCTGTTCGATGTACTGGCGCACGATAGAAATCGGTGCGCCCCCGCAAGACGCGGCGAAGTAGGATGGCGACCAGAGCGCGCCCTTCCAGTAACGCCGCGCGATGTCCGGGCGCGCTTGGCGCAGCAAGCGGCTGGAGACGCCCTTGAGGCTGTTCACCAGGGCGGACACTGCCACCTTGGGCGGATATTCGACCAGCAGGTGAACATGATCGTCCTCGCCATCCATCTCGACCAAGGTGGCCTCGAAGTCGGCGCAGACCTTGGCGAAGATCGCGCGCAGGCTGGCGATGGCCGCGCCGTCGAAGACTTTGCTGCGGTATTTGGTCACAAAGACCAAATGGACGTGCATCGCAAAAACGCAGTGCCGCCCATGTCGAATATCGTTGTCGTTGCTCATAGACCAAAGTATACTAGGGCCATGCAACGTCTCCAAGCCTTCAAATTCGCGTTGATGCCGAACGGCGATCAGGCACGCGATCTGCGCCGCTTCGCGGGATCGTGCCGCTTCGTCTTCAACAAGGCGCTGGCGATGCAGCAGGAGCGCCACGCGGCCGGCGACAAGAAGCTCGGGTACGCCGATCTTTGCAAGGCGCTGATCGCGTGGAAAGCCGATCCCGCGACGGCCTGGCTCTGCGACACGCCCTCCCAAGCCTTGCAGCAGTCCCTTAAGGATTTGGATCGGGCCTATACCAACTTCTTCGCCAAACGCGCCGACGCGCCCCGTTTCAAGAAAAAGGGGCGATCTGGCGACAGCTTCCGCTATCCCCAGGGCGTCAAACTCGACCAAGCCAACAACCGCCTGTTCCTGCCCAAACTGGGTTGGCTACGCTACCGCAACAGCCGCGAGGTGCTCGGTACGGTGAAAACGTCACCGTCAGCCAGTCAGGCGGCAAGTGGTTCGCCGCGATCCAGACCGAACGGGCGGTCGAGATCCCGGTGCATCAGGGGACGGCGGTCGGGGTCGATGTGGGCGTTGCCCGCTTCGCCACCTTGAGCGACGGGACGGTCTACGCTCCGCTCAACAGCTTCAAGCGCCACGAACAGGCGCTCGCCAAGGCCCAGCAGGCGATGAGCCGCAAGACCAAGTTCAGCAACAACTGGAAGAAAGCGAAAGCCCAGGTTCAGCGCCTCCATACCAAAATCGCCAACGCCCGCCGCGACTATCTGCACCAGACCTCGACCACGATCAGCAAAAACCACGCGCTCGTGTTCGTCGAAGACTTGCAGGTCAGCAACATGTCTGCGTCGGCAGCCGGGACGCTGGACGCGCCGGGCACCAATGTTCGGGCCAAGTCCGGCCTGAACAAAGCGATTCTCGACCAGGGATGGGGCGAGTTTCGCCGTCAACTGGACGACAAGACGGCCTGGACCGGCGGGCACTTGATCGCGGTACCCCCGCAGAACACTAGCCGGACCTGTCCGAGCTGCGGGCATATCGCCAAGGAGAACCGGCAGACTCAGGCCCGGTTCGCGTGTGTGGCGTGCGGTTTCGAGGAAAACGCCGATTTGGTCGGCGCGATCAATATTCTAAGGGCAGGACATGCCCGGTTAGCCTGTGAAGTGAGCCCCGCTGGGGGCCAGCAGCAGGAACCCACCGAAGCGACGATTCGCGAGCTTGCTTGCGCGTAGCGCCGTAGGAATCCCCGTCCTTTAGGTCGGGGAGGATGTCAATCCTTGCGTATCACTCAAGCACGTCGGGCAACGGCCTATCGGGAAGGGGATTTCATGCGGCTTCTCACCATCGCACCTGACCACGATGCGACATACGGCAAAAACTAGCAGGGCAGGCTGCGAATCGTGTGCATTTTACCCCTCAAACGGCACGGACGCCGCTTGGATACACGGAACCGTTCATCGAACTGCCGCGTTTCTCCCCGGAACGCGGCGGTTTTTGGCGTTGGCGAAACGGTACGCGATGCGTACCCTACGTCTAACTCGCTGATTCAGATTCGATTCAGTTTGAATCGGTCTTGATGATCGAACTCACCGAACCTCAGGCGAAATCTTTCCGGACGGGGCCTTCGCCCCGTCTGCAACCTTTCGTGCGGTTAGCGCCCGACCCGCGCCCCGGAAACCCCGGCGACGGCGGATCGCTGATCGGCCCGTGAAACCTGCGGGACGGGGTGAAGACCCGGTCCCGCCTCGGGGTCATCAAGAATTTCAGGTAAGTTCGGCATGAGCAAACTGGAGAAGCTGATTGCAAGTCTTCTTGCCAATCCGCGCGGAGTACGCTTTGAGGAGGCCTGCCGAGTGGCGCGCGCGCTCGGATTCATCCATGAAGGTGGCCAAGGTTCGCACCGGGTTTTTAAGCGCAAAGGCGAGCCGACACAGTTGAACTTTCAGAATCGCAACGGCCTGATTCCCGCCGACCAAGCGCATCAATTGGTCGCGATGATTCGCAAGTCTGGGGAAGACGCATGACCAAATATCTCATTGAGGTTTTTTGGAGCGACGAAGACCAAGGTTTTATCGCCATCGCGCCAGACCTTCCCGGCTGCTCGGCATTCGGAGAGACGGCGGCGGAGGCCGTCCGCGAGCTGGAAGATGCCGAATCCGCCTGGATCGAAGCCTGCCAATCAAGTGGTGACCCGATCCCGGCGCCAACGGTCAAGGCTCGCCATGCGGCCTAGTCGGGCAGGGTACGCATCGCGTCCCTTTCACCCTCGCAAATGGCAAGGATGCCGCCGGGATAAACGGATCGCTTGATTCCACCGCCGCGCCTCTTCCGGGAACGCGACGGTTTTGCGCTGGCGTAAGGTACGCGATGCGCACCCGGCTGGACGCATGACCGACCAGTCAGCGTCCGTGCTTGGCGTTGGCGAAACTACGTCTACGCCTACCTCGCTGATTCAGATTCGATTCAGTTTACCCGTTGCTTGATTCATTTCCGCTATTGTCTATAATTGCTCGCATGAGCAAAATATACCGCATCAACGAGTTTGCAAAACGGATCGGAAAAGCACCCTCGACGATTCGGCGCTGGGAGCGCGAAGGCAAGCTCGTGGCCAAGCGCCATCCGTCCGGGCATCGGTACTTCGACGAGGCGGATGTGCGCCTGCTGACCGGCGTCGCACCGGAGCGCCGCGCGACCGTGGTGTATTGCCGCGTCTCCAGCGCCGGGCAGAAGGACGATTTGGCTTCTCAGGTCAAGGCGATGGAAACCTACTGCCTGGGCGCGGGGATTGCGGTGGACGAGTGGATTCAGGAGATCGGCGGCGGGATGAACTTCAAGCGCAAGCGTTTTCTGGCCCTGGTCGAACAGATCGGGCGCGGCGAAGTCAGGCAACTGCTGGTCGCGCACAAAGACCGGCTGATGCGTTTCGGGTTCGACCTGTTCGAGCAGGTCGCCAGGCAGCACGATTGCGAGGTTGTCGTGGTCAATCAGGAATCGCTCTCGCCGCAACAGGAAATGGTCGAGGATTTGCTTGCCATCGTGCACACGTTTTCCTGTCGGCTGGACGGCTTGCGGAAATACAAGCAGGCGATCCATGCCGATTTCCCCGAGGCAACGCAACCCAAGGCGCTCTGCGAATGAAGGTCACGCGCACGCTCATTGCCGACGGACCGCCCGAACTGACGCCGATCTGTCAGGCGATGGGGTTCCTGCGCGCCGACATTTGGCGGCGCTATGGGGCGCTTGGGAACCTTGGCAAGTCCGCCCTGGACATTCGCAAGGACATCGTCGCGCGAAACCTGTACGGATCGTTGCCCGTCGACGGGACCATTCGCAACGAAACGACCAAGGATGTCGTCAACGACCTCCTGACCTACAAAGCCGCCGCCAAGCTCAAGGTCCGTCAGGCCATCGCCAAGCGGACGAACGATCCGACCGAGCGCAAGCGACTCTACACCCTGCTGAAGAACGATCGGTGGCTCGACGATCCCTTCCTGCACCGGCAGATGCGCAAGCATTTCCGGCATGGCGTCAGCCACACGGCCAACCAGTTCATCGTGCGTTCGGATAAGCATTCGTCGTCCATCGTAGATGGCCGACTGGTCAGCGTCATTCGGATCGCCAAGCCGTACGGCCAAGACCTCCGTCTGGTCACGTCGACCAACGGCAAACACGTCGACCTGACTGGTTGCAATCTGCGCGTCTGCGTGAAGGACGGCTTCGCCGAGATTCACTACGCCACCGAGAAGGGCGCGGGGCGTCCGCACGGCGAGCAGGCGTTGGGGATCGACAAGGGCTACACCGAGGCGTTCACCGATTCCGATGGCGACGCGCACGGCGCGACCTTCGGCGCGATTCTCACCGCGTACAGCGACGCCGCCGCCAAGACCGGGAAAGCGCGCAACCGGCTGCATGCGCTGGAGAAAAAACACCGCGCCAAGGGCAACATCGCGAAGGCCGACCGGATCCGCCGCTGCAATCTGGGTCGCAAAAAGATCGACGCACGCCGGTCGCGCGCGCAAAAACGCCTGCGCACCGCCGCCTATCAATCCGCGCACTCCATCGTGGACAAGGCGGCGCTGGTGGTCTCCGAAGATTTAACGTCGCCCATTGCCAGCAAGGTGCAGTGGAAGCGATACAACCGACGCATGAGCGGATGGGCGAAAGGCACGTTGGCCGAGGCTCTCGACTCTGTGTGCGAGCAGCGTGGCGCCGAGCATGTCTCGGTCAACGCGGCCTATACGTCGCAAATGGACTCGGTCACGGGCTTGCTGGAAGGCCGGCGCGTGGGCGACAAGTTTTACCGGGTCACCGGGGACGTGCTCCAGGCCGACCGCAACGCGGCTTTGAACGTGCTGGCGAGGCTTGCCGATCCCGAGATCACGCGGTTCATGCCGTATCGGGACGTGAAGCGCGTCCTGCTGGCACGTTCTCCGGCGCCACTGAGCGTCAAGAGGCTTGAGTTGGGCGATCCGTCGCGTCAACCAAGTGCAGATAAATCCATTGAGCAAGTTTGCTCAAGATAAATGGAACAGGATGTCAAATCGGTATTGATGAGCGGTTCACGCCAAAGCGCCAAGAGGCGGGACATCGTGTTTCATCATCGAACGGGAAAACGGGAAGCGGAACCATGAAAACCATGATCGAACTCACCGAACCTCAGGCGAAATCTTTGTCGGTTCTGGCGGAACAACGGGATCGCTCATTGAGCGAGCTTGTTGGGCTAGCGGTCAATGAATATCTGCGCCGCTATCCGTCGGTACCGGAGGGCGATGCCGCTTTTGGTCTTTGGCGACAAAGACGCGAAGATGGACTGAGTTATCAGGAGCGACTGCGCTCGGAATGGGAGCGATGAAGGCGCTGTTCGATACCAATATCCTGATCGACTACTTGAACGGCATCGAGATGGCCCGTCAAGAAATCGCACGCTATGAACAAGCTTCGATCAGCCTTGTCACCTGGATAGAAGTCCTTGTCGGGACGACCGCCGATGAAGAACCGATCATCAGGGGATTTCTGCATCGTTTTGTTGTTCTCGGTATCGACCGAACCGTTGCTGAACAAGCCATTGCCTTGCGGAAAGCACGCCGGATCAAACTGCCCGATGCCATCGTGCAGGCAACCGCGATTGTCGAGGGCGCGGTGTTGATTACCCGAAATACTAAAGATTTTCCGCCAGATACCGCGGGCATTCGGATTCCCTATGTGCTTGATCCAGCCGTTTAGTGTACGCATCGCGTACCTTTCGCCCTCTCACACGGCACGAACGCCGCTTGGATCAACGGAACCGTTCATCGAAACGCCGCGTTTCTCCCCGGCATGCGGCGGTTTTTGGCGTTAGCCGGGTAGGGTACGCATCGCGTACCTTTCACCCTCGCAAATGGCAAGGATGCCGCCGGGATAAACGGATCGCTTGATTCCACCGCCGCGCTTCCGGGAACACGGCGGTTTTTGCGCTGGCGGAACGGTATGCGATGCGTACCCGGCTGGACGAATGACCGACCAGTCAGCGTCCGTGCCGATCATCCAGCGTCAATGGAAAATGGTCTCGGGAGTGTCGGCGGTGAGAATACGCTCGGACCAGGCTTCGAGTTGCTCCGGCTCGGCGGATTCGATGCGCGAGCGATAGGTCTCCACCGCATCGGGACCAAATTTGCGGGAGAACTGGCGTATCAGGATGGTGGCTTCGCCACGCTGCAACCCTTGTTGCAACCCCTGTTGCACACCCTTCTCGATCCCCGCTTGTTCAACCGTCGTCACATACGGCATACGGCGTTGCTCCTCGTAGGCATAG
>NZ_CAIPNF010000476.1 GCF_903866365.1 uncultured Thiocystis sp.
ACTTCTGAGCGCAAAGACCGCGTGCGAAGCGAGCAACTTTGAAAAGCCCGGTGCGGTAATTCCGCACGCCGGGATTTGTGAGGGGGCAGTTGGGTAACTGGCTGTCCTACCTCAATGGCGAGTACGGCAAACAGGATTTCTAGTGCCACTGAAGATTCGTGACTTGCTCAAAAATCTGAAACGCGCCGGTTTCAAAGAAATTGCTGGAGGTGGAAAAGGCTCGCACCGAAAGTTTGTTCACCCAAACTACCCCGGTGCAGTGACAGTGAGCGGACAGGCGGGTGATGACGCGAAGCGATATCAAGAGAAAGATGTAGCGCAAGCAATTGAAATGGTTTAAAAATGAAAGAATTCGACAAGTATCACAAATGGGTGGATTGGAGCGAGGAAGATCAGGTCTATATCGGTCGATGCCCTGACCTCATCACAGGAATCCATGGAGATGATCCCGTCGCTCTTTATGGAGAGCTTTGCGCCGTCGTTGAGGACGTGATCCACCACTTCAACGCTGAAGGCCGACCCCTTCCGCAGCCAAGGGTTCGCCCTATGCGCGAAGTGGCATAGCACCTTCCAAGTAACTTCCCCCATCTAGCTGTTTTGAAGGGATATTCATGTGAAGAAATGATGACGGATTGGCGTGGATCGTGGCGTTCACGTTGAGGCAACGGCCGTTGTTGTCATCGCCAGGATGATCGCGCCGGCAAGGATGCGTCGTCGAAGAACATCGGGGTGTTGACGGGGCGATCAGAGCCGAGTGTGGACAGTCGGTCGACTGTTGGACAGACCGACCCTGTCCTGCCGGGCAGGCTCTTTGCGCCGTCGCGAGATGGCCGCCGCTGTGCTAGGCGGTGCGCTCGATCAGATCGAAGCCCAGCTGATCGGCGCGCCGTTTCAGATTGGATAGCACGCGCTTGCGGTATTGCACATCGTAGTCGTTTGCCTCTGGTGGGGCAGACTCGGTCTTGTTGACGAGCAGGCGGTAGAGAATCGTGGCCAGTTTATGCGCCGTCGCGGTGATGGCCTTCGGTGCGCCTAAGCGCGCTTTTTGCTGCCGCAGATCGCCGCCGAGAGCGCTTTGGGAGTTGGACAGCCCCTGGGCGGCGATGCGCAAGGCCGCCGCCGCGCGATTGGCCGAGGGGGTCGTCTTGCTCTTGCCGATGCGCTTGCCCCCGGAGATCTTGTTGTTCGGCGATCAGCCGAGCCAGGCGCAGAACGGCTTGACCGAGGGCCAGCGCGACAGGTCGGTGCCAATCTCAGAGAGGATTTTCAAGACCGTATGGGGATTGAGCCCGTCGATGCGGGTCAGATCGACCCCGGCCAGACGAAAGAGCGGCTCGCGCAGGTCATCGATGCGCGGGGTGTTGCGATCGACTTTGTGCTTGCGCACGGGCGGCGGGGTGTCGGCGTCGGTCGCCGGATCCAGACGTGCCAGAACCTGCGCGATTTCCTCATCGCAGCGTGTGATCTGCTGCTGATAAACATCGAACAGCTCCACGGCTTGACGCAACGTGAACAGATGCTCTTCGCGCCAGTAGCCCTGCAGGGCGTTCGCGATGGTCCCCACCGATTGGCGACAACGCCGATCCCGGTGTTGTGCCAGCACCTGTGGGTTCCGCTCTCCGGCGAGGATGGCGCGGATGATCGTCATCCCGGTCCGCCGGTGATGTCGCTCACGACGTGATGCAGATGCAGGTTCATCGGGTTGAGCGCTTTTTGCCTGTGCTGGATGTGCATCCCGGCGTCGCGCACCAGAGTGGCCCGTTGACGCAAATAGGCGCGGAGTACGCACATCGACTCCTCGGGGCGAAAGGCGCCGCGCAGCAAGCCGAAGGTGTGCAACTCCTGCAGCCATTGGCAGTCGAGCACGTCCGTTTTGCGTCCGGGGACATGCTTGACGTGATGGGCATTGACCAGGAGCACCTCGAAGCCGCGGCTTTCGAGCAACTCGAACAGGGGGATCCAGTACACGCCCGTGGATTCCATCGCGACAGTGCGACTACCGCACGGCGCGAGCCAATCGGCGAGACGTTCCAGATCGGCGGTGAAGGCGGAAAACTCGCGCACCGATGGCGCGTCGCGATCGGCAGGGACGGCCACAAAGTGGCTGGTGGCCCCGATATCGATACCGGCGGCATCCCAGTTCAAGCGTTCCAGTTGGGCTGGCACCGGCGGTTCTTGCGAGACCGCCTCACAGGCGGCCACCAGCGGCTTTTTGGATTGTTCCGCCAGTGACGTGTTGCACTTTTTGGGTGGGAGAACCATACTTTTTGCCCGTCGCCAATCAACGTGATGAGGGTTGGGATGATCAGGCTGATCGGGAGTGTTCGTGGGGTTGCCGTCTTCCGAACGGGATCGCTTGCGCGTCACCAATGATGAGTCCGCTCACTCCCGGATCAGGCTAACAAACGGGCTTTGCACAGCACCAATGCGATTTCGACCTTGGGATCGGCTGATCGCCGACCAGTATGCCACGCCCAAGTTACTTGGCGATGAGGCCGCAGCGCGCGGTGAGGGGCTAACAAGCGGTTAAAGCGCGGACCCCGCAGACGGCGCGGTGCTCATTCTGCAAGGTCGTGCTAGCGGGGCCGCTTAACCTATTCGTTAGTGCGACAAGCGAAGCTTGTCGCTTCTTGCCAGGTGAAAATCCTGGTCGGGAGAAATTCAAGGACAGGATTTCTTAAGGTCTAACCAACCACCCGTATCGAGTGTTGCGCATCCGGCGGAGCGTGGCAGGCGGTGA
>NZ_CAIPNF010000477.1 GCF_903866365.1 uncultured Thiocystis sp.
GGGGCGGAGAGCGCGATGACGCTCATCATGAAGGCCAGTGTGGTGCCGAGCGCCGCGCCCTTGCCGATCAGCGCCTCGACGATGGGGATGATGCCGGCCGCGTTGGTGTACATGGGCACCCCGAGCACCACCGCCGCCGGGACCGCCCACCAGACATCGCGGCCCATGAAGGCGGCCATGAAGTCCTCCGGCACATAGCCGTGGATCAGCGCGCCGAGCCCGATACCGAGCAGCACATAGGGCCAGACGCGACCGACGATCTCGCGCACATGTTTGAGCCCGGCCGCCAGGCGTTCCGGCCAGGGATAGGTCTGTCCGACCGTGCCCGTCGCCTCGCCCAAGTGGATCGCCCGCACCCAGTCCTCCAGATGGCGCTCCATTTTCAGCTCGCCGATGATCAGCCCGGCGACGATGGCCACGAGCAGCCCCAGCCCCAGATAAAGCAGCGCCACCTTCCAGCCGAACAGCCCGAGCAGCAGCGCCAACGCCACCTCGTTCACCATGGGCGCGGCGATCAGGAAGGAGAAAGTGATGCCGAGCGGCACCCCAGCGGAGAGAAAGCCGATGAAGAGCGGCACCGCCGAGCAGGAGCAGAAGGGCGTGACGATGCCGAGCGAGGCGGCCATGGCGTTGCCCACCCCCAGCCGCCGCCCGGTCAGCAGGGCGCGGGTGCGCTCCGGGGCGAAAAAGGTCTGGATCACGCCCATCACGAAGACGATGCCGGTCAGCAGGAGCAGCACCTTGGGGGTGTCGTAGAGAAAGAAATGCACCGCCTCGCCGAGAGGGGTCGCGCGGGTCAGGCCCAGCGCGCCGATTGCCAGATCGGCGATCTCGGTCAGATAGCTGTAGAGCAGCACCCAGAGGGCAGCGGCGATGGGCAGGCCCGCCAGCCAGGAGGCGAGGCGGGGTTGGTCGGTGGTCGTGGCTTGGGTCATGGTTGGATCGGATGCGCGGCTTGATTAGGAGTGAAGACGAAGCGGGAGCGAAAAGGATGCATGGGACGTGCGCGAGCCCGCGACCGGATTATCTTCCGGTCGTCACGATCGTCGTTTCGAGACACGCTTAAGGCGCGTGGCGGGAGCCATGGACGGATGCCTGATCGCCGTGGAGCAGGGCTTCAATCGGGGGAGGTACGGCCCTCGGACGGTCAGACCAACGCGGTCCAGCCCACGCGGGGTTGGCTTGCCGGTCGACCGTTCGGGGATGGGCAGGTCGCCCAGCGCGGGGCGCTGGGCGGCTTGGTGCCAGAGCCCGCGTGCCGGGCTAGCGATCGAGACTGTCGAGCTTGATGAGTGCGGCCTGCGCGATGTTCTCCGGCAGGGGGACGTAGCGTAGCGCTTCCGCTTGGCCCTGGCCGTCGGTCAGGATCCAGCGGACCATGGCCTTGACGGCCTCGGCCTTGGCGGGATCCTGGTACTGACGGTGCAGCAGCAGCCAGGTGTAGGTCACGATCGGATAGGAGCGCGTGCCCTCGGGGTCGGTGATCACGACGTCGAGTGTCTCCGGGAGGGCGTCCGAGCCGCCGGTCAGGGCGCGCTGCCCGGTCTCGACATTGGGGGCGATGAAACCGCCGGCGCGATTTTCCAGCCAGGCGAGCGGGAGCCGGAGCCGTTCTGCGAAACCGGATTCGACATAGCCGATCGATCCCTCCGTGAGCTTGATACGTTGGGCAACCCCTTCGTTGCCGCGCGCGACCATGGCCCCACCCGGCCAGTCGAGGCGTTTGCCGACGCCAGGCCCCGCCGCCCAGGCCGGGCTGACGGCCGCGAGATGATTGGTGAAGGCGAAAGTCGTGCCGCTGCTGTCCAGTCGCGCAACGACCTGGATCAGCTTGTGAGGCAGGTTCACCCCGGGATTGGCCGCCGCGATGCGCGGATCGTCCCAGCGACTGATCTTGTCCAGAAAGATGTCGGGGTAGACGTCCCGTGGCAGATTCAGCGGACCCTGCACGCCGGGCAGATTGTAGGTGATGGCGATCATGCCCGCCGTGACCGGAATCTGGACGACGTTGCCCGCGACCTTGGCCCGCTCCTCGGGCGTGAGCGGCGCGTCCGTCGCACCGATGTCGACCTCTCCAGCGAGGAAGCGATCAATCCCTTCGCCACTGCCGACCACCGCGTAGCTCAGGGCGAGATCCGGGTGCTGCCCGCTGTAGATCTTCATCCATTGCTGAATGATCGGGGCGGCGAAGGTGGAGCCGGCGCCGGTCAGTGACTGGGTCGCACCGGGCGGGTGGATCTCGAACACAGGCCCGCCCGCGTGCGCACTCGGTAACGACAGGACGAGGCCGAGCCAGAGCACGGACCTCATGAATCGGGTGAACGATGGGGCGAATGAGGACATCGGATTCTCCGGACGGTTGATCGAATGAGGAGCAACACCACACATCATCGCAGTGGAATGTGATCGTTTGGTGAGTCTTGGGTGACAGCCAGGCGACCCTGTCAAGACTCTTAGACGGCTCAGTGCTCGCCGATGCGGTCGAGCTCACGCTGGAGCTTCAGTCGATCCAATGAGGCAAAGGGCAGGGCGACGAAGATCTTGATACGGTTCTCCAACTCGCGCATCGCGGTACGAAAGGCGTTGAGCCGGGTCAGCTCATCGCCTTCCACGGCGGCGGGATCTTCGATGCCCCAATGGGCGATCATCGGCTGGCCGGGCCAGATCGGACACATCTCGCCCTTCGCCTTGTCGCAGACCGTGATCACGAAATCCATCGCCGGCGCGTCGGGTTGGGCAAACTCCGCCCAGTCCTTACTGCGCAGTCCGTCGGTCAGAAAGTTGTTGCGACCGAGGATCTCCAGCGCCAGCGGATGCACCTCCCCTTTGGGATGGCTACCGGCGCTGAAACCGCGAAAGCGGCCCGCGCCCCAGCGCTCGATGAGACGTTCGGCAAGAATGCTGCGCGCGGAATTGCCGGTACAGAGGAAGAGCATGTTTAAGGGCTTGTCGTTCATGGTTGGGAGGCTATTGGCTGTGAGCGGATGAGAGCGAAGACGCGGGGTCGCAAGGGGCGGGTCTGGACTGGAAGTCGCCGCGCGTCACCAGTTTTTCGATTATATATTCTCAGGCATATATATAGGCAAGTGAAGCTTTGTGACGGCTAGGCGGATTGCTCCAGCGTTCACGACCTATTTTCTTATTAATTGCTTTATAATTCAGTTGATTATATTGATGTCTTGGCGCGGTGCTCAAGGGTGTGAGCAGTCTGGATGGTTTTGTGGCGTGGCGATAGTATGTGACGAAAGCGATATCATCGCGATACGCTGGAGCGGGGAGCCGCGGGACTGGACGTTACGCGAGCGTGCGATGATCGCCGTCAGACGCCGCCTCAATGGTGCCGTCGGCGAATCAAACCCGTTCGGCCAGGTCGTGATCGCCCGCTCGGCCTTGCCCTCTTGATCGAGCGTCAACCCGAGCGTGACCAGGACGAAGCCGAACAGGATCAGCCCTTCCTGCAATTCGCCGAAGATGAGATACAGCGTGCCGGCGGTGAGCAGCAGCAGAAACATCGGCTCCCGCGCCGTCTCCCAAGCGATGGTGAGCAGGCTGCGCCGCTGCCCTCCGGGCAGGGCATTGGGGCCGTCCTCGGCCAGGCGCCAGGCGCCGGGCGACGTCGGCGGTTGCGAGTCCGCCCGGCTCGGTCGAGGTGTTCGCGCTCATGATGCGCTCATCGCTCATACCCGGAGCAGGGGATGCAGACGTGCTTCTCACCCACTACCCGCAGATAGGCCTTCGCGGTCAGCTCGCCACAGGCGCCGCACGGCACGAAGCCTATCACCTCCGGCAGCCAGTCGCGCTCGAACTGAAAGACCTCGCCGAGGGTCAGGATGTCTGCCTCCGGGGCATTCCAGATCAGATCGACCAGCTCCAGTTGCTCGGCCTCGGGGATGTCGTCCGGTTCGATCCCCTGACCGCGCTTGGTCATGAAGGCAGAGGCGCCGATCTGCTTTTGCAGGGTCGGCTTGTAGCTGACTCGGATCGCCCGGTTGCTCGCCCGCTCGATGACGGTGACCGCGAGCTTGCCGTAGGGGGTCTTCTCCAGATTACCCTTGCCCAGGGTGCAGCCGGTCGCGGACTGCACCCCGTCGCCGAAGCACATGCCGCCGTGGTCCTCGCCGATCTCGACGAAGGCGTGGAGCTGGCGTCCGCCGGAGCGCTTCACCTCCAGGACCCGCAGGGCGGCGAGCCCCACTCGGACACCGGCCACACTTGCCCAGCAGCGGTGACCATGGAATTCGAGCGCCTTGAGGAGGGTTTGACGGTCATCGTTCATGTTCAGGTTCCTGATTCAGGGATGAATCGTTCAGAGAAAGGGTCAATGCGCCATGTCGCACCAGAGCCGCATCGCGGTCACAGCAGATCCCACGCCGTCTTGACGGCGACCGCGATCAGGACCAGGGCAATGGCGCGCTTCAACTGCGCGGCCGACAGGCGTTCGGTCGCCAGCCAGGCACCCAACGCCGCGCCGCCCATCGTCGCCAGCGCGGTGACAACGAGCAGGGCGGTGTCGATGCGCGCGACCTGGACATGGGCCAGAAAGCCACTGATGGAGGCAAAGATCACGACGAAGGAGGCGCTGGCCGAGGCCCGTTTGGGCTCCAGGCCGGACGCCACCAGGGCCGGGACGATGATGTTGCCGCCACCCACCCCGAGTAGGCCGCCGATGAAGCCGGCCACACCGCCCACCGGCAGGCCCAGCGCGAGGGTGGTCGCCAGCGACGCGCGGGTCGCGCGCGGTTTGGGCTGGTACAACACCATCATCGCTGCGGCGAAGACCAGAAAGCCCACGAACAGCCACAACAGCAGGCTGCGATCCAGGCCGTGGGCGGTCCAAACCCCGACCGGCGACAACCCGACCGCCAGCACCAGCATCGGCAGGACCAGCCGCCATTCCACCAGCCCCTTGCGCACAAAGGCGATGGAGGCGACCGACATCCCCACCGCGTTGAGCAGCAGGGCAGTGGCCATGGCGGTGTGCAACTCGATCCCGAAGGCCAGGAAGACCGGGATCAGGATCAGGGCCGCACCCACCCCAGCCATGCTGAAGAGCGTCGTCAGGGCGAAGGTCAGCAGACCGGCGATGACGAGCAGGGTCATGAGGTGGTCCGCGGTTCACGGATCCCGGTGAGCTGCTCGTGGCAGGGGATGCAGACCCGTTGCTCGCCCGCCAGGCGGGCGTAGCCCTCGACCACCATCTCACCGCAGGCGTCGCAGACCAGACCGTCGAAGGAATGGCGATGCCGCTCGACCGGATGCTCGAACACCGGGCCGACGCTCAGGAGTTGGTCGGCGGGTGCGCTCATGACCCGATCGACCAGCGGCTGGACCACCTCCAAGGGGACTTGTGATGCCGGGATCCCTTTCTCCCGATAGTCCTTGAAGAAGGCGGTTTGCTTGTTGGCCAGCATCGCCTCCGCCGTCGGGGTGACCCGCACCGCCCGCCCGGTGGCACCCTCGATCAGGGTCACGCCCCACTTGCCGTAGTGCAGCTTCTTGATGTTGCCCTTGCCGAAGGTGCAGCCGGTGACCATCTGCACGCCATCGGCGAAGCAGGTGGCGCAGTGGTCCTCGCCGAGTTCCACCAGGGCGAGGAGCTGACCGTCCGCCGCCCGCTCCACTCCCAGGGCGTTGAGTGCCGCCGCGCCGATGCGCAGACCCATCGGCATCGCCGGGCATTTGTGGCCGTGCAGGGCCAGGCCGTGTTCATAGAAATCCTTGGCTTCGATCATGGGTGAGACATCCTCGAAATAGGTTGTGGAAAACAGCGGATGGCCCGCGACATGAAAGGAGACGAAGGCGACGGCAAAAGGATGCACCCCAGCCAACCGCAGGTACGTTGCGGGGCGGTCCCGGCAGGTCAGCCGATGGGCGCAGCCGTCCGTTGGCCCGCCCGCTGGGCTTGATCAACGATTGTGATGATCGACGTGCGGCGGCCCGCACGTCCGTTCGCTATCGCACCTAAGCGCCGCCGCAACCGGGCATCTCCCGGTCATCGCGGACGGATCGCTCAGGACAGTCCCGGGCAGGTTGTCGGATGGGCGCAGCCGCCCTCGGGCCGACCGATCTCGATCTGCATCGTGGGGTGATCGATATCGAAGTGCGCATGAAGCGCCGTCGCCGTCTCGCTCAGAAAGGCGTCGCCGGGATGGCCATTCGGCATGACGAGGTGGACACTCAGGGCGGTCTCGGTGGTACTGATGGCCCAGATGTGCAGGTCATGGATGTCGGTCACGCCGGGGCGCTCGCGCAGCCAGGCGGCGACGGCGGGCAGGTCCACCTGCTCCGGCACCCCGTCGAACAGCAGATGCAGGGACTGCCGGAACAAGCCCCAGGTGCCGATCACGATAACCAAGGCGATGACCATGCTGGTCGCCGGGTCCAGCCAACTCCAGGCGGTCCACAGATAGAGCGCGCCGGCCGCGACCACCCCCAGCGACACCAGCGCATCCGCCGCCATGTGCAGGAAGGCGCCGCGCAGGTTGAGGTCGGATTTACGCCCGGACATGAACAAAGCGGCGGTGATGCCGTTGACGACCACCCCGATGGCGGCAATGACCATGATGGTCACGCCTGCGGTCGGTGCGGGTGCTTGCAGCCGGTGGACGGCCTCCCACAGCAGCGAGCCCATGGCCACCAGCAACACCGTGGCGTTGGCGAAGGCCGCGAGGATCGAGGCGCGCCGCCAACCATAGGTATGACGGGCATTGGCCCGGAGGCGACCGGCCAGCGTCGCCCCCCACGCCAGCGCGAGTCCACCGACGTCGGAGAGGTTGTGACCCGCATCGGCCAGCAGCGCCAGTGAGTCGACCCGCCAACCGTAGAAAGCCTCCACGGCCACATACAACAGATTGAGACCAATGCCGATGGCAAAGGCACGATTGAACGCTTGGGGAGCCTGGTGATAGTGTTCGGCGTGGTTCAAGACAGCTCTCCCGGCGATGGTGCGTTCGCGGACGCAAAAAAGATCCACAACCCCTGTTGCAGGGCATCAGGCGCCTAAAGCGCGAAGTCGCCTCCCAGCGGCTCCGGTCCCTCGACCACCGGCAGGGTCAGCTCGTTGCCCCAGTGCGACCAGCCGCCGTTGTAGAGCCGCACGTCGCGGTAGCCCAGCGACTTGAGCTGGAGATAGGCCAGGCTCATGCGGAAGCCGTCGTGACAGTAGACGTAGAGGCGCTTGTCCTTGGGGATGGACGCATAGAGCGTCGCCAGCGTAGCCTCGTCGCGCCACTTGCCGGTTTGGCCGTCCACCCCATCCAGACTCACGCGATTGACCGCGCCGGGGATGTGTCCGCCCTGGATCGCATGGCGGATCACCTCGCCGGTATACATGTCGTGGGGACGGGCATCGATCAGGATGACCTTGGGATCGCGGCGCGAGACCACGTCGTCATAGACCTGGGTCCATTCGACGAAGAGGTCGGGATTGGCGTCCTTGAGGGTCACCGAGCCGCGCGGGCGGGCTGGAGTGGGCTCCTTGGTCAGCTCGTTGAATCCGGTCCATTCGAGTGTGCCGCCGTTGAGAATCTTGACCTTCTGCATGTCGAACCCGTACAGCTCCAGCAGATAGTAGAGGCGGGAGGTGAGCGCGGTGCTGGAGTCGTCATAGAGGACCAGCAGGGAGTCGTCGTTCACGCCCCAACCGCGCAGGGTCTCCTGGAAGGCGGAGCGGGAGGGGAAGCGCATGATGGGGCTGGCCTGGTTGTCGCCGAGATCCTTGAAACGCTGCACCTGAACCGCGCCCGGGATATGGCCGACGGTGAAATAGCGGTGCGGGTGATAGCGGACCTCCAGCACGATGAGGTTCTCGTCGTCGAGATGCCCAGCGAGCCAGTCGGCATCGACCAGGAAGGATGGACTGGCGAGGGCGGGCAAGGCCGAGAGTCCCAAAAGCAGTAGCGCGGTCAGCCAGCGCGACGAGAACGAGCGGGAAAGGGCGTGCGGCATGTGAGGATCCTCCGATGATTGCGATTGGGCGCTAATGGCCGATGTTGGCCATTGGCTCGACTCACCCAGGTGACTCGAACACTGTCGCGCGATGTCACCCGATACCTGGTCGATCGTGCGGTGGCGCAGAGTACCACCGGATACGCGGTTACTCCGGCCCACGCGGCGTGAAGCAGCAGACCCGCCCTTCCTCATCGAAGCGCACCTGACAGGCTTCCACTAAACGTTGCTGCAAGCGGGCGCGCGCCCGCTGGACGCGCGACTTGGCGCCGGGCAGCGAGATCCCCAGCCGGTCGGCCAGGACTTGTTGGGACTGACCCTCGATGTCGCACAGGGTCAGGGCGAACCGGTCGGTCTCGGACAGCTCCGCGAGCACTCGGGGCAGACACTGGTGGAGGTCGTCCACTGGGGCAGGTGTCGCGCTGGCCGAGGCGGGGAGATCGTCCGGCAGCGTGAGGTGCGTGCGGTGCGCTCGAAACCGGTCGGTGAGCGTGTTGCGCGTCACCTGGAACAGCCAGGCGCGCGGGTTCGCGACTGCGCAGAAACGCCGGCCTTGCTGCAACACCTTGAGGAAAGCGTCGTGCAGCAGATCTTCGGCGTCCTGGGGATCGTTCAGACGGTGACGCAGATAGCCGCGCAGTTCGGCCTCGTGGGTCGACCAGGCGGCAAGCAGGCAGGCGGGAGCGGGGCTGTTCAGAGTGGAGCGTGTGTGCAATGGCTTCGTCCAGGATTCAACATCGATCCGTCGGCGTGACCGACAAGCGCCCAGTCGATCACGGAGTCGGTGTATCCAGATCGGAATCTGGCGTTTGGCCTTTATACTGCCATGCCTGCCGGACATGCCAACCGGATCATTGGCCTGGTGCGTCTTCACGGCCTGGTTTGGATCTGTCGTCAATCGCTGAGGAGAAAACAAGGCGTGAGGATTACCAACAGCTTCGCATTCCATCTGACACGCGTGGTCGCGCTGACGTTCGCCGCGCCACTGGTCTGGGCGCTGGACATCTCGGGGGCCAGCACGGTTCAGCCGGTGGTCGAGCGTCTGATTCCGCTTTTTACCCAGCACGGCGGGGAAGCCGTCCAACTCGCCGGCGGCGGCAGCGGGGCCGGGGTCAAGAATACCCTCGCCGGGACCAGTCAGATCGGTATGGTGTCGCGCGAGCTCAAGGCGTCGGAACAGACCGAACTCAAGAACACCGTCATCGCGATGGATGCCCTGGCGATCATCGTCAACCAGGACAACCCGCTGACCCAACTCACCAAATCCCAGCTCATCGAACTCTACACCGGCAAGATCACGAACTGGTCAGCACTGGGTGGTCCGGATCTCGCCGTGGTGCGGGTGACCAAGGAGGTCGGACGCAGCACGATCGAACTCTTCGAGCACTTTACGGGACTGCAAAGCCCGGATCGCGAGCAGACCGACAAGCCGTTGATCACCAAGGATGCCTATGTCATCGGCTCGAATCTGGAATCGCTGACCCTGGTCGGCGGTTTGCCCGGCGCCATCGGCTATGTGTCGGTCGGAACGGCCCGCGCCATGGCCGAAGCCGGTCTGCCGGTCAAGGTGCTCACCCTGGACGGCGTGGAGCCGTCCGACGCGGCCATCCGCGAGCGGCGCTACCCGATCGTGCGGCCACTGAATCTCGTCTACCGTGAGGCGACGCCGACCGTCGCGGCCTTTCTGGCGCTCGCCCTGAGCGGTGAGGGTCAGGCGGTGGTGAAGTTACTCGGTTTTTTGCCGGTCGGCGACCGCTGAAGAGTAGAGTAGACCATGCACATGACGCTGACCAAGAAGATGATTGCCCCCTATGCCCTGCTGGGAATCCTCGTGCTGGCCCTGCTGTCGGTCCTGTTCGCCTTCGACCTGAAACGCCAGGGCGTGGCGGCGGATGAGCGCGCCCTGTTGGAGATCGGCTCGGCGGTGCGCGAAATCGCCGCGCGGGTCCAGACCGGCATCCTGACCCGCGAGGAAGCCATGGCGATCGAGATCGCCCAGGTCGCGCGACGCGCGGATGGCTTGATCGCCCGCCTGGGGCCAGACGGCGAGGGGCTGCACACTCCGTTCCAGGACTACTTCGCCGCCATGGTCGCTGTGAATTCTGTGTACCTGGAAAACCGCACCGAGGAGGGCGCGCAGCGGCTCGGTCAACTACGCGAGCAGGAGCGGGGGATCGATGCCTCCATCGTCACCCGGATTGCCGCTGCGGAGGCCGAGCGCGCGCGGCTGACGACGCTTGCCTGGCTCTTTCAGGGGGTGGTCCTGATCGTCGTCCTCGCCATGCTGGGGTTGGTTTCGGTCCTGGTGCTGCGCGGCGTCATCCAGCCCATCGGCCGGGCGGTGCGGGTGGCCGAGGCGATCGCGGCCGGGGATTTGTCCGGGACCATCGCGGTCACCGGCAACGACGAAATCACCCAGCTCCTGCGGGCGCTCCAGATCATGCAGGAGGCCTTGCGCATCCTGCTGGTCGGCATCAAGAACATCGTCGGCAAGGCGACGCGGGGCGACTTCGACGAGCGGCTCGACATCGCCCAGCAACAGGGCGTCGCGCGCGAGCTTGCCGAACTGATCAACCAGATGACCGGCATCACCCGCGCTGGGTTGCATGACGTCATGCGGGTGACGGACGCCCTGGCCAAGGGGGATTTGAGCCAACGCATCGACGGAGACTATCCCGGCATCTTTGGCCAGACCCAACTGGGGGTCAACACCCATAAGCGCCAACATAGCCGACAAGCCCTTGAAAATCAGTGGAGAGGTGCGATGTGTTAGCTTTTTGCTGCCATGCTCCACGCCCCTCAGCCCGTCGATCTTGCGTTTGAAGCGTTTCTGAAGGAAGTGCCACCCGAGTACGCGACGATGGCGCGTGAGTTCAAGGCATTCGCACGCCCGCGCAAGCTCAAGACGCCGGCGCAATTGCTTCAGGTCGTGATGCTCTATTGCGGGCTCGACCAAGCCCTGCGAACCACC
>NZ_CAIPNF010000478.1 GCF_903866365.1 uncultured Thiocystis sp.
AAAGATCGTAAAAAGATATTTGTGATCTTGATCGATCCGCTCGTCCCCCGTCGTTAACTGTGGTCGCCAGATAATCGGCATGATTATTCTCCGTTTGAAGTGTACACGAGGCGGGACGCGGGCGATGTCTTCGTCTTTACCTGGCCGGTCTTTGCCGGTCAACCCGCCACCCTCGGTGCCGGTCGCGTGTGGGTGCCGACACGAAATCCGTGTGCGTGCAGGTCATCTTGCATTCATGTTGCCATGATCATCTGCCAACAGAACTTCATGCAAGGTGGAGTAGAACAAGTCGCATTTCATGAGCCGCCATCCTCTCTGAAAGCTAATGATTGATAGCCCAATCATACAACATAAATACATGCTTGCATGACGACATGCATTGCATGTCGTCATAAAGTCATGCAATATGAGGTTTTCCGTGCTTCTTGAACAGGTCATTAATGGCTTCGGTCATCAGCGCCTGGATGGTGGTTTCCTCGGCGGCGGCCATCATCTTGATCTGCTTGAGTACCGCCGGATCGAAATACCCGGTCAGCGCCTTCTTGCCTTGGCGGCTAGGCGGTAAGGGGGCTTTCGGCTGCCCCGTCGCGGACGAGGTTGGCACGGGTGTGGGGTCAGCGGTTTCCTTGGCGACAGGGGCGCGATTGTCGAACGCCCCTAAAGCTGCCGAAAGGTTACTTTTCCGACTGCGGGAATGGCTCGTCATGCGGTTCGCCTCGTCTCACGCGGTCGCGCTTTCTTGACCGTTTTCTTGATGGTTGTCATGTTCACTTGTTTGCAGATGAGCTTGAACAGCGCCTGAATTTCGTCCGCCGCTTTGCCGTCCGGTTCAAACTCCAGCACGGTTTGTCCCCCCGTCAGGGAATGCACAAATACCATCCGCTGCGTCACGACCACATCCGCCACTTCCAACCCATATCCGCAAATGGCGTCGCCAGCTTCGTCCGCGAGCGATCCACGCGGCGGGGCGGCGTTGATGACGGCCAAGGCCGGCGTGTTGGCCAGATCCGCGAGTTCTTTGGTCACGGTGATCGCCCGCAGGTCGAGGATGGCCGGACGGCAAGGAATCAGAATCAAGTCGGCGGCTCTGGCGGCGGCTAAAGCGTCGCGTTCGGAATGTGGAGCGGTGTCGATGAGACAGAAGGCCGCGTCATTCTCCTTGGCCGTTGCCAAGACTTCGTCAAGCTGCGAAGCATGGGCGGAGATCACGACGGGCGTGTCAGCGTCACGGCTTTTGGACCATTCCTTGGCGCTGGCTTGCGGATCGAGGTCGATGATCACGGTGGCATAGCCGGCAGTTTCCGCGACCACCGCGAGATTTAAGGCGAGGGTGGTTTTCCCGGTGCCGCCTTTTTGCGAAATGATCGCAATGGTTTTCATGCGGCCATGATCCTTTGATTGCTTTCAAACATGCAAGCATGTTGACGCAAATGGAGGTCGAGGGCAAGGCCGAAGCCGAAGTTGATTCACCACCGAATCCCGCTGCCCAGACGGCAAGATGCATCATGCAACGGTACGCCCGTTTCTAAGTTAGCATGTTGTCAATAATACATGCAAACATGTATTCGCGTGGAGACAAGCCCAACGACTGACGAAATCGCTCAAGCGGTGGTCTTGACGGCATCTGGATTCTGCCGCCGCTGAAGTTGCCGATCCTGAAGCCGTGAAAAGAACGCCAAGGCACTGACGGCACCCATCAACAGTGGACGGATCAGCCGTGCCGATGTGGCGGCGTTCGTGCTCGGACAGTTGACCGAGGATACCTTTCTGCATCAGGCGCCGGCCGTGACCTGATGGAAATCCAGCCGCTCGCCGAACCCTTGAGGACACTAAACCATGGATGACTCCCAACCCGCCAGCACACCCTGGCGCAGTACGCCCTTCGTCTTGGTAATCGCCCTCGTGGCGGCACCGGCCAGCGCGCAGTTGGCCCAGCAGGCGTTCCAGATCGCCGTTGACCGTTTCGGGGATCGTTGCCAGGGCGTCGAGACGACGCGGGCGCTGGGTACCGCCTCGAACGGTGACGCGCTGGTGGCCGTGGCCTGCACCAATGGTGGGCGCCATGTGGTCGCCATTCATACGGACAACAGCGTCTCCTACCTGAGTCCATGTCAGGCGTTCGAAACGCGCACGGGGATCACCTGTTTCGACAGTCCGCCAGCGACGCGCTGAGTGTGTCAGGACAGACGATGGATCTCAACACGGGTTTGGGGATCAACGGAACAGAAAACGCATGTAAGCCAATCATTAGGCTCTTGGAGCATTGATAGCCAGGCTATCAAAATTGAAAAACAGCCTATTGATAGGCTTCGCACCTGATTTCGGACACTATCACTGGTGCATGGGCTATTGGGAGCACTCGACTAGTGACAGGCTATCCTCTTGAAAAAATAGGGGTTGCCAGCTTAAACGTATTTTCTGCTCCATTGATCCCAAACCCCAACACCGCCGAGGCGCTGGCCGGTCCGAAGAGCGGTCATGGTCCGGTCTGGTGGGCTGGACCCGCATTGCCTGCGCTCGATCCAGCTCGGAAGGGGCGACGCCGATTCCACCCCAGTATCTGCTGGTGGCCCTCGTCGTCGGTCGGGAACAAGTAGTGAAGTCCTACCATCGTCGAGCAGTTTTTCGAAGCGATTCGCTCAAAGTTGGAGCAGGGTGAGCAGGTCAAGCTGTCCGAATTCGGCAACTTCGCTCTCCATGACAAACGCGCGCGTCCGGGTCCGAATCCGAAGACGGGTGAGGATATCCCGATGACGGCCCGTCGGATGGTCACCTTCTGTCCTGGCCAAAAGCTTAAGACGCTGTATAGAAACCAAAGCCGAGCGTCTGACATCCATGAAGATACCAAGGGCGTCACCGTAAAGACGGTAAAGCAGGTCTTCTTTGACACGCGGGTAGGCGGTGTTCACGTCTTACCTTACCAATTGGCTATACAGGCGGCTGACGCCCGACGCTATTTTCCTAAAAATTCGTCCGGCATCGTCGCCTGAATGATTTCGTCTCGCCATTCGTCTCCACCCCAATTCCGAATATGCCTATAGATAATTTCTTCAAACCATTCTTTGCTTGGCGTTTCATGGAGCTGAATGATTCGCAGCCAAATTTCATCATGGATACGCTGAATGATTTTGTCGGGATTTTTCGGTAACCCGAATTCGGGGTAAAGCATGGCATGCTCCGGTTGCAGAAAGGTGGCCAGCTCACGTGAACCGCCGCGAGGGCTCCGACTAAGCCGCTATCGACCGCAATGCCCGATAAATCTCCTGCCACATGGGTTTGCGGCGTAACTCCTGATCGAGTGGCAAGGGTCTGGCAGGAATGCCACGGGGATTAAACTTCCGATTGTTGGCGAGCCAGGTGTATTTGTCGCTGAAGCCCCAGGTCAGAATCTCTGTTGGTGTGCATTCTGACAGGATCATCTCAAGATACCTGCGAGTGGTGTCGGCAATGCGCCGATCACGTTCGCGAAGACTGTCTCATCCTCGGAAAAAGAGGCGCTGTCAAAGACATCAAACTCAGTGATCAAGACATCCAATCCCATCTCCTTGGCGGAGCGACAGAGTCGTTGAAGCGGTTCCAGAATCGAAGCATCGCACTTCATGACATGTGACTGAATGCCGACGGCATGAATCGGAACATCCTTGTCCTTCAAAGTCCGAAGAAGATGCACGACATCCTCGCCAATATTGAAATCGTTATACACCAGCCGCGCCGAGGGGTCCGCATCGGCCGCAAAACGAAAGGCTTTCTCGATATACGCTGAGCCGGTGGCCGTGGTTGGAGGGTCGCGCCACGGGCTTCAATGGCTTCGCGCACCCCGGCGACCGAATGGGCGGACAGGTTATCCCAGATGACGAGGTTGCCCTCCGCCAAGGCCGGGCAGAGCAATGCTTTCACAGAGGCCAACAACAACGGCCCCGTCATCGCCCCGGCGGTCACCATCGGTGCCACCAGCCCGGCTTGGCGCAACGCCAACACCAGGGTCGAGGTCTGCCCATGACCTTGCGGCACCGTGCCCCGGACGCGCTCACCGCGTGGCCCCCAGCCCCACTCCAGGACCATCGCCAGGTACCGCCCGGTTTCATTGACGAACACCAGGCGGACGTCCGGGCGTTCCTGCTCGGCCGCCTTCAGGTTTTTTTTTGAACGTCAGGCCCAAGTGCCGGAGGTGATACCACAAGGTGGGGAGGGCGACCGACCGCCCCAACCCGTCGCGTAGTTCCTCTCACGTGCTGTCGGGCTTCGCCCTCCATGTGCCCGGAGTGCCTCGCTCTGCGCGCCCAAGAGCGGGTGACGACCGCCAGCATGCGGTTTCGCGGCCCGGTGCCAGCCTCACGGCGACGCTGTTTGAGCTTTTCGATGAAGGATTCGCTCACGGCATACCGCTTCGCCACCGCCGCCGCTCGCTCACCCTGATCACAGGCCGCGATCACCCGTTCCCGCAAATCGGTTGAATACGCTTTCGGCATCAGTATTCCCCAGACAAGATCGCCAGCTCCCTGAGACGCGCTTCGGCCCTCAGAATTCCAGACAGCCGTCATGAAAATGCTCTAACTTAATGGCAGTGGGGCGCCGGGTGCCATCAACCCATGACAACGCTAATGCGGCGACGGACGTTTCTTGCGCTACCCTGGGCCTTGGTCGGCGCGAGCTTGGGCAAAAATATCCCTGCCGTCGCCGGTGGCAGCGGTGATTCGGGGGCCGGTCTGGAAACCTTGATGCAAGCGCTGGTTGGCATTGATGATCCGCGACTGAGCCTGTCCGCGAGCCTGGAACCCGCCATCCTCGTTTGGCTGCGGCCGCTGCTGGCTTATGTCGATCAGCAGTATGCGCCCGCCGGCGTCGCGGATCTTGCGCCTTTGCTGGCCGATCTTGACGAGCCGCGGCTGAACGGGCCGGATGGCAGCCTGGTCTTCCTGGCACGGAGGCTGCTTGTCATCGCCCTCAAGGCTTATTACAACCACCCGAGTAGCTGGACGCAGGTCGGGTACCAGGGGCCGCAGTTGCGGATCCTTGACGACCGCGATGGGGATGCCGGCTGATGCCGGCCGGCGAGACCGTCGCAATGGATGCCGAGGCGATTGTGGTTGGTGCCGGTGCCGGCGGGGGAACCCTTGCCCATGCCCTAGTCATGGCCGGTCATCGGGTGCTGCTGCTCGAGCGCGGGCCGCGCTTCGAGCCAGCGCGGGATTACTTCGGACATCTGCCGGACTGGGAATTCCGGGATGCCTTTGCGTCCCATGTGCCAGATGACGATCTGGTGACCCCGCAGCGGCTGACCGCGGAGGATCGGGATCTGGCCAGCAGCCTGCTGCGGCGCCAGCTCAGGGACGAGCGCCACTTCCGTTATATCCGTGCCTGCGGTCTTGGCGGGTCAACCCTGCGCTATCAGGGCGAGGCCCATCGCTTTCCGGCGCACGCCTTGCGGATGCGGAGCGACTTTGGCCTGGCCGTGGACTGGCCGCTCTCCACCGAGGATCTGGCACCCTACTATGACCGCATCGAGCAACTGCTCGGCGTCGCCGGCGCGGCGCATCCGGCGTTTCCGCGCGCGCGGCCCTATCCGAACCCGCCGCACCGTCTGTGCCCGGCCAGCGCCCTGATCGCCGCCGCCGGTCGTGAACTCGGGATACATCTGGCGCCCAACCCGCTGGCGATTCTGAGCCGGCCGATGGTGGGCCGCCCGGCCTGCATCCGCTGCAAGCAGTGCGCCTTCGGCTGCATGATCGGCGACAAGTCGAGCGTCGATGTCGCCCTGCTGCCCGCGGCCGAGCGCACCGGGCGGCTGCGCATCCTGACCGGTCGCATCGCCAGCCGGGTGCTGCTCGGCGCCGATGGGCGGGCGATGGGGGTCGCAACCATCGCGGTCGAGCGCGCGCGCCGCGAGAACTTCCATGCGCCGGTGGTCGTGCTGGCCGCCGGCGCGCTGGAAACGCCGCGCCTGCTGCTGCTCTCGGCCAGCCGGGAGCATCCACAGGGTCTGCTGAACCAGCATGGGCTGGTCGGACGCTATCTGATGGAAAACCTCGATGCCGGGTTGCTGCTCTTGTTCCCGCAGCGGCTTAAGTCCTACCGGGGCGTCGCGCTGGACAGTCGCGCCTGGGATTTCGCGCGACCACAGGCGGATGGCTGCAACGCCTATAGCCTGGCCTCCTGGGGAGCGCCGGATGGTCTGATCAGTCCGGCGAGCTTCGCGGTGCATGTCGCCCCTGGCGTCGGCGCCCGTCACCGGCGCTTCATGGAGCGCCACTATGGCGCCCATGCGGCCATCGCCGCCAGCGCCGAGCAACTGCCGCGCGCGGACAATCGGCTGAGCCTGGACCCACAGCAGCGCGACGTTTATGAGCTGCCCAAGGCGCGGGTGACCATGACGCTAGACGCGCGCGATCTGCACACGCTGCGCTCGATGCTTGCCCGCTGCCGGGCATTGGCGGCGGCCAGTGGCGCACTGGAGACGCTGGGGCAGTGGACGAGCTGGGATCGTTCCGCGGCAACGCACTTCTGCGGCGGCGCGCGCATGGGCCGCACCGCGGCCGATTCGGTGGTGAATGCCCATGGCCAAAGCCATGCCATCGATAATCTGTTCATCGCCGATGCCAGCGTGCTGCCCACCCAGGGCTGCAGTGCTTCGCCGTCGCTGACCATTCAGGCACTCGCCCTGCGCACGGCGGACTTTATCGCGCGAAATCGCTTGCGTTGAACGGCTGATCCCATGACTCTATCGCTGCCGACGGAGGCCCGCTCGGCCCTGGTTGTTCTGCTCTTCCAACGAGGTTCTTGAGCAATGAAAATGTCCCTATCCGCCCTTGCCTGGGCGCTGCCGCTGGCCTTTTCCACCACCGCAAGTGCGGGGTTTTTCGGCTTGTCCGGGGCTCAGGATGTCCCCGAGGGAAGCCTGTGCTGCATCCATCAGACCTGTCTGCTCGCGCAATCCGAAGCCGACTGTAAGACCGCCGGTGGTCAGACGGTCCCGGACTGCGCGACCTGCACGGGCAAGACGGCTGAGTCGCCCGCATCCGCAGCCGCGCCCGCCGATGCGCCGGCACCGGCCGCGGACTGACGGGGTGGCGGCGACATCCTGTCGCCGCGCGAGACGCCCGACCGATGGGCGGCTGCACGCTGCCGCTACCAGGGCATCTCGGTGAGACGCAGGGGGTCGGTCAAGGTCGGCCTCTGCTCGACACAGGGGGGCTGACCGGCGCTGTCCGCCGCGCGCGCCTGGCAAAGCCGGCGCGACTCGGCCCAGGTGGCGGCGGCGGCCTGATCGAAAGCCGCCCGCAGGGTCGCGGGCCGCTCCTTCAGCGCCGTGGCCAGCGTTTGGGTAAAGAGTCCATAGCGACCGCTCACGTCGGTCAGCGCGAGCTGATCCGCGCGCGCCGCCGCCAGCAGCGCGGCCTGGCCCTGGTCGTAATGGGTTGGCGCGCCTCCGCGATCAAATCCGTGGATCGTCGCCTCACCATGACAGGTATCCATGATCAGGATCTGTTGCCGGGTGGGCAGCGCGCGCAACAGGGCCGCAAGGCGATCGTCGCTCATCCAGGTCTGGGTCCATAGCGCCGCCTGCCGGCTGAAGGGCGGGCGCGCCGACCACAGGCAGAGAATCTCATCGTGACCGTCCGCCTCATCGCCATTGTCGTCCCCGCTCAGCACGCCGTGACCGTTGTAGTAGAACATCACCCGGTCCGCCGGCGTGACCGACGCCCTGAGCCAGGCGAAGGCGTCCACCACTCCCTGATAGCGGGCGGCGGAGCCGACCAGGGTGCGCAGGTGTTGCTCATCGAGCCCAAGCGTCTCCGTCAGGGTCGCCGCCATCAGGGCGACATTTTGCTCGCAGACCGCCGCCGGCGGCGAGGCCCAGGGCACGCAGACACCGATCAGCAGCGCATAGGTCGTGCCGGTCCGCGCCCCCTTTGGCCCAGTGGCCATGAGCGCGGCACGCGCCGCCTCGGCAGCGGCGCGATCCTGTTCACTGACGAATTCCGGTGTCTCGGCCAGCGCCGAGTAGTCGCCCTGCAGGGTGCGCGCCAGTGCGTTGTCGGGATTGGTCAATTCCGCGAAGCGGCGCCCGGCGTAGCCGAGTCCGCGGGCCAGGGAGCCGGCGGGGACGTATTCGCGCACCGGGTAGCCAAGCGTCACCAAGGCCTGTTTGATCGGTTCGCCCATGCCATAGAGCATCTGGAATTCGATCTGCTCGGGTCGGTATCCGCGCGCGGCCGCCAAGGCCATCACCCGCGCCTGGGTGCTCATGTTATGAGTGGCAAAGCGGGTGTCGAAACGCTCGGGATGCCGCAACAGGTAGTCGGCGAGCATCAGATAGCTCGCATCGGTGGATGCCTTGAAATCCCACACCGGCGATGGGCGGTGCTGGTTCCGGGCCAGGGTTTTTTCATCGTCGGCATAGGCACCCTTGACTAGGCGCACAGGAATGCGCACACCGCGCGCTTCGCCCCAGGTCGCGAGGCTCGCAAGATCGCGCGCCGAATCGCGCAGATAAGCCTGGATCACCACTCCGATGCGGCTCTGACCGGTCGCGTCCATGGCCAGCTCTGGCGCGGTCTCGATCAACTCGCGAAAGAGCGCGAGCGTCAGGTCTTTGTAGGCATACTCTTCCATATCCACGCGGATGAAGACCGCCGCCGGCGCTCCGTCGGCGGAAGGGCCGAGCAGCGCGCGCAAGGCATCGAGGATCTCCGCGCGCTTGGTCGTGCCCGCCGCACCGAGGGCCGCGGGCAGGTCATCGACCAGCGCCGAGAGCTTGAGCGAGACGGAGAGTGGCGGCGGCATCCCGCCACCGTCGGCTGCCAGAATCAGCCGCCGGTAGAAATCCCGATAAGCCGCCGCCTTGGCTGCGGAGTGCGAGGCATCGCCGACATTGTCAAGGGTGACACGGATGCCGGCCGCGGCGCGGGCGTCGATCAGGGCTTGCAGACGCGCCGCCGGGTCGGCACCGGCCGGCAGCGGGTACAGAAAAGGCTCGCTCATCCAGCCAACCAGGGGCATCAGCCAGAACAGTGTCTTCTGCAGTGCCGGGCGCTCACCCAGCGCGATCAGAGTGCGCTGGGTGAGGGGCGCGAGCGGCCCCGACATTGACAGGCGCATGGCGGCGGTGCGCAAATTCTCGGCGAAGGCACCGGATTGCCGCTGGTCGGCGCGGCGCTGGGCGTCGACCGCCGCTTCCAGGCGCGTGAGTTGGGTGGCGAAAGCCCCTGAGGCGTCGGCGGGGGCTTGCGCCTCGCCAGCGGCGGGTCGCGCTGGCCGCGCAGGAGCGGCGACCGGCCAATGCAGCGCCAGTCCGGCACCGAGTCCCAGACCCAGCAGCACGACCAGCGCGGCCGCTATCCTAAAGAGTGCGCGCATCTCGGATGCTCTATGAGGAGAGAGTGAAGAGAAGCGAGTATAGAGTCGGAGGGAACCAAATTCCCGGATTGACGGAGCAACTCACTTCTCGCTCCTCTCCGCTCACTCTTCATTCTTTCCTCTCAAGCCCCATGAAAGTGATAGGCGGTTTCGATCTCCTGGATCATCCGGGTGTAGTCAGCGTTGGTCAGGTCTTCCATGTCGAGTTGCTTCGCGAGCGTGCCGGTCAGCCGTTCTAGCATCCGACGCTGCCGCGCGAGCATCTCGTCGGTGAAATTTTGAATCAGCGCCTTGGCCGCGGCCGGGTCTTGCTCATAGGTGGCCAGATAGCCTTGCTCCATCCTCGCCTGCCGGCGCGCGTTGTCCTGCTCGAACGCGGCGATGGCCTGCTGAACCCTGGGTGCCAGGTGCGGGTAGTCCTGAAACACCAGGGTTTGCAGCTTGCGGTAACGCCAGAAGAAGCTCTCGTCATCGGCCTGATCGCTGGCCTGCCGATAGTCCGCCGGCAGTTCGCTCAGTCCCCAGTAGAAGGGCACATAGGCGGATAAGGCGGTCATGCCGAGCGCAATGTAATTCACCCGGCCAATGTCGGCGGGCAGATGCGGCCGGGTTTGGGTGATGTGCGACAGCGAGGCGCGCAAGACGCTGATCGGACGCCAGGGCTCCTTGGGGTTCTGGTGGGTGTAGGGATCATGCGCGCTGCCCTGGTAATGGTCGCGCAATCCGCGCGCGACATCCCAGACCGAGAGCTTGCGCGTCGGCGTCGGGAACAGGGTGAAGTGTCCGTCGTCACGGGTTTCGTTCAGACCGGAATAGAGATTCAGCAGCCGCTCGACCCGGGGGGAGTTGTAGGTGTGGTCATGGGTGCCGTTCTCGATGCAGCAGGCGAAGAGATCCAGCGGCCCTTGCGTCGGGTCGTACAAACCTTGTTCGGTCAAGAAGGCCGCCAGCCCGGGCGAGGCCATCACATTGAGCCGGTCATCGAGATCGATCCGCTGAAAGCGCCCCTGATTGGCCGAAACAAAATACGCATCATCCGGAATCCGCTGCGCCACCCAATGGTGACCGGAGACGGTCTCCAGATACCAGGCCTCGTGCGCGTCGGTGAAGGCGACGCCAAAGCCCTCGCCGGCCCCGGCGCGCTCGATGATCCGGCCGAGCTGTCGCACGCCGGCGCGGGCGGATTGGGCCTGGGGCAGCACCACCGAGGTGATGCCATCCTCGCCGATGCCGGTCTTGACCCGATAAGGGTCGACCGTCAGCACCGCCGCGCTGTTGAAAATGGTCTCGGTGGCCGACAGCGCCACACCTTGATCGTTGAAGCCAACCTCCTCGAACGAGGGGGTGTCGGCCCGCACGCTCTCCCATTCCGGAAAGGCGACATAACCAAGCGTGTCTGCCGGCATCTTCCAGGTAAAGCGATTATTGGCCGGGTTACCGAAGGAATTGGAACGAAAGCGATAGGCCTCAGCGCGCGGTGGATGGCGCATCAGCAGTTGCGGGTCCACGGCATTGTCGGTGTCCTCGTTGCGGGCGATGATCAGGGAGCCATCAACGCTGGCCTGCTTGCCGACGATGATGGTGGTGCAGGCCAGGGCGGCTTGAACGGCACCGGCAAGATAGATGCCGATGGCTAGACAGATCAGGGTTTTCATGGCGGTTTTCTCGGGCGTTTAAGCGTCGGACGGCGCTGGTTGTTCATGGTCCTCGAACTGCGGCATCCACCAGATCCCGGCTGTTGTTGGCGTGCGCATACAGAATGTCCACTCGCGGGAGCTTGGTCAGCCCGGCCAGGGAAAACCCGATATGGCCGGGGTCCGCGCTGGTCGTCACCAGGCGGATGTCCACCTGTCCGTCCAGCACATGGCCCAGGGCGCCGAAGTCCGGGGACTGAAAGGCCGCGACACGGGTGGTATGGGGTTTGTT
>NZ_CAIPNF010000479.1 GCF_903866365.1 uncultured Thiocystis sp.
CGCAGCCAGTCGGCACCGTAGGCCCCGACGATCTCCATCGCCCCGTTTAGGAAACAGGCGAACAAACCCACCTGCCAGGCCAGCTCCGCATTCCCCGTGTCGCGGTAGACCGGGCCGATGACCAAGAACATGAAGGCCATGAGACTGACGGTATTGATGCCATAGGGCAGTGCCGTCACGTCGGTGCGGCCGGTACGCCGCGCGAGCCGGCGCGCCTGCCAGGCATAGAAGAGGTTCCCGAAGACCACCGACAGCGCGACGGCAGGCAGGATCCGTTCGGCGATCTGCGTCGCGGTGAAGCCGCAGATGACCGGCCCAAGCAGGACGATCAGCATGATCTGCAGGAGGTTGTCGACGAAGAGACCGAAAAAGCCGTCCAGATCGCCGCGGCTGAAGAAGGGTGGGGAAGTCATGGGAGGGTCGCCTATGCTGCATCTCAAGCGGTCGTTGGAAAAACCCCGCGCGTCGCACCGCCGGACGAACAGAGTCGATGGGTGGGCGATTTCCGCCTCGCGCGACAGTAAACCGGGCGGCGCCATCCTCAAAGGCATGGGTTCCCCTGGATTGATACAGGTCAAACCAACGTCCCGCGGAAGTTTGGCCCCGCCGTTCATTTTTACGCGCCCGATCGGGTAGACTGTCGGACCTGTTGGTAATCGTATTGGGGGATCGTGAATGGCAGGCGACAGTAACGCCCAGGTGATCGGGATCATCGGCGGCAGCGGTGTCTATGACATCGAAGGACTCACCAACCAGCGCTGGGAGCGCATCGAGTCGCCCTTCGGCGAACCCTCCGACGCCTTGCTGCGCGGCGAGCTGAACGGACAGCCGATGGCGTTTCTCCCCCGCCATGGCCGCGGGCACAGGATTCCGCCGTCCGAGATCAACTACCGCGCCAACATCGACGCGCTCAAGCGCGCCGGGGTTACCGAGGTGATTTCGGTCAGCGCCGTGGGCTCGCTGCGCGAGCATCTGCGCCCGGGCATGTTCGTCATCGTCGACCAGTTCATCGACCGCACCTTCGACCGCGTCAAGAGCTTCTTCGGCACCGGTCTGGTCGCGCATGTGTCGATGGCGCATCCGGTGTGCCACCGGCTCGGCGATCACATCGAGGCGGCGGCGCGCGAGGCCGGCATCGAGGTGGCGCGCGGCGGCACCTATCTGGTCATGGAAGGACCGCAGTTCTCCAGTCTGGCCGAATCCGAGCTGTATCGCAGTTGGAACTGCGACGTCATCGGCATGACCAACATGCCCGAGGCCAAGCTCGCGCGCGAGGCCGAACTCTGCTACGCGACGGTGGCCATGGTCACCGATTTCGATTGTTGGCATCCCAACCACGACGATGTCACCGTCGACGCCATCGTCAAGGTGCTGCTGGCCAATGCCGACAACGCGCGCGGGTTGGTGAAGCAGCTCGCGCCGCGTCTGCATGCCGATACCGGCGCCGCCGCCTGCGGTTGCCGTTCGACGCTGGAGCACGCCCTGATCACGCCGCCCGATGCGCGCGATCCCGAGCTGGTCCGGCGCCTGGACGCGGTCGCCGGCCGCCTGCTCAACCCCCGTTAACCCTTTCCGGAAGCAAGCCATGCCCATCAAGTCGCTCATTCGCACCGTCCCCCATTATCCCAAGCCGGGCGTCATGTTTCGCGACATCACGACCCTGCTCAAGGATCCTGTCGGACTGCGCGTCACCATCAATGAACTGGTCCATCGCTACACCCCCGTGAAGATCGACCGGGTGGCCGGCATCGAGGCGCGCGGCTTCATCATCGGCGCGGCGCTGGCCTATCAGCTGGGCGTCGGCTTCGTGCCGATTCGCAAGCAAGGCAAGCTACCGGCCGAGACCGTCGGCCACGACTACGATCTCGAATACGGCACCGACCGCATCGAAATGCATGTCGATTCGGTGTCCGAGGGCGAGCAGATACTGCTGGTCGATGACCTGATCGCCACCGGCGGCACGGCGGAAGCGGCCTGTAACCTGATCGAAAATATGGGCGGCACGATCGTCGAATGCTGTTTCGTCATCGATCTGCCCGATCTCGGCGGGCGCCGGCGACTCGAAAGCCGTGGACAAAAGGTCTTTGCGCTGTGCGAGTTCGAAGGCGATTAACCGAAAACAGAACAGTCGAACCGCAATCTTCGTGCCCTTTGCCCCTTTGCGGTTCTAGATATCGGATTCAGGATTAAGCCTCATTCGGCGTCCGGCTCGAATCTCAGGACGTTGCCGTTGATGCAGTAACGCTTGCCTGACGGCGGGGGACCGTCGTCGAACACATGCCCCAGGTGCATCCCCGAGCTTGCGCTGCGCACCTCGACCCGGCGCATACCGTGCGAGCGGTCCTCGTGCAGGGTAATCGCCCCCTCGACTGGATTGAAGAAGCTGGGCCAGCCGGTGCCGCTGTCGAACTTGGCATCGCTGCGAAACAGGGGGGCGCCGGTGACCGCATCGACGAACATGCCCGGGCGTTTTTCATCGAGATGAGAGCCGGTGAACGCCGGCTCGGTGCCCTGTTCGAAGGCGACCCGCTGCTGCGCCGGCGTCAGAACCTGAAACCCCAGCCATTGCCAGAAGCGATCCTTGTCGCCCTGGTAGCCGGTGTAACGGGAAACCTCCCGTCCCTGCTCGAACAGCACGATGGTCGGCGTGGCGAACAATGCCTTCTCCAACGTCCAGTCCTTGGGCAGTGCGTGGTTGAGGGTGGCGGCAATGGGAATCTCCGACTGCCAGGCATCCATCACCTCGGCATGGAACTGCTTGCAAAAGGGACAGTCCTCCGCCTCGAACACAATCAACTGCCGATCCCGCGCGAGCTGATCCACCACCAGCGGCGGCGGTCCCGCCTTGGTCTCCCCGCCGGGGAAGACCACGCCCGTGCCGCCGAGCCCGCAATAACCGTTGGGATTTTTCTTCAGGTAATCCTGGTGCTGCTCCTCGCCGCGAATGTAGTGGCGCAGGGGCGCGATTTCGGTGGCGATCAGGCCATGTCCCGCCTGGCTCAGCGCCTGCTGATACGCCGCGCGTGTCGACAGCGCGACGGCCTTTTGCGCCTCGTCGAGGGTATAGATGGCGCTGCGGTAGTTGCTGCCCACGTCGTTACCCTGACGATCGCCCTGCGTGGGATCGTGGCTCTCCCAGAATTTTTTTAGGATGGTTTCGAGACTCACGCGCTCAGGGTCGAAGCGCACCCTGACGACCTCGGCATGATTGCGTCGCTCGGTGGCGCCGCGCCGCAGCGATCTCTCCAGCTTTAGCACGTCCTCGTAGCCCGCCTGCGGGTCATCGCCGCCGGCATAGCCGGACTCGACATCGATCACGCCGGGGATCTCGGACATCCGTTTCTCCGCCCCCCAGAAACAGCCCATGCCAAGCACAATGGAATCATCGCTGGCAAACAGGCTCGTCGGCATCAGGACCAGCATGCCCCACAGAAAGATCCGACCGATTGAAACCATGCGCGCGCTCCAGATTGAAGGTTGTCAGACGACAGATGTCGCAGGTGAGACCCGCGCAGGCACGAAAACGTTTCACCTGACATCGATCGAATCATCTCTAAACGATCAGGCGAATGCGTCACATCGGACGGAAACAAGCGGACATCCGTTCCGCCACGGATTCCGTGCGGTCGGTGACGCTCGCGGCTTCCGTGTCAAAGACAGCTTGCTGGATGCTTTACTGCAACCCGCACATGCCTCCAGCGCAGCAGGAACCGGTCGAACAAGCCGGAGCGCTGCCGCTGCCGAGGCTGTGGCTGGAAATGACATTGCCGCCGGTCGCCAGACGATGCACGGGAGCATCGGCCGGCGTATCGCCAGTCTCGAGGCCGGCGCGCGCGCAGAGTTCGCCCCAACTGCTCAAACTTTCGCTCATCCGGTGGGAGATCTCGACCACGCGGTTGTTGGCATCGCAACGATAATCGTAGGTGGGCATCATCATTCTCCAGGATCATTTGATAAATGTTCAGCCGCGTCCTGGTGGCGGACGCGGTTTAAGGCAGGGGATTATAGGCGAGGCCGATCGACGGTCAAAGCCCGCGCGGGCGCCCTGGCTTGAGGGTCGATCGCTGTCGGGGCGGCTGGCTGGCACCGCCCGCAAGCGTCTGTCGCAGAAATGACGTCAGGAAGCCGATCGCTTTCCGTCCAATTGCTTGCGCCGTCGGCGCATGGCATGCAGCCGGGGTTCGGTATAGCCGTTCGGCGCCGCGCGCCCCTCCAGGAGCAGATCGCGCGCGGTCTCGAAGGCGATGCCGTCGCAGCCGGGCGCCATGGGCCGGTAGCGCGGATCGCCGGCATTCTGACCATCCACCACGCCCGCCATGCATTGCAGCGTTTCCCGCACCTGTTCCCGGCTGACGACGCCATGATGCAGCCAATTGGCGACCTGCTGACTGGACAGACGCAGGGTCGCGCGGTCTTCCAACAGTGCCACGCCGGTGACGTCCGGCACCTTGGAACAGCCCACGCCCTGATCGATCCAGCGCACCACATAACCCAGGATGCCCTGACAGCAGTTGTCCAGTTCCTGCTGGATGTCCTCGGCTGTCCAGGCCGGATCGAGAACCACCGGAATCTGCAGGAGGGTGTCCAGACTGGCGCGGCGCCCGCCCCTGGCGAGTTCAGTCTGGACCTCGGCCACATCGACCTGATGATAGTGGATGGCATGCAGGGTCGCGGCGGTGGGCGAGGGCACCCAGGCGCAGTTGGCGCCTGCCTGGGGGTGCGCGATCTTGCTCGCGAGCATGGCATGCATCGCGTCCGGCATGGTCCACATACCCTTGCCGATCTGGGCGTGTCCGGGCAGGCCGCAGGCCAGACCCACGTCCAGATTCCAGTCCTCGTAGGCCAGGAGCCAGGACTCGCGCCGCATGTCGACCTTGCGCGGCACCGGGCCGGCTTCCATGCAACTATGGATCTCGTCGCCGGTACGGTCGAGAAAACCGGTATTGATGAAGACGATGCGCTCGCGCGCGGCCCGGATGCATTCCTTGAGGTTGAGGGTGGTGCGCCGTTCCTCGTCCATGATGCCGATTTTGAGCGTGTTGACGGGAAGGCCCAAGGCCGCCTCGACGCGGGTGAAGAGGTCCACGGCAAGCTGGACCTCCTCGGGTCCGTGCAGCTTGGGCTTGACGAGGTAGACGCTGCCGGCGCGCGAGTTGCGCCGCGCGCCGACATCGGGATGCACGTCATGCAGCGCGCACAGCACCGTGATCATGGCGTCGAGCATGCCTTCCGGAATCTCCTCGCCCGCGGCGTCGAGCACGGCGTCGGTGTTCATCAGATGGCCGACGGTGCGCACCAGCATCAGCGCGCGCCCCGGCAATGCGAGGGTGCCGCCACCGAGCCGGATATAGGTGCGGTCGGGTTCCAGCGCGCGTTCGACCGTCCGTCCAGCCTTGCTGAACCGGGCGGTCAGATCGCCTTTCATCAAGCCAAGCCAGTGACGATACACGCCGACCTTGTCCTCGGTATCGACGGCGGCGACCGAGTCCTCGCAATCCTGAATGCAGGTCACCGCGGACTCCAGCAGGATGTCCGCGATGCCGGACGGGCTCTCCCTGCCGATCACATGCTCGCGGTCGATCAGGATCTCGATGTGCAGTCCATGATGGACGAACAGGATGGCCGAGACCTGCTCCGGACTGCCGCGATAGCCGATGAATTGCGCCGGCTCCGTCAGCATGGTTTGGCTGTTATCGGGGAGACAGACGACCAGCTTGCCCTGTTCGAGTTTGAATCCGCAGGCATCGCCATAGGAGCCGCGATTGAGCGGGACGGTCGCGTTCAGAAAGGCCGCGGCGCGCGCGACCGCCGCCGCTCCGCGCTCGGGGTTGAAGTCGTGACCGCGCTTCAGGCGATCATCCTCCGGGATCGCGTCGGTGCCATAGAGCCCGTCGTAGAGACTGCCCCAGCGCGCATTGGCCGCGTTCAGGGCATAGCGGGCATTGCTCAGCGGCACCACGAGCTGGGGGCCGGCAATCGCGGCGATTTCCGGGTCGACATTGGTGGTGCTGACCAGAAAATCGGGGCCTTCGGGAACCAGATAGCCAATGTCAGTCAGAAAGGCGCGGTAAGCGTCCAGATCCAGCGGCTGGCCGCGGCGCTCCCGATGCCAGACGTCGAGCTGGGTCTGTAGCGCGTCCCGCCGGGCGAGCAGTGCGCGATTGCGCGGCGCCAGCGCGTGCAGGATCTCGCCGAAGGCGCTCCAGAAGGTCTCCGGGGCGATCCCGGTGCCTGGGGCGATCTCGTTGCTGACCAGGTCGTACAAGGGTTTGGCGACCTTGAGGCCGCCGATCTCCAGTCGTTCGATCATCGTCGCGATCTCCCACCCTCTGAAACAGCCAGGATTGTTCAGCCAAATTAAGAACCATTGAAACGCAACCGCCGCTTGTCATTGACGATCGCATGATCGGCGTTACTCGCAACGGCGCGGATTACGCTGGACGCGGCTGAACCGCCTTGACCGCGCGGAGGATATCGAGCGCCGCTTGATAGTCGAACCGTTCGATCCGCTGACCGAGCTGAAGCGCCTGTTCGCCGAACGCCTGTAAAAACAGCTCCTGGAATTCAGCGAAGGTTGAGTTTGCCGCCGTGTCGTCAACGGCAAGCAACGCCTCAAGACGGTCGATCGCCTCGGATAAAGCAGCTGGATCGAGCGGGGATGTCGCGCCGGACACGCGCGCCGCCGCCCTGACCCCATCCAAGCGAACGGTCACCTCGAATAACAGTTTATCCAGCGCATACACAAGCCGAAACGCGTCCAGCGAAGCCGCAGTCCGCTCCGCGCGGGCATGACTTTCGGTTCGCGCGGCAAGCGCCCGGAAACCATCGGCGCAGAGGTTACCCGCCGTCCCCTTGAGACTGTGGGCGAGAAAGGCCAAATGTCGCAGGTCGCCCTGGTTGACGGCTTGACGCAGCGCGGCGGAAGAAGCAGCGTTTCCCGTCAGCACCGATTCCAGCAGCTTGGGCAAAAATTCAGGACGCCGCCAATAGCGAGCGGTCAGTGCCGGCCAGTCGATCATCGTCTCGCCGAGGCTTCTGTCGCCAGGCATGGAGACCGCCACGTCTGATGGCGCCCCCTGCCCCGCCGCCGCTGGCGCCGCGCGAGAGCGATTCATCCCGGACTCGATCGGCGCATAGTTCAGGATGGTCGCCACCAGCGCATCCAGATCCACGGGTTTTGCCACATGGTCGACCATTCCGGACGCCAGACATTGCGCACGCTCGGCCGGCAGGGCGTGAGCGGTCAGACCGACGATCGGCAGCTCGGGGGCGAAACCGCGAATTTGTCGGGCAGACTCGTATCCGTCCAGGATGGGCATCTGGATATCCATGAGCACCAGATCGAACGCATTGGCGCCATCGTGGCGCACACGCTCCACGGCCTGGAGGCCATTTTCGACCTGCACCAGCCAACATCCTTCATCCTTGAGCATCTCTTCGAGCACCAGACGGTTGACCGCGTTATCCTCGGCAACCAGGACGACCAGACCGCTCAGACGCTGGCTCGGGGACGTCCGTGGCGGCGGAGCGACCTTGGCCGGCGGCGCCAGGATCGATCCGGCCGGCTCGATCAAGGGGATACGCACCTCGAATTGCGTGCCCTCTCCCAGCCGACTCCGAACGCCGATCTCACCCCCCATCATGTCAACCAGGCGCTTGCTGATGGCAAGCCCAAGCCCGGTGCCGCCAAAACGACGGGGGATCGAACCGTCCGCCTGCTCGAAGGGCCGGAACAATCCGCCTACCTGTTCCTCGGTCATTCCGATGCCCGTGTCCGAGACGCGGAACAGCAGGCTGCGCCGATCGCGTGAGACCGCCAGACGGACACTCCCCTCGCCGGTGAACTTGATGGCGTTGGACAACAGATTTCCCAGGATCTGCGTCAACCGCAGGCCGTCGCACCGGCACGAAGCGGGAAGATCGTCGGCCACCTCGACCCGGAGATCCAGACCCTTGTCGCGCGCACGCCCGCGCAGCTGATCCAGAGAGTGCTCGATCACATCGCTCAAGTTGATCGGGCTCTGCTCGATGTTGAGCTTACCGGCCTCGATCTTGGAGAAATCCAGGATATCGTTGACGATGCCGAGCAGCAATTGTCCCGAATCCATGATGCGCTTAAAAAAATCCCGCGCCTTGCGCCCATCGCTCTGGCGCACGCCGATCTGTGCAAACCCCAGCACGGCATTGAGCGGGGTACGGATTTCATGGCTCATATTGGCCAGAAACTCGCTCTTGAGACGGGCGAGACGCTCCGCCTCGGCAAGCGCCGCCTCGCGCGCCGCCTCGGTCTGCTTTTGCGCGGTGATATCGAAGAAGCTGACCACCGCTCCCACGAGCTCGTCGTCGCGATACATGGGATGAGCGGAATACGACACCGGAAAAGCGTGGCCGTCGGCATGCCAGAACACCTCCTCGTCCTGACGCAGAACCCGGCCGCGACCGGAGACACCGTGGATCGGACAGTCTTCCTTTAAATAGGGGGAACCGTCGGGATGGCTGTGGTGGATCAAGTCATGCGTGCAACAGCCGAGCACATCCTCCGGCCGATACCCCAGCATGGCGCAGGCGGCCGGATTGATGAAGGTCGCGCGCCCCTCGGTATCCTCGCCATAGAGCCCGTCGGCGCTCGACTCCAGGATGAGCCGGCTGCGCTCCTCCAGCGTTTTGAGTTCAAGTGTCCGGGTCTCGACCAATTCCTCCAGATGCAGACGGTAGTGCTTGAGTTCCTCCTCGACCCGTTTGCGCTCGGTGATATCTTCCTTGACCGCGAGATAATGAGTGACACGCCCATCCGGCTGGCGGACCGGCGAGACGATGGCCAACTCGACATACTCGCTGCCGTCCTTGCGCCGGTTACAGAACTCGCCGCGCCAGACATCTCCCTGGGTCAGGGTGGCCCAGAGATCGTCGTAAACTTCGCGAGGGGTGCGTCCGGATTGCAGAACGCGCGGATTCTGGGCGATGGCCTCCTCAAGGCTGTAGCCCGACACCCTGGTAAAAGCCGGATTGGCGTATTCGATGCGCGCATCCAAATCGGTGATGACGATGCTGGCCGGACTCTGTTCCACCGCCAGCGAGAGCTTGCGCAGTTCCTGCTCCGCCCGCCGTTGACGGACGATGCGCCAGATCTCGTTGGCGATGAGTTGAACGGTCTCGACATCCAGCTCGGTGTAGAGGCTGTCCTTATTGCCCACCCCGGCCATCATCCGCACCAGATAGCCATCCATCACCGGCACGCTGATCAGCCGGATCAGCTCCGCATGCCCTTCGGGCAGTCCGTGCAGGTGCGCCGTCGTGGAGTAGTCATTGAACACCACCGGCTCGCGTCGACGCAGCGCATCCGCCCACACGCCGGCCTGGCTGATCGGGTAATGTCTGTCATAGGCCGCCTGACAATAACCCTCCAGGGTACGGCGCGACCAGGTCACCAGTTCGATGGTTTCCTGGTTCTCGTTGACAAAATGGATGAACGCGATCCGGCTCTCGGTCAGCTCCTCGGCCAGTTCCAGGCCGAATTGCATGAATTCCCGCTCCTCCAAACGCTCGGCGGCGCGCGGCAGTTCCAGCAGGGCAGTGGCGCGACGGGCCTGTAACAGCAGCGTCGCCACATGGCTCTTGCGTTGCGTGATATCGCGATCGATGCCACGGTAGCCCAGGAAATGGCCGTCGTCCCCCAGCATCGGAATTCCGCTGGTTTCCATGACGACCGGCGTCCCGTTCTTGCGCAGCAGGGTGTGTTCAAGCAACGAAAAGGGACGTTGCGCGGCGACGATCTCGGCAAGGCTGGCCCCAAACCGCACGGCCTCGGCGGCTGGCATGAAATCGACCGGACGGCGTCCCAGCATGTCCTCGGGCCGATAGCCCAGCAGCCTGATCGAAGCCGGGCTGACGTAGGTATAGCGACCCTCGGCGTCCACCTCCCAGATCCAGTCCAGCGTGGTCTCCACAATGGCACGAAAGCGCTCCTCACTCTCCTTGAGTGACTGTTCAGCCAGTTGCAAAGCCGTTCGCTGACGTGCAGTCTCCAGAGCGCGTTCAAGCGCCATGGGTAAACGGGTCAGAAGATCCTTGAGGACATAGTCGTTGGCGCCTTTGCACAAAAGCTCCACGGCACCTTCCTCGCCCAGCGCCCCCGTCACGAAGATGAACGGCAGATTGGAATCGCGTTCACGAACCAGATCAAGTGCCTGCAGACCGTTGTACTGAGGCAGGCTGTAGTCCGCCAGGATGACATCCGGACGGAACGCATCGAGGGCTTCCAGGAAGGTATCAGCGCGCTCGACCCGACGCGACTCGAACGATAGCCCTGATTTTCTCAGGAAGCGTTCGATCAGCTCCGCGTCGGTGGGGCTGTCCTCCAGCAACAGGATGCGAAGCAGATCGGTCATGACGATTGTCGGATTTCAGGCGGGACGCGGTTGACGAGTACCCAATACATGCCGAGGTCGGCCACGGTCCGGGCAAACTCGTCGAACGCGACGGGCTTGGCGACGAAACTGTTGACACCGTGCTCGTAGGTCGCCACCAGATCCTGCTCCTCTTTCGAGGAGGTCAGAATCACCACGGGCAACTCGCGGGTGTCAGGATTGGCGCGGATCTGGGCCAGCACCTCGATCCCATCGACCTTCGGCAGACGCAGGTCCAGCAGGACAACCTTCGGCAGGGTACTGGAACGCCCGGCATAGTCACCCCGTTGGAACAGAAAATCCAGCGCGGCAGCGCCGTCCTTGACCCATTCCAGGTGATTGGCCAGGTTATGCTTTTTCAGCGCGCGGATGGCGAGTTCCGCGTCGTTCGGGTTATCCTCCACCAGGAGAATATCAACCACCACTTCTCTCTCGACCATCTTCGTCTCCCGTTAAACCGCGTCCGACATGACATGCCGCGGTTTCAATTACTGGATGGGAAGGCTGAAACCGAAGGTGGCGCCCGCATTCACCGCGCCTACCCCTTCCACCTGGCCATTATGCTTTTGAATAAACCGTTTGACGATGGCTAGTCCCACGCCCGTCCCCTCGAACTCATCCATGCCGTGCAGACGCAGAAAGAGACCGAAGAGTTTATCGGAATAGGCGGGATCGAACCCGACACCATTATCCTTCACGCTGTATCGGATCATTCCTCCCTGCCGTTCCGCGCTCACCTCGATCACCGCTGGATCGCGGCCCTGGGTGAACTTGACCGCATTCCCCAAGAGATTCTGCCAGACCTGACGGATGGCCCGCGGATCGCAGAAGATCCCTGGTAGATCCGCGCACCGGAATTGGATGACGCGTTCGGCATAGGGTTCGGACACGTCAGCCCAGACTCCATCAACCAGTGCATTCATGTCGACCTGACTGGGCTCCAACTCCAGTCGACCCGCCCGCGACAGGGCCAGAATATCGTTGATGAGCTGCTCCATCTTTTTGGCGTTGGCGCTGACCACGCTGAACAGTCGCAGACCCTCCGCATCCAGGATGGGTGCGTACTCTTCTTTCAGGATCGCCACGAAACCATCGATGGCGCGCAGGGGTGCGCGCAGATCGTGCGAGACCGAGTAGCTGAAATTTTCCAGATCCTTCACGGCGTTTTCCAGTTCAGCGGTGTGTTTTTCCCGCACAGACTCAGCCGCTGCAAGCCGCTGCGACATCTGGTTGAAATCTTCCGCCAATTGACTGAATTCATCCTTGCCGGCCAGAGACAGCGCGGGCGGGATACCGCCTTTCCCTAGCTCCCGCGTCCCGCGGCTTAGCGTGTGCAGTGCGGTGGCGACCCGATAGAGGACCGGGACCATCAGAACGAGGACCAGGAGCGCAGTGAGGATGATCAGGATAAATTCGGTTTTCCAAAGATCGTCGCTGTAGGCAACTACGGTGCGGTGGCTGTCATGTCGCAGGCGGTGCAAGAGCGGTTTGATCTGGCTGAGTTCAATCTGGATGCGTTGGGCGACCTGTTGAATCCGGTCAATCTCGACCGCCGTGAGCACGGGCAGGTACAGGGCGTCCAATTCCATGAAGACCCCATGGGTCCACATCAGTCGTTGGCGCAGTTCCGCGACGATCTCGGGTGCGGATGGAGACTCGAAGCGTGGGCCCGCGACGAAGGCTTGAATATCCAATGAGTCAATGAGCAGATAAGCCTCTTGCCGGTAGCGGTCGCCCCGGGTCTCGATGAACCGATGGATGGTCGACTCCAACTGTTCCACCTGATCCTGCATCCCGTCGGCTACGTCAGTGAGGTCACGCAGTTCGCGCAGGCTTTCATGTCCGCGATAGGCGGTCATGCCAAACGCGGTCGCCATGAGTAGCGGCAGCAACCCGATCAGCTTGAGCTTGGTCTTGATCCCCATGATGGTTACCGGGTAAGAGGGGCTCGCGCCGATGATTGCGCAAGATACCGCGGGGCGCGGAGGACGGGGATCAAGAATAGCCCAGGGTTTGTGACTTAAAACCGCGTCCGACATGGCAGGTGTGGTTTGTGCATGGGCTCATGCCTCGCCTGATCCGACACGCGCCATAGTGGACACAGTTTAAGTGTTTAATTTTTTTGATATTAAAACTGCGTCTCACAAATCGCCGTCATTGATCTCGGGACGAGGAGCAATCCAAACAACGCCGATCACGCTGGACGCGGTGAAAGGGTTTAGCGCTTTCCGCCGAATAAACGCCCCCACAGCTTGGGCGCGGATGCGCTCTCCAGGCGCTGCTGCTCAGCCTGCGCAAGCGCGGCCTCCTCTGCACTGCGAGACTCCTCCTCGGCGGACTGCCAGGCGGCACTCACGGGCTGCCACTCCGCATCCGTCACATCCAGCCCCCAGACACGAATCGTCTTATCGACACCGCCGGAATAGAGCCAGCGACCGTCCGGACTGAAGGCGAGGCTGTAGACATCCATGCCATGACCGGTCAGACGCGACAGCTCCGTGCCGGTCGCGACATCCCACAGTACGATGGTCTTATCCGCGCTGCCGGAGGCGATCCGCTTGCCATCGGGGCTGAAGATGGCGCTCCAGGCCGGATAGGTATGTCCCTCCATTTCCCGGATCATCGTCAGGCTGTTCAAATCCCACAGTCCCACCGAGCCGTCGACATTACTCAGCAGCAACCGGGTGCCATCGGCGTTGATCTGGGTGCTGTTGATGCCATTGTTAATGACATCGAAGCGGGCCAGCTCGGCGCCGGTCGCCACCTCCCAGATCGCCGCGGTCGAGTCCCGGCTGCCGGAGATGAGTCTGGCGCCATCGGAGGTGAAGACGACGCCCTGCACATATTGCGGATGACCCTCGATGGTCCGGACCAACTCGCCGCTGTCGACCTTCCAGAGACAGATGGTGCCGTCCTCGCTCGCCGAGGCCAGCAGTTCGCCCTGGGGCTGAAAGTCGACACTATAGACCAGGCTGGAATGGCCGCTGCGATTCCAGAGCTCCTGTCCGGTGTTGGCATCCCACAGGCGGACCGAGGTATCGGTGCCGCCGGAGGCGAGCCGCTGACCATCGGGGTGAAAGCGCACGGTATAGACGCGCCCCTCGTGACCCGCGAGGGTGTGTTTCACGCGACCCTGGGCGACATCCCACAACTTGACCAGACTGTCCCAGCTCGCGGTGGCTAGTTGCGTGCCGTCGGGACTGAGCGCAACGCCATAGATGGTGTCCGTTCCGGCCTTGCGCTGCACCGAGCGCCATGTGGAGGTTGGCATCGTGATTTCCTCTGCTTCGTTGTTCGCAATGGTTGCTTGATTCAGGCTTCGATCATCTGCGCCAGGGTATGACCGGGGCGGACCATCGGAATGACGTTTTCGGCCTTGTCGATCCAGACATCCACCAGCATCGGACCCGGTTCCGCCAGCGCGGCGGCGAGCTGTTCGCGCAACTCGCCCGGCGCCTTGATCCGTAGGGTTGCGAGACGTGGATAGACATATTTCAGACCGGTCAGGTTAGGAATCTGGCGCCGGCAGGTTTGATCCAGTTCGGTGCAGTCGGCATCGCAGTCGACCGTGCGCGCGAGACAGGTTTCGTAATGATGCCCGCCGTCCATCATGTCCTCCCACTGGCGCACCATGCCGAGAAAGCTGTTGTTCAGGACGAACATCTTGAGCGGGATGCGGTTGGCGACCACGGTCCCGAGTTCCTGCAGGTTCATCTGAAAACTGCCGTCGCCGTCGATCAGGACCACCGGACGGGTGGGATCGGCGAACCAGGCGCCGATGGCCGCCGGCAGTCCAAAGCCCATGGTGCCGAGCCCGCCGGAGCTGACCCACTGGCGCGGACGCTGGAAGCGATAATACTGCGCCGCCCACATCTGATGCTGACCGACTCCGGTCACCAGGGTCGCGTCGCCCTGGGTGAGTTCGGACAGCAGTTCCACCACCGCCTGCGGCTTGATGTAGTCCGAGACACCATAGGGCTTGGGCATCTGCGCGCGCCACTCCCCGACCTGGGCCAGCCAGTCGGGATGGCGGGCGGCGCGGCCCGAAGCCAGCGCGTACCCCAGAAATTCATCCAGTCCGGCCACGAGCGAGAGGTCGGTCGCGATCATCTTGTCGATCTCGGACGGATCGATATCGACATGGGCGATGCACTTGTCGGTGGCGAATCCGCGCACCGCCACCCGATCGTCGAAGCGACCGCCCAGGGTCAGGATCAGATCCGCGTCGCGCAGGGCGTAATTGGCCGGGATGGTGCCGTGCATGCCGGGCATGCCGAGATTGTAGGGCAGCGCGAAAGGCAGGGTGCCGAGCGCGTTGAAGGTGGTGGTGACCGGCACGTCGAAGCGTTCGGCGAACGCCGCCAGCGCGAGTGCCGCGCCGGCATGAATCACCCCGCCCCCGGCCTTGACCACCGGGCGGCTGGCCGCCGCCAGCGCATCCAGAATGGCGTCGGCCCTGACGGCGTCGAAGGGAATCGCTTCGCGGTGTCGGGCGCGCGGCGGGTTCTGCGCGGTGACCGTCGCAAGCTGCACGTCCTTACAGATGTCCACGACCACCGGACCGGGGCGCCCGTGCAATGCCAGCGCATGGGCCTCGCGCAGCACCCACTCCAGGTCGCGCACATCCTTGACCAGATAATTGTGTTTCGAGATAGGTCGCGTGAACCCGACCGTATCCACCTCCTGAAAGGCATCCGTGCCGATCGCGCCGCTCGGCACCTGACCGGTGATAAAGAGCGTCGGCAGCGAATCCTTATAGGCATCGGCGATGGGCGTGGCCAGATTGGTCGCGCCCGGCCCGGAGGTCGCGAGCGCGACACCGACCCGCCCGCTCACCCGCGCGTAACCCTCGGCGGCATGGCCGGCGCCGCCTTCCTGACGACACAGAATGAACTTGGGCACGGACGCGCCGCGCCGCAGACGCTTGTTGAGTTCCACATGAATGGGGATGACCGCCCCGCCGGTGTGCCCGAACAGATAATCGACACCCAGGTCGGTGAGCACATCGAGTAAAAGGGCGGCCCCGGTACGGATCGAATTTGTCATGGCGATGCGGATCGACTGTAAGACTGACTGGCAGCGAAGCCCGTCATCATACCGCGAAGCGTCGCCACTTCAGCCACCTAACAAACAGAATCGTGGACAGGACGAGCGCGCGCAAGGACGGGAAAGGGATGACGATAGCGGGCGGAGGTGCCGATGGCGCGCCAGCGAAACGCGGTTTAAATAAAAAACAACTATTTAAACCGCGTCGGCGACAACGCCTGGCGATTCATGCGGGTTCGCGCCAAGACACCAACAACGCATGACATGCTGGACGCGGTTTAAATATAAAGACAGATATCGCTCTCGCCGGCAAACTCGAAGAAGGCCGCGGCGCCGGCGTATTCCAAATCGGCGATGAAGTCGGTCTTATCCATGTCGAACAGATCGACCGTCATCTGACAGGCGATCAGCTTGACTTCAGCTTCCAGGCAGAGATCCCGCAGTTCCTCGATGCTCGCGACGCCTTTGTCCTTCATCTTCTTCTTCATCATCGCGGTCATCATGCCCTGCATGCCGGGGAGTGTCATCCCGAGCACGGGGAACCACTTCTCCATGCCCATCGGCATCGGCATGCCTGGGTTGCCAAGTGGCGTCACCTCCAAGGCCAGCTTCTTCTTCAACAATTGAAGGCCATAGAAGGTGAAGAAAATCTGTGTCTCGTAGCCCAGTGCAGAGGCCGTTGACGCCAGAATGAACGGGGGATACGCCCAATCCAGTGAACCCTTGGTGGCGATGATCGCCAGCTTTTTTTGTTCCATCGAGTCCTCCTCGCGGCGCAGCGATGGCGCGCGGTCTAATGTATTGTGAATGAGAGTGACAGTGACAGTGACAGTGACAGGCCAGAACGCGCCAGGTTCAGGATTTCTTGATCAGGAAATGGAATTTGCCGCCTTCTTCCCTGGACTCGGTCAGTTCATTACCGGTCTGCTTGGCAAAAGCGTCGAAGTCTTTCACTGAACCGGGGTCGGTCGCGACGATATGCAGAACCTGGCCGCTGGCCATTGCATTCAGGGTCTTTTTCGCGCGCAGGATCGGTAACGGACAGTTCAGGCCGCTGGCGTCGAGTTCTTGGTCGAAATCTGCCATGGATTACCTCCAGTCTGGGGCTGTTTTAGAATATCAGTAGACACAAGAATTCGAGTTTATAGGCGAAAGGCTACAAAAAGGCAAGCTGGCCGGTTTGTCTCGGCACCGCTCACTCGACGAAAAATCCATGACGATTCGCAAAACGATCGTTCATCAAGGCGTCGGCGATTCGATCGGGAAGCCATGGCGCGCCCAGGCAATGATTCCGCCGCGCAGATTCAGGGTGCGTTCATAACCCTGCTGCATCAGATAGGCGCACGCCTGATAGGAGCGCGCTCCGCTGCGGCAATACACAACGATCTCCCGCTCCTTGGGCAACTCGCTCAAACGCAGCGGGATCAGATGCATGGGCATCAATAAGGCATCAGGGATAGCGCCCTGCGCAATCTCGGCCGGGGTGCGAATATCCACTAGCAGCAGATCCTCGCCATCCGTGAGCCGCTTGCGCAGCGACTCGGAATCGATCTCGTTGATCACAGTGTCGTCCTACCACAAAACAAACTAATTAAGTATATTAAGGACTTTTGACAATCAACTCAACGATCCTGCGGAACCCGCGCGGCTGAACATGACCATGGAACTCCTCCCGATCTTTCTTGACATGAAGGGCAAACCCTGCTTGATCGTCGGCGGCGGCACGACCGCGGCCCGCAAGACAGGCAACCTGTTGCGCGCCGGCGCCGCGATCACGCTCGTCGCGCCACGGCTGTGCGAGTCGCTCGCCCGCCAGGCCGATGCAGGCGAATGTCGCCACCTCGACCGCCCCTTCAAGCCGACCGACATTCCCGGCAACATCCTGATCATCGCCGCTACCGACGACCGCGAGGTCAACCGACGCATCGCGGAACTCGCTGGCGACTTGGGCATTCCTGTCAACGTGGTCGACGATCCCGACGCCTGCACCTTTCTGCTGCCCTCGATCGTCGACCGCGCGCCCGTCACCATCGCCGTGTCGAGCGGCAAGACCTCGCCGGTGCTGGCGCGGATGCTGCGCACCCGGCTCGAAGCGCTGATCCCCGCCGGCTACGGCCGGCTCGCCGACCTCGCCGGACGCTACCGCGAACGGGTCAAGGCCCGCTTCAGCGAGGCGCGCGACCGTCGCCGTTTCTGGGACCGGGTGCTGCAGGGCGCCGTCGCCGAGCGCATTCTCGCCGGCCAGTTCGCGGAGGCCGAGGCCGTGATCGAACAGGAACTCGCCCCCGACGCATTGGAGCACGACATGGGCGAGGTCTATCTGGTCGGCGCCGGACCGGGCGA
>NZ_CAIPNF010000480.1 GCF_903866365.1 uncultured Thiocystis sp.
ACGGCGGTTGCGAAACAGCAGCAGCAGGTCGAAGGGGTTGTAGACCGCCTCGCCCAGCCAGTTGTAGCCGTTGTACCAGCGGCGAATCTCGGCGCGGTCGAGGCCGTCGAGTTCGGGGGCAAAGACACGGTCGACATCCGCGTCGGTGTAGCCGCAGAGGGCGGAATAGACTGGATCGAGGGTGACGTCTTCCAGGTTGTTGAGTCCGGAAAAAAGGCTGACCTTGCTGAACTTGGAGACGCCGGTCAGGAAGACGAAACGCAGATGGGCGTCCTGATCCTTGATGACCGAATAGAGGTTTTTCAGCCCCTCGCGCAGGGCCAGCGCGGTCTCGGCATCGGTGATGTTGTCCAGAATCGGCTTGTCGTATTCGTCGATCAGGATCACGGCTCGTTGACCGTGGACCTGATGCGCCTGGCGAATCAACTCGCCAAAACAGCCGGACACGTCAAGAGTCTCCGGGCAGACAAGACCCAGCCGCTCCTGATTGACGCGCAGGATCTCCAAAATCCGTCGGTCCAGTTCCTCGCGCGTCTGGAGCACCTCGCCGCCGAAGCTGATGGCAATCACCGGCAAGCGCACTGTCCAATCCCAGCGCGGATGAATGTCCAGCTCGCGAAACAGCGGTTCGTTGCCCTCGAACAGTTCCTTCAGGGTGTCGAGAAAGAGGCTCTTGCCAAAGCGACGCGGCCGCGAAAGAAAGTAATATTTTCCCTGCTCGATCAGGCGATGGGCCAAGCCGGTCTTGTCGACGTAGTAATGACCCTCCCCGATGATCTCGGCGAAGGTCTGGATCCCGATGGGCAGTTTGCGACGCGGCTGAGTCATGATGTGTGCAACCGACAAAGTGGCGTGGCATCAAGTGTACCGCCCGGCGCCAAAATGTTCCGGACGGGGCACATGCTCCGTTAGGCACAAATGATGCCGGACCTAGCGATTCGAGCCGGCGCGCCGACTGCTTTAGCGCTGCCGCGCCAGGTTCCGCTGTCGGCGCCGATTGCCTTTAACTCTACTGCTCGAACGCCCGCAGATAGGCCGCAAACCGCTCGCCAAGCTCGGGATGCGCCAGCCCATATTCCACCGTCGCCTGGAGATATCCCAGCTTGCTCCCGCAGTCATAGCGCTTGCCCTCGAAGGGATGGGCGATGACGTGCTCGTCCTGGAGCAGGTCGGAGATGCCGTCGGTCAGTTGGATCTCGCCGCCGGCGCCCTCGCGGGTGTTTTCGAGTTTGTCGAAAATCCTGGGCGTGAGCAGATAGCGCCCGACCACCGCCAGATTCGAGGGGGCGTCCGCCGGTGCCGGTTTTTCGACGATGGAGACCACCCGCAACTCGCCGTTGCGCCCTTTCTCGACTTTCACGATTCCGTATTTGTGGGTCTCCTCGCGCGGCACTTCCTGGACGCTGAGCACGCTACAGCCATAGCGCGCATGGACATCCGCCATCTGCTCGACGACGCCCTTGCCGGGGCTATGGATGAGGTCGTCGGCAAGAAGCACCGCGAAGGCTTCGTCGCCGATCACCGGCTTGGCGCACAGCACTGCATGCCCCAGACCCAATGCCTCGGCCTGGCGAACATAGATGCAGGTGGCCATGGCCGGCAGCACGCTGCGCACGATGCGCAGCAGATCCTGCTTGCCCGCGCTTTCGAGTTCCACTTCCAGCTCGTAAGCCTTGTCGAAATGGTCCTCGATGGAGCGTTTGCTCCGCCCGGTAATGAAGACTAATTGATCCACGCCCGCCGCCTCGGCCTCTTCGGCGGCGTATTGGATCAAAGGCTTGTCGACAACCGGCATCATTTCCTTCGGGCTCGCCTTGGTAGCCGGCAGAAACCGTGTCCCAAGTCCGGCCACCGGGAAGACCGCTTTACGAATTTTCGCCATTGCTCTTGCTCCTGAACGATCAATTGATAACGTTAAAAATAACCGGATAGTTGGGCCCAATCTCAAGGATTGCGGAATGTGGATCGCCCGTGTGGGCGATCGGACGACCGATCACCGGAGAATGGATTCAGGCTGCACGGGCAAGACCGTCCCCCAACTCTTGCAGCTGGGGCACTGCCAATGCAGCGAGCGCGCCTGGAAACCGCACTGCTCGCATTGATAAACGGGGTGACGAGCCAGCAGGTGTCGCGTGACGTCGAGCGCAACCCGCAGGCGGTGCCGACTCTTTTCATCGCGCTCCGCCCCCTCGACCAAGCGGTCGAGCAGACGTTCGAGCACCGCCAGATCCGCATGGCGAGAGAGATACTCGGTCAAAAGATCGAGGGCCGTCTCAGCGCCGCGCGCCTGCTCCAAGACCTCGGCGAGACTCAGGATCAGAGGCGAACTCGGATGGCGGCGGGCCAGATCCCCGAGCAGTTCGGGAACCTCATCCCTGCCTGATCGCCGCAGGGCGTCGATGAGCGAGGGCAGAATCTCGGCAACATACGCGGACCCCCGATCGGCCACGCGCAGAAACAGGGTCACCGCCCGTTGCGGATCGCCATCTTCCAGCGCCGCGTGTCCCTCCAGCATCGCCGCGCGCACGCCGTTGGGATCGACCTTCTGGGCCAGCAGCAACTGCCGCCGCGCGGTCTCGGGGTCCTGCTTGCGCCGTGCGTCTTCGGCGAGTTCGCAATGATAGTGAGCGATCTCGACGGCCATGGGTTGCTCGGTCATTGGATTGAGCCGCTCCGCGACCTCCAGGCATTTGACCCAATCGCGCTCGCGCTGATAGATATCCCGCAGGGCATGGAGTGCCCGCTTGCGGTGCAAATCGAGTTCGACCAGTTCCTGAAACAGGACCTCGGCCCGATCCAGCAGCCCCGCGCACATGTAATCCTGGCCCAGTTCGAACAGTGCGTAACCGCGCCGCTCGGCGCTGAGATTGTTGCGCGCGACCAGGTTTTGATGAATGCGAATGGCGCGATCCACCTCGCCGCGACGACGAAACAGACTGCCCAGCGCCAGATGCGTTTCCACCGTCTCGCCATTCACCTCGGCGAGCTTTAGGAACAGATCGATCGCCTTGTCGGGCTGTTCCTCCAGCAGATAATTCAGTCCGCGCAGAAAATCCGGATGGGTCGCCCCTACCTCGTCGCACTTGGCGCGCAGATCGCGCCGCGACAACCACCAGCCCGAGGCCGCCGCGACCGGCAACAGCAAAAAAAGGATTTCGATCATGTCTGCGACCCGCCCAACAGGAAACCGCGCCCAGGAATCTGCCGCGCACGGGCAACGCCGCCCCGGATCCAGTCGGAGGCCCATGACAGGCGGCGGATACATCCGAATCGATTGCTCACGGGCCGAATCATACAGGCTCGGGACGCGGGCCGCATGGTGCGGGATGCCGATGCCGCCCGCAAATCGCCCGAACGTTGTTCCTCATTGTCCAGAACCCCACCTTTCGACGATCAGTCGGCATTCGCCAATCGATAACCTTCGCTTCAGGAGACCACGCCGTGCAGCATTTCAAGGGCAAGACCGTACTCATCACGGGCGCCACGGGCAACCTCGGACGCGCGACCGCCCGCGCCTTCGCCGCTCAGGGTGCCAGACTGGCGCTGGTCGGCCGGGATCCGCAAACTCTCGCCGACGCGCGACAGGCACTCGGACCCGATCCCGAATCGGACATCTTCGCCGCGGATCTCTTGCAACCCGCGGCGGTTTCGGCGATGGTCGACCGGGTGATCGCGCGGTTCGGGCAGTTGCAGGTGGTCGTCAACCTCGCCGGCGGTTTCACCATGGGGCCGCCCGTCCATGAAACCAGCGACGCGGATTGGGATTTCATGATGGACCTGAACGCCCGGACGGTGTTCAATTGCGCCCGTGCCACCGTTCCCCGGCTCCTGGACGCCGGCGGCGGGCGGATCATCAACATCTCCGCCCGCGCCGCCACCAGGGGCAGCGGACACATGGCCCCGTACTGCGCCTCCAAGGCGGCGGTCATCGCTCTGACCGAAAGCCTGGCCGATGAACTCAAGCATCAGGGAATCAACGTGAACTGTCTCCTGCCCGGCACGCTCGACACGCCCCAGAACCGCGCAGCCATGCCCGATCAGGACTTTTCCGCCTGGGTCTCGCTCGACGCGCTCGCCGAGGCGATCCTTTTCCTCGCCTCGGATGCATCCCGCGCCATCACGGGCGCGGCCATTCCAGTGTACGGACAAAGTTGAGCGTCATCGTGAAACGCATCTCGGAAACTCATCGACTGCCGGGGCATCCCGACCCGCACAAACCGCCGCGTCCGTTCTCGAAGACCGGCGACTGGCCACTCCGGTCCGCCCTGCTAGCCGGCCTGGTCCTCGGGGTCTGCGGCGGCGCTTCGGCGCGCGCGGCGGACCTTTACGATGAGACGACCCGACAGAGTCTGGTCGCGGCGGTCGAGGCCGCGTCCGTCGTGGATCTCTACCACGCCCGCTGCCGGGGCGATGTCTCCGGGCGCCAAACGGAAAATCTCAATAAACTGCTGGTCAGCAAGCTGCGTATCACCGTCCTGACGGTCAAGGACGACCTCTTCCCCGAACGCAGTTATCGGCGCGCCGAGGAACGACTCGAACAGGACTTTGCAACCGTCCTGCGCGAGGCCGGCGGCTGTCAGGGCGCCAAGGAATCCCCCCGGCCCGAACAGTGGAAAACCCGTTACGAGGCGACGCTCGATGCCATTCGCGCCTTACCCTGACCGCCCCAACGCCGTCTCGATCGATGTATAGCCACGAACAACTGATCATTCTGGACGCCGATGGCACCACCATCGACGCCTTCGACGCCATCGCGGAGACCTTCACCCGACTCGGGATGGATCTTGGAGATCTGGAAACCTTTCAAAAACGCCGGCATCTCTTCAAATATCTGGGCGGCGTCAAGGTATTCCCCAAAAACCTGAGCCGACAGATCGGCAAGCGCAAACGCGGCGCGCTGATCGCCACGCTGACCGAGGTCTATCGGGAGGAGGCCCGGCTGTTTCCCGGCATCGCCGCCTTGATGCAGCGTCTCATCGCGGCACCCCAGATCAAGGTGGGCGTCGTCACCCGCAACATTACCGACCGCCCCGAGGAAACGCTACGTTGTCTGTTCGGGCGCCACGGCATCGAGACGAACGCACTGGATTTTCTCGTCCATGTCCCGTTGTCCCAGGAGAAAACCGCGCAATTCAGACTCGCCCGCGAGCAGTTCCGCATCAATCCCGCCCGAACCTATGCCTGCGGTGACGAGCGCAAGGATTACCGCGCCGCGATCGGCTCCGGAATGCACCCCTTCATGGTGTCCTACGGCTTCGAAAATCACCAGCATCTCACCGACAAGGCCGGGATCCCGGAAGAGCTGATCGCGCGCACGCCCGAGGAATTGTGTCAGCGGCTCCTGCACGCGCTGGATCTTGAGAACGCCTGCTGCAAAACCCGGCTGCGTTCATGAAGCGGTAACCCTTCTTTGCTCTACTCTTTCAGTTGTTAAGACTCTTTACATCTCCGAAGAGACATTTCACGGGCAAAAGCCGCTTATGAGCATCCGCAAGAGCGTCACGCTGGTCGCCATTTCCGTCACGCTCCTGGTCGCCAGCACACTCATCGTCGTGGCCCACTTCGGTCAGACACGTCTGCATGAACGTCTGGCGCACGAGGTCACCGCCAGCAAGAACCTGCTCTGGAGTCAGGTCACCGAACGACTTTACGAACGCATGGAAACCGGGATCGCGAACTTCGAGGCGGATTTCGCGCTCCGGCAGGCGTTGAAGCAAGGCGACACCGCCGGATTGCGGCAGGCGGTCGACTCGCTCATCAATCTGATTGGCGATCAAGGCTATTTCGATCAACTCTATCTGTTCGACGCCGCGCAACATCCGCTCTGCTGCGAGGATGCAAACCGGGTGCCGCAAGACGTCGCCGCGCTGCTGCGGGTCCAGTTCGGCAGCGAACAACCGCTGCGCGGGATCGGCCGTAACGCCCGCGGCGAACCCGTGGCCCTGCTGGCCTTCACCCTGTCCCTGCGCCACCAGCCGATCGGCGCCGCAGTCTTCCAGAAGCCGCTGACCGAAACGCTGGAGCGATTCAAGTCGATCGACGGCTCTGAAATTTACCTGGCCGGGGCCGACGGTCGGCTGTTCGCCGGGACGCGCCCGGAGCTGTTCGAGCAACTCGGTCTCGCGCTGCCGCCCCTGGGCGCCCGCGTCCTGGACACGAAAACCCTCGGCGAAGCGACCTATTCCGTCGCGACCCTGCCAATTCCGGGCGTTGACGGACAACCGCTCGCCCAGCTGGTCAGCATTGCCGACGAGAGCGCCATCCATGCCGCGCAGCGCCGCTTCGAGTGGATCGCCTACGCCAGCGTGGCCCTGATCCTGGTGTTGGCCGCCCTCGGGCTGTTCTGGTACATGCGCCACGCGCTGGGGCCGCTCGATCAGGCGGTCGCCACGGTCTCCCGGCTGGCCGATGGCGATCTCAGCGTCTCGTTCGAGACGCATCGCCGGGACGAAGTCGGTCGCTTGATGCGCGCCCTGCAAACCATGGTCGAACGCATTCGCGACATCGTCGGTCATCTGCACTCCGCCAGCGGGGATCTCCACCAATCGGCTGGCAACATGGCGCGGGTCGCCGCCACCAGCAAGATTCAGTTCGATCGTCAGAAGGCCGAGACCGGGCATGTGGATCTCGCCGTCACCCAGATGGCCAACTCCGCGCAGGAGGTCGCCACGCACACCACACGCGCCGTTGGGGCGACGACCGAGGCGCGTCAGCGGATCGAATGCAGCCGCGAGATCCTCGAACGGACCAGCGATCTCATCGGCGTGCTGGCGGTCGAGATCGATCAGGCCGCGAGCGTGGTGCTCGGTCTGGCGGACCGCAGCCAGTCCGTCGGCAACGTTCTGGACGTCATCCGCAACATCGCCAGCCAGACCAATCTGCTGGCCCTGAACGCCTCCATCGAGGCGGCGCGGGCCGGCGAACATGGCCGCGGTTTCGCCGTCGTCGCCGACGAAGTCCGCCAACTGGCCACCCGCACCCACCACTCGATTCAAGAGATCGAAACCATGATCGGCGCGCTGCAAAAAAGCTCGAACGAGGCCGTCGGCGTCATCCACGCCAACCGCGATCGAGCCAGGGAAAGCGTGGATCATTATGGTCAGGCGGTGCAGAATCTGGACGCCTTCTCCGAATCGGTCAGCATTCTGACCGACATGACGCACCAGATCGCCAGCGCCGCCGAGGAACAGAGCCGGATGGCCGAGGAAATCGCGCGCTCCATCAACCAGATCAGCCTGCTGGCACAGGAACATGCCGATGCCGCCGAGACTGGATTTGACCAGAGCGCGCACCTGAACGCCCTGTCCGACGCACTCCGGGAGCGAGTCGCCTACTTTCGAATCCATTGAGGCTGACCCATGGATGCGAGCGCATTCATGACGGACAACCGCGTCGACGCAGGGAATGCGTCTGGAATCGCGGCGAACCGGACGCACGCCTCTCCGACCGAGCAGGAAGTCTTCATTCACGCATGGGAAACGCAACCTTGGCGACGAAGAAAAAAGCGAGGAACACCTTCCTCGCGCACGCACGGGAGACACTCGCCTACGCACTGCAACCCATCGTCAATATTCATACCGGAAGCGTCTATGGTTACGAGGCGCTCCTCCGAGGAGTGACCACGCTCGGCTTCAAGAATGTGTTCGGCCTCCTCGCCTATGCCTGGGATTGTGGCTTCGCCCGTGACCTGGACACCCTGTTGCGCGACCTGGCGATCACGCGCTTCGCGCAACTGCCGAACGCCGGACGTTCCCGTCTCTTTTTCAATCTCGACCCGCGGCTGCTGGATCTGGATCGCCCGGAGATCACCAGCGAGTTGCTGCGTCGGCATGGTCTGAGTCCCGATGCCCTCTGTCTGGAACTTTCCGAGAGCGCTGACCTGACCGCCTCGCCACAGGTCGCCCTGATGATCGAAGCCTATCGTCGCCACCGTTTTCATCTCGCCATCGACGACTTCGGCAGCGGCTACGCGGGCCTGCGTCTGCTCTACGAGCATCCGCCCGATCTGCTCAAAATCGACCGCTTTTTCATCGGCGGCATTGCCGACGATCACCGCAAATGCCTGTTCGTCGCCAATATGGTCCAGCTCGCGCATGTCATGGGCATCAGCGTGATCGCCGAGGGCGTCGAGACCGAACCGGAATTTCTCGCGTGCAAGGATGCCGGTTGCGATCTGGTTCAGGGGTATCTGATTGCCGACCCGCAACTGGACATCGACGCGCTGCGACCCAGCTACGAACAGGTCATCGCGATCAACCAGCGCGACCGCCGCGAGTCGCACGGCGACCTGGCCCTGATCCAGAACGGTCTGGAACGCATCCCGCCGCTCTCGGTCAGCGCCAGCGTCAAGACCATGTTCGAGGCGTTTCGTCTGACCAAAGTCCACCAGGTCATCCCCGTGCTGGATGACGCCGAACGCCCGCTGGGTCTGATCCACGAGGTCGACATCAAGGAGTACATCTACTCCAACTACGGACGCGAACTCATCGCCAACCCGGCCTTCAGCCGTTCGCTGCGCGATTTTGCCCGACCCTGTCCGGCGGTCGACATCCATGCTTCCGCCGAGCGGCTGCTGGAGGCATTTTCAGCCACGCTCAATCCGGCCGGCCTGATCGTCACGCAGGATGACCGCTATCTGGGATTCATCTCGGCCACCTCGCTGCTGCAACTCGTCGAACAGAAAAATCTCGCCGCGGCGCGCGATCAGAACCCACTGTCCAAGCTCCCCGGCAACA
>NZ_CAIPNF010000481.1 GCF_903866365.1 uncultured Thiocystis sp.
GACGACGGCTGGTGCGCGGCGCTGGACCGCGACAGTCTGCGGTGCCGTATCTATGCTTGGCGACCGCTGGTGTGTCGCGAATTCGTGATGGGCGGGCCTGACTGCCGGATTGAACGCGGTCGACTGGACGACGGCTGGTGCGCGGCGCTGGACCGCGACAGTCTGCGGTGCCGTATCTATGCTTGGCGACCGCTGGTGTGTCGCGAATTCGTGATGGGCGGGCCTGACTGCCGGATTGAACGCGGAATAGCCGAGTAGCACTGAAATCCTGTCAATGTCGAACAATCCTGTCCCTACCCTCCTTCAATCGCCGCACCTATCGCATCGAGACCACGCATGGCCCAACAACTGATCAAGGTTCCACCGACCAAAAACACCCTGCTCAAGCTGAAAAAGCAGGTGAAATTTCTGGAAGAAGGCCATGACCTGCTGGAACGCAAGCGCGAGCTGCTCACCCGTCTGGTCTATGAGCGCATCGGCGAATACCGCGAGCTCCGCGAGACCGCCGAACAGGCGCTTGCCGCGGCCTATCGCTGTCTCTCCATCACCCATCTGCGCATGGGCAGCCGCGGGATTCATCAGGCGGCACTGGGCGCCGAACCGGCCCTGAAGGTAGACATCCTGCCCCGCCGCGCGCTGGGCGTGGAATATCCGGCGGTGACCAGCGAGCGTGTCCCACTGAAACCGGTCGGCCTGCTGGGAACCGATGTCAGTTTCGACTCCACCCGCGACCATCTGGCCAATGCCGCCGTGCTGCTCGCCCGTCTCGCCGAGGTCGAGATTGCGTTGCATCGACTGCTCGAAGAGCAACGCAAGGCTCAAAAGCGGGTCAATGCGCTCAAATACAATATCATCCCGCTCTACCGACGGACGATCCATTTCATTCAGTCGTCGCTAGAGGAGGAGGAGCGCAACACGCTGTTTCAGGTGAAGCTGTTGCGGCAGCGGGCGGAGGCTTAAACCGTGCCCCGCCGACTGTCCATGGTGACGCAAAGCGAGTTAAAGATCCACGAAGGGGACGTAGGGGCGAATGAATTCGCCCCTACAGCGATTCATCCGCGACAGGCAACCGATCCAGCATCCCAAACAGCGCCCCATTGATCAGCGCGTAATCGTCCGCGTCCGCCGCCAGCAGACGTTCCGCGCTTTGCACATGGGCCGCGGGCAGGATCTCGTCGGCGCAATTCGCGACGATGTCGGCGACACTCTGGGGCGTGGATTCCAGATGACATTGCAGTCCGAGCACACGCCCGTCACAGAGAAATGCCTGTTGCTCGCAGACGTCGCTACGGGCGAGATGGACGGCTCCAGGCGGCAGTTCGAAGGTGTCGCCATGCCAGTGAAACACCTGAATCCGGGGCGACAGAAAACCGACGATTGACGATGCCTGTCCCGCGTCGGTGAATTCGATGGGGAACCAACCGATCTCCTTCTCCGGGTTGCGATAGACCCGCGCACCCAGCGCGGCGGCGATCAACTGAGCGCCAAGACAGACACCGACAACGGTTTTGCCGACGGCGATGGCCTCGCCGATCAAGCGTTTTTCGGCGACAAGCCAGGGATATTCGATGTCATCCTGGACGCCCATCGGACCGCCCATGACGACCAGCCAATCGAACCCGGTTGAATCGGGCAGAGCCTTCCCCGCATACACCGGCGTTAGCGTCAACGCGTGGCCTCGCGCTTTCGCCCAATCGGCAATGCCGGCCGGACCCTCGAAGGGAACGTGCGTGAGAGCGTGAATGCGCATCGGTGAATTTTCCTCTCCCGTGTTCGCTGAATGGGTCGGACTGGCGATCAAGACCCGCCTTAATTTTTGGAATCGCCCCGTTTCACGCCGTCCAGCTTTCCACGTCGGCCAAGGCGTCATCCATGACATCCAGCAGATCCGCGTCGGCCAGGTCTGCCTTGGCGGCGAGGCGCGATTGACGGCGACACTCCAGCAGAATTGACGCTGTCAATCCGGACATTGCCTTAAGGCGTCCCCTGCCCGATCCGCTCCAGACGACTCCTGGCAAGACGCGCCTCGGTGCTGTTGGGATAGCGTGTAACGACCTGTTCCAGCGAGACCTTGGCCTGATCATAGGCTTGCTGATCGTATTGGATATAGCCGATCTTGAGCATGGCCGCCGGCGCCTTGGGGCTGGTCGGATTGAGTTGCACCAGCCGATCGAACTCGGCCAGAGCGGCGGGATAGTTCCGCTGGACATAATAGGTCTCGCCAAGCCAGTACCGGCCATTGTCCGTGAACTCGCCCTGCGGATAGCGACGCAGCAGGTCGTTGAAGGCGTCCTTGGCCTCGTCGTATTTGCGGTCTTTCAACAATGAAAAGGCCGTGCTGTAGGCATCCCGTTCGCTCCCGCCGAAGGTCTCGGGTTGCGGCAGCGAGGGAATGCCGACGGGTCCGGCGGTGATTTGCGACGCGGGATCGGGCGCGGGCGCGACAGTTTCGACCGGCGGTTGCAGGTCGCCGCCGCTGGCGTCGATCACACCCTCGGGCAGTGTCGGTTGCTGGCCGCCGCTGCCTCCCGATGTCACCCCTTGCGGATCGGCGCGACCCGCGTTCAGTCGGGAGTCGATGTCGAGATACTGGTCGCGCTGCTGACGCTGGAGTTTGTCGATCTCGAAGCGTTGCGTTTCGAGCATGCCGCGCAGTTCCTGCATCTCCATTTGCAGGCGCTGCACTTGCAGCAGTAACTCCGAACCGCTTTGATTTTCCAGGATCCGCTCTAGACGCCCCACGCGCCCTTCGAGTAGCGAGGGCTCTGCGGCGAAGGCACCGGACTGGAATGCCACGAGACAGGCGCCAGCGAGAAACGGCAGAATCGAGTGGTGTTTCACGGTCGGGTTTCCTCAATATTGAATGATGACGCGACGATTGGAACGCCAGGACGGTTCGCCATGCCCCGCATCGGCTGGGCGCTCCTCGCCATAACTCAGGGTGGACATCCGGCCCGGCGGAACGCCCTCGGCGAGCAGGAAGCGACGCACGGCATCGGCGCGTTGATCGCCGAGCGACAGGTTGTATTCGCGGGTGCCGCGTTCGTCGGTGTGGCCTTCCAGCGTCACGCGACGCCCCGCGTTGGTGCCCAGATAGGTGGCGTGGGTGCGCATCAGAGGGATGAACTCGGGTTTGATATCCACCGTGTCATAGTCGAAATAGATGGTTCGGCGATACAGCGGATTGGATGGATCCTCCCAGGGACCGGCATAGGTGGGTCGGGTGGGTTCGACGGTCCTGACGACCTCCGGCGCGGCGGGCGCCATGATTTGGGCCGCCGCGGCAGCGTCCGGGGCCGTTCGTTGGGGAGGCGTCGAGCAGCCGCCAAGGGTCAGAATGGCGGTCAGACCAGCGCACGGGAGCGCGATCCAGGAAAAAAAGTGGCGCGGAGAGCGTTTCAAGAGCATTGCTCCTTAGGTGATTTCCAGAAAACGTTTCACTTACCCGAAAGGCAGCGAATGGACAGGATGAATAGGATTTCGCAGGATGAACAGGATATAAATTATGGTTTTTTCATCCTGTCAATCTTGAAAAATCCTGTGAATCCTGTCTATTTAAAACCTTGAGTCTGATGGAAACTTTACCGGAAACCGACTTAATGGATGAAGGGTGACCAGGCCGGCTCGCGGACCTGACCCGAGTCCTGGGAGAGTCGCTGATTGCCGCCGCCTTCCACGGACGCGGCGGCCAGCACCCCGCGACCGCCATGGATCGTCGCGTAGATGACCATGCTGCCGTTCGGCGCGAAACTCGGCGACTCGTCCAGCGTCCCGTTGCTGAGCAGGCGGGTGATGCCGCGCTCGGTATCTAGCACCCCGATACGAAAGGCCCCATTGATCCGGGTGACCATCGCGACCGAACGGCCATCCGGCGCATAGGAGGCGCGCGCATTGTAGTCGCCATCGATACTGATCCGTTCGGCGGCACCGCCCGTGGCGGGCATACGATAGATCTGCGGACTGCCGCCCCGGTTGCTGGTGAAGATCAGATGACGGCCATCCGGCGACCAGGCGGGTTCGGTGTCGATCGCGAAATGGTCGGTGAGTCGGATGAGTTCCCGGCTCAGAAGATTCAGCACGTAAATCTCCGAGTTGCCGTCCTTCGAGAGCGTCATGGCGAGTCGCTGCCCTTCCGGCGAGAAGGCCGGCGAACCGTTGATGCCGGGGTAGCTGGCGACCAGGTCGCGCCGGCCGCTGGTCAGATCCTGCACATAGATGGCGGCGCGCCGGTTCTCGAACGAGACATAGGCAATGCGCCGGCCATCCGGCGACCAGGCCGGCGACAGGATAGGCTCGGCGGAGGAGACGATGGTCTGGGGGTTATCGCCGTCCGCGTCCGCAATCCGCAGGGTTACGGTCTGATTGTCGACGCTTCCGCTGGAGGTGACATAGGCGATGCGGGTCGCGGCCACGCCCGGCTGACGGGTAAGCTTCTCGTAGATCAAGTCGGCGATGAGATGCGCGGTGTGACGCAGCCCGGTCTTGCTGCCAACGAGTGTGGTGCTGGCCAATTCGTTACCGCGCAAGACATCGTAGAGACTGATGCTGACGCGAAAACCGGTGCCCTCGGGTTCGATCTGTCCAATCACCAGACTGTTCATCCCGAGCAGACTCCAATCGCGCAGATCCACCGCCTCGCGAGTCGTCGGCATGTCGAGCATGTCGCGCGTCGGCATCGGCTTGAATTTGCCGGTGCGGGCCAGATCGGCGCTGATGACGGCGGCGATGTCGACCGGCGGAATCAGGCCCTCGGAGACGCCGAAGGGGACGATGGCGATGGGTTGCGCGGCCTCGACGCCGCCGGTTACCTCAATGGTTAATTGGGCATGGGCTCGATCATGCGGTAATAAAAAAATGACTAGCACCAAGATCATCAGGCGGGAGCACTTGCTTAGGATCATCGTGAGTTATTCCCAGGCTTGAACTTGAACTTGAGTTGCCGAAAGTTTTCGAACTCTGGCCCGTCGGGTACAGGAAATGGCTCGGCACTGCGCACTGCGGCAATCACGGACTGAACGAATGAGATATTGCCGTTACTCTGTAGCACGTCCACGCTGATCACATCTCCGCTGCGAGTTAGGCGCACGGAAACGACCGCCTCAAGGTCTTGGCCTTGGTTTGTCTCGGAAGGCCGAATCCAATATTGCTCGACGTGGCTACCAAGCCTGTCGCCATAGGCTTTTATTTTATTTGATGAGGCTTGTGTGGTCTGAGGGCGATTGTCATCAATGCGTGACTCTTCTTCGAGTTGACGCTGGAGCATATCTTCGGCAAGGCGTCGCTCCTCTTGCTCGGCCATGCGCGCGGCCTCACGCGCGATTCGTTGCTGGCGCTCGAACTCAGCAGCGGCCTGCTCTCGTTCGAGGTCGGCTTGACGCTCTCGCTCCTCTTGTCGCGCTAACTCGGCGGCCTCCCGCAAACGCTCCCGTTCGGACGCCATTTCGCGCGCCGCTTCCTCGGCGCGCCGCTGTTCCTCTCGCGCGCGCGCGCGGGCCTCCTCGGCGAGACGCTCCTCTTCGGCCTGCCGTTGCGCGAGCGCCTCGACCTGACGCCTGGCTTCCACCTCGGCCGCGCGCCGCGCCTCGCTGGCTTCTTGCCGGGCTGCTTCCGCCCGACGCTCGGCGTCCCGCGCCGCCTGACGGCGCGCGGTCTCCTGGGCCTGACGTTGCGCCTCCAACGCCGCTTGACGCTGGGCTTCCAACGCCGCTTGACGCTGGGTCTCGCGTTGCTCGGCGTCGCGCGCCTGACGTTGCGCCTCTACTTCTGCCTGCCGTTGCGCGGCCTGTTCGGCCGCGCGCTGGGCGTTTTCTTCCGCTTCGCGCCGGGCCTGCTCCTCGGCCTGACGCTCGGCCGCGAGTTCCGCCTGCCGGGCGGTCTCGGCCGCCTCCGCGCGTTGCGCCTCGGCCTGACGTGCCGCCTCCGCTTCGCCCGCGCGCGCCTCCTCCGTCAATGCCGAATCGGCCGCGCGCTCGGCATCGCTGGACTGGATATCGGCCACCAGGGATTCGAGCGCGCGATCCGACACGATGCTAGCGATGACAACCCTGGACCGGTTGCCGGCATCGACCGTGGGCCGCGTGAACTGGGCGCTCACGAAAAACAGCAGCCCGAAGAGCAGATGCAGCCCCAGCGACCAGTACAGGGCCCGAGGATTGCGCCGCAGGATCTGCCACATGACTAAGGCTCGCGACGCTCCGGCGGCACGGTGATCAACCCCACCTCCGGCGCGCCCGCCTTCTGAGCGATCGCCATGACCCGCACCACCCGACCATAATCGACGCGGTGATCCGCCCGCACCAGAACCGGCGTCTCCGGTTTGTAATCGAGCACGACGCGCACCCGGTCATAGAGAATCTGATCGCTCGCCGGCTGATGCTTGTCCTTGCCGACATCGATGTAATAGTCGCCGAACTCGTCCACGGTGATGACCACGGATTCGATGGTCGGGCTGGCGAGTCCGCCGGTCTTTTCCTGGGGAAGATTGACCTTGACCCCCATGGTGATCAGGGGCGCGGTGACCATGAAAATGACGAGCAGCACCAGCATCACGTCGATATAGGGCACGACATTGATCTCGGCCATCAACCGGCGGCGGTTACGACTGCGCTTGTGCTTGATCATGGCGTCAAGGCTCCCCGCACCTCAGCAGCCCCGCCCCTGACGCTGGAGCAGGGTCGCGAACTCTTCCATGAATTCCTCGTAACGGTTGTTGAGCCGCTCGACCTGATTGGCATAGCGGTTATAGGCGACGACCGCCGGTATGGCCGCGAACAGACCGATGGCGGTCGCGACCAGCGCCTCGGAGATACCGGGCGCGACCAGCGCCAGGGTCGCCTGTTCGACGTTGCCGAGCGCATGAAACGCCTGCATGATGCCCCAGACGGTACCGAACAGACCGATATAGGGGCTGGTGGAACCGACCGTGGCCAGGAAAGCGAGATTGGTCTCCAGTCGATCCATCTCGCGGCTCAGGGCGACGCGCATGGAACGTTCGGCCCCTTGCAGGATCGCCATCATGTCGTTGCCTTCGACCTTGCGCATGCGCACGTATTCCTTAAATCCGGCGCGGAAGATGGTGGCCAGTCCCTGATTGCCCTTCTCGTCCTGACCCAATTCCTGATAGAGCGCGCTGAGATCGCCGCCGGACCAGAACCGCTCCTCGAAGGCCAGGGCCGTCTTGCGGGCCTTCGCGAGGATGCGGCCGCGATCCAGGATCATGGTCCAGGAGATGACGGACGCCGCCAGCAGCACCAGCAGCACCAACTGGACGACGAGGCTGGCATGCAGAATCAGATTCAGCAGCGACAGATCGGTGGTCATGACGTCTTACTCCATGGACGCCGGCGACGAGCGGCCGGTTCCAGCTAAAATTCCGGTCACGAGCGCGACCGGCAGACGGCGGGGCCGCAAGGTGCCGGCATCGATACAGGCGACGTTCACGGCTCCCTGGCAACAGAGTGCGCCATCCGCGTCGCGGAGGATCTCCTGCGCGAAGGTCAGACTGGCGCCGCCGATGTGCGCGAGACCGGAGCGCACCGTCAGCAGGTCATTGAACACCGCCGACGTCCGATAATCGAGTTCCACCCGGCGCACCGTGAACAGAATGCCCTCGTCCCGGCGCAGCGCGTCCTGTTCATAGCCCAGTGCGCGCAGCCACTCGCTGCGACCCCGCTCCAGGAAACGCAGATAATTGGCATAAAAGACCACGCCGGCCGCGTCCGTATCCTCGTAATAGATACGCACGGGCCAATCGAAGGTTGCCTTGGGATCGTCGCGGGAGGTCGGCATCTTGTCGAAAGACGGATTGGGTCGCTCAAAAGTCGTTGAGTTTAGCTGAAACCAATGATTCGGGCATCTTATCCCTGGGTGATGACGAAGTGGCCAGAATACAGGTACGCTAAAGACATTGTTCACGCTCGCGGACAGCGACGTCTCACCCAGCGCGTGTTTCGCGGACACGCGGCATCACACAGAGGGAAAACACCATGAGCATGATCGTCCACGACATGAAAGTGGCGAAGAGGATTGAGGTGATGTCCGCAAAATTTTGTCCAGAAATCCCGCTTCCACGCATTCAGGAAACCACCATGTCACGTCTCTCCATTCTCCAGGGCAAACGAGGCGAATATCTCGTCCTGCTCCAATTCGTGCTCTTCTTCGTCTTTGTGATGACGCCCGCCTGGAACCCACTCGCAACGCCGGCCCTGCTCGACACCCTGGCCATCCCGCGCGGGATCGCACTCGCCCTGCTGGGACTCTTTGCGCTGCTGCTCGGTGGCCTGGGCTCGGTACACATCCGGGACTATCTCACGCCCCTGCCCTATCCGGTCGACCACAGTCAGTTGGTCCAGCATGGCGTCTACAATTGGGTGCGACATCCGCTCTACGCCAGCCAGCTCTTCGCCGCACTAGGCTGGACGCTCTACAGTCTCAGTCTCACGCATCTGTTGATACTCGTCGTCGGCTTTTTCTTTTTCGATTACAAGGCGGGAAAGGAAGAAGGCTGGCTCACGGAACGTCATCCCGAGTATGCGGATTATGCGCGGCGAGTCAGGAAATTTATCCCCTGGCTTTATTAAGCCAGAATTTTCGGTGAGCAATGCCATGGAATTCAAGCAATACTCTCCAAACACCGATCGCGATAAAATTCGCTTTATCTGGTCCGAACTGTTTCAACCAGATTATCATTCCTATTTTCTATCCTGGGGATGGATTGAAACCTGGCTGGATACACTACCGAAAAGCACGCCATTAACATTGCTCGTCGCGTACAGGAACGAGCAGGCGAGCATCGCTTTTTTTATCGGAGGACCACGCTGGCGTCGCCGAACCATTTTCCCGGTGCGGTCGATCACGCTGAACGCGACAGGTCAATCGGAACTTGACCGACTCTGGATCGAATACAACTCCATCCTGCATCGCGAAGATGTCGCAACCGACCTCCTGGAATTGCTGTCGGCTATCCGCCTCCAATGGCACTCGTTCACATTGCCCGGCCTCGATGTCAAACGTTTTCCAGGCTGTGCCCTAACAAACGAAGTTACCGGGTATTCCATAACGCTCCTGCGAGAAGAGCCTTCGTATTTCGTCGACCTGGAGAAAGTCCGGCAAGCGGACGGCGGTTATCTTACTCAGCTGAAAAGCAACAACCGCTATCAATTGCGAAAGGCAAGACGCTACTATGAACAATTTGGCCCACTCAGGACAGAAAAGGCCGAAAGCATCAGCGAGGCCATCGCATTCTATGATGAACTGATCCAGCTCAACACGAAAAACTGGTCAGAACGACAGCAGGACAGCGCTTTTGATTCCGCCTATTTCAGGGACTTTCACCGTGAGCTCATCAAGCGTCGATTTCCCACTGGAGAAATTCAGATATTAAAAGTGACATGCGCGGAAAAAACAGTTGGCATTCTCTATAATTTCGTGATGAATAAGCATGTTTACTTTTATCAGTGCGGCTTACGCTACGATCAGGATTCTGCCGCGAAACCCGGCCTCATCACGCATTGGGAGGCAGTGGAATACAACGTCAACCGATCCAACAATCGCTATGATTTCCTTGCTGGCGATGCACAGTACAAGCGAAGCCTTTCCACTGATTACAACCTGCTCCGCTGGATCGAGATTGCCGATAACAGGGGATTTTCAAAATGGATCAACACGCTTGAGAAAGGCGCGCAGAAGATCGTAAAACGAATCAGGAAGGGCAGGAACCAGTAACCTGGATCTGATCCAGATAACGCCTTGCAACGGCTTCTGGCGAGTAATTTTCTGCCACAAAAATCCGCGCGCGAGTCCCGGTTTCATGACGGAGATCGGTGTCCTCAAGGTATTTTTCGATCGCCAAAACCATTTCCTCGAAACTGTTGGGACAAGAGCCAAAATCGAACCGCCGATTCAAGCCATCTGGATCGAAATATGAAATAACGGGAAGCCGAGATGCCCACGCCTGGAGAATCGAGTTGGGAAAACCTTCAATCTCGGAGGTATTGATCAGAATACGAGACCGCCGAAAGTACTCGGTCACCGATTGATAGGGGACCGCGCCGACCATCTCGAAGTTCGGAATCTCTCGCGCCTGAGTCGCGATATCCCGATAAAAATCTTCGTTTCCGGGAACAGGACCGCCGACCATGACGAATCGATACTGCGACAGACGCTTCGCGAGTTGCAATACTTGCTGTGGGCGCTTAAGAGGACGAAGATTGTTGACCCACAGGACGTCGATATCGTTGTCTCGGTCCTCAGATAGATCCGGTATTTCGACAGCCATGTTCACAAGCGCGCTGGAGCGATTGAACGACTCCATCAGGAGCGATACCTGCAGGGTACTTTGCGCGGCCACGAAATCCGCGCCCTTCAATCCATATCGATATAAGGCACGATCTCTGCCATATTTGATTAAGGGGAGTCCGGAAATACAGTCCGCGTCACTGGCCACTCGATAGATGAATGAGCGATCATTGTGCCTACAATACCAGGACACTAAACCGGTCAAGGCGCCAGAGCAGGACTGATAGTAGATGTCGCTCCGCGCCTTTTTCAGAGCCGCGATGACAGATGTCGCCTTAGGATGAATAAATCTGATAATCGGTATGCCACTATTTTCGCGATAGGTTTTCCAGACACGAATGCCATTGATGACCTCCCCGTCAGGTTGACCATAATCCAGGACGACCATGCTCACATCCAGTCCAAGATCCCTGAACGCATAGGCCAGCAACGTCTGCTGTACGGATTCGCCACCAAAATAGCGCTGACCAAATGCTGAATTTAGTACCGGATAGTTATCCATACCCACGAAACAGATAGACCTTTGCATACGCACCTCGTCTCTACGAAATAATTGATCGTTTTTACGCTATATCGAGGATCAAGATGGTTAGTCGCAAATTCAAATGTATTTTCATCCATATCCCAAAAGTGGCTGGCACCAGCATCAAGGCCACATTAGAGGAAGACTCGGAATGGCGTGGAAAAGACCCGTTGCCATTCCAGCCGGACGATTATAAATTTTCACCACCACCCCCAGTTTCGCATTTGCCCGCAAGTGATTATCTTAAATATGGGCATGTCACGCAGCTTGAGTTCGAGTCGTTTTATAAGTTTGCTTTTGTCCGCAACCCCTGGGATCGGATCGTATCCGAATACCGATTCCGACGCTATCCAGCACGTTTCGATTTCAAGACGTATTTATTTAAAAAGCTGCCTAGGCCATCCTGGACCGATCAATATTGCCATATTATTCCACAGTACGATTTCATTCATGATCAATCAGGAAAGCTACTTGTCGATTTCGTCGGAAAATATGAAAACCTAACGATTGACTTTAACTATGTCAAGGAAAAACTCGGGATATCCTCTCGTTCGCTACAACACCAGAACACGTCTTCCAGCTCGCCGCCACCGAAGGGTCTACCAAATCTAGTGCGAAACATTGAATATGGCCTGAGCGTCCAGAGATGGCGGAATACGTATAAGGACTATCGCCAATATTACGATCAGGAGTCGCGTGAATTCGTGGCCGCGTTGTATTCTAACGATATCCGAGCATTCGATTATGAATTCGAATAGCGATTCGATCGCCGCTACGCCTGACGCCACCCATCGGGCAAGCCGACTCCTGGCCATCCTGCGATCTTTTGTAAGGGAGTCACGATTGCCGGAACCGCCAGCCGGTATCACTCTGGATTCCCGGCTTGAAACTGACCTGGGGCTGGATAGCCTGAGCCGATCAGAATTGATTGCAAGGACCGAACAGGGTCTGAATGTCCATTTGCCGGATGAGGCGATACTGGCCGCGACGGCTCGCGACCTGCTCTTGCTGGCAAGAGATCGCGCCGGCTCGACCGCGACGTGCGTACCGAGCCTATCGCCGGTGGCCGCCAACCAACACGCGAGCGTTCCCGATGCAACTGTAACCCTACTGGACGCGCTCGCCTGGCACGGTGAACATCATGGATCCCAACCACAGGTCATCTATTACGACAGCGAGGATCGCGCGCATCCAATCCGCTATGCCGACCTCGTCAAGGGCGCTTCTCAAGTCGCGGGGCGCCTGAGAAGGGCGGGCCTTACGACCGGTGGAACGGTAGCGCTCATGCTCCCCACGGGGCCCGACTATTTCTTCGGTTTTTTCGGCATCCTGGCCGCGGGCGGCGTACCGGTCCCCATCTATCCGCCCGCGCGTCCGCAACAGATCGAGGATCATCTGCGCCGGCACGCGCGCATCCTCGATAACTCGGGCGTCATCATTCTGATCACGGTACCGGAGGCGCGCCCGTTGGCACGACTCCTTCGGCTCCAGGCGCCCTCCCTGCGTGAGGTCATGACCCTGGAGGGACTCGACGATGAGCCGTCGGACACGGAATGGGCGAAGCCCGATCCGCAAGACATCGCTTTCCTGCAATACACCTCCGGCAGTACCGGCGATCCCAAGGGCGTGGTGCTCTCCCACGCGGACGTGCTGGCCAACATCCGCGCCATGGGAGAAGCGGTCGCGATCGGTCCGGACGATGTCTTCGTCAGTTGGCTGCCGCTCTATCACGACATGGGCCTGATCGGAGCCTGGCTCGGCAGTCTCTATTTCGGAATCCCACTGATTTCACTGTCGCCACTGGCCTTTCTGGCGCGTCCACGGCGCTGGCTGCAGGCGATTCATCAACATCGCGGCACCCTGTCGGCAGCCCCCAACTTTGCCTATGAACTGTGCCTGGCGCGCATCACCGACGCGCAATTGGAAGGGCTCGATCTGCGCAGTTGGCGACGCGCCTTCAATGGTGCCGAGCCGGTCAGCGCGAAAACCTTACGCCGATTCTCCGAGCGTTTCGCTCCTTGCGGGCTGCGCCCCGAGGCGCTGGCGCCGGTTTACGGTCTGGCCGAGGCCGCGGTCGGGCTGGCCTTTCCGCCGGCGGACCGAGGCCCACGCATCGACTGTATCGATCGCACCCGTTTCGCCAGCTCAGGTTACGCTCTAACGGTCCCCTGCGACGATCCGGACGTCATCGAAGTAGTCGCATGCGGACGTCCGTTGCCGGGCTATCGCGTCCGCATCGTGAGCGAAGTGGGCGAGTTGTGCCCCGAACGTCATGAAGGACTGCTACAGTTCCAGGGACCGTCCGCGACCCGTGGCTATTATCGCAATCCGGAGGCCACCGCGCGGCTGATTCGCGACGGTTGGCACGAGACCGGCGACCGCGCCTATCTGGCCGGTGGCGATCTCCATCTGACCGGCCGAGTCAAGGATCTCATCATCCGCGGCGGACGTAATCTCTATCCTTATGAGGTCGAGCAGGCACTGGGCGAGTTACCAGGCGTGCGCAAGGGCTGCGTGGTGGCCTTTGCCGCGCTGGATCCGCAACGGAGCACCGAACGGCTAGTAATCGTGGCCGAAAGCAAGGAACGCGAACCCGAGCGCCAGCAGGCGCTCATGCGCCGAATGCGCGAACGCGCGACCGACATCCTCGGCCTGCCGCCAGACGAAATCGTGCTGGCGCCCACGCGCTCGGTGCTCAAGACCTCCAGCGGCAAACTGCGCCGTGGCGACATGCGCGCGCTCTATCTCGCGGGCAAACTCCACGAGGAGCCAGCGCGCCCGCTCTGGCAACTGGCGCGGGTAGGGGTATCGGGCATCGGGAATCGGCTGAGTCGTCTGCCTGCAATCCTCTATGCGGGCTATGCCTGGACGATCTTCTACCTGATCGCCCCCTGGTTCTGGATCGGCGCCATGTTCACGCCGCGTCTGCAATGGCGCTGGAATCTGTTACGGTTTGGAAGCTATCTTCTGCGCCGACTGGTTTTCGTCCATTTGACGGTGACCGGCAGAGAGAGAATCCCACCTGCCGGCAGTCCCTATGTCATTGTCGCTAATCATCAAAGCTATCTGGATGCGCTCGCGCTCCTCGAAACCTTCACGCCGCCCATCCGCTTCGTCGCTAAACGCGAGCTCATGGTCAACCCGCTGGTCGGACGCTTTCTGGCACGCATGGGAACTCTCTTCGTGGACCGCTTCGATCTCCAACGCAGCAGTTCCGAGTCCGCGCGCATCCGCGACACCCTATCCCAGGGCGCCACCCTTGGCTTCTTCCCCGAGGGAACTTTTCGTGAGCAGCCAGGCCTCCTGCCATTCCGCATGGGCGCCTTTGCGGCGGCGGCCCAGGCCGACGCGTCGGTCGTTCCGGTCACGATCATCGGCACGCGAGAACTCATGCCAGGCGACAGTTTCAGACCACGACCGGGACGCGCCCAAGTGATCGTCGGCACGCCGCTGACGCCCGAGGGTAACGACTGGAAAGCTGCGGTCGCGTTACGCGATGCCGCCAGAGCATCGATCGCCGGACAACTGGAGCGACACACGCAAGCGGATCGGCCATGAACGCAAGCGATGCGTTCTTGACTGACCTGAAGATCGTATGCGCAACAGTCGCGGCTTCGCTGGCAGTCAGGCGAACGGGCGTCTACGGCAGATGATCCGGCGCGCATGGGACTTACCGAGACATCGCGAGTGACATGTCGACGCGAAACCAGTTAGAGTTCGCGGTTAACGGACAAATCCATGCCGTCGCCCATGCCCTTGCGGCTCTCTCACGGGAACCGCTGATCGAGCGCGGGAACCATGGTCTGAGTTTTTTCCGGTCAACCCCGATCTGGCGGTCATGCGAGGTAGCAAAAAATGAAAAACGACGATGGACGCCCTTGGTCAGAGGAGATCAGCGTCGCTGGTTCGGCGCTGGTGGACAAGGTGAAGGATCTACTTCTGAAAGGCAACGTCCGGCGGCTCATCGTGCGCCGGTCAAGTGGCAAGGTGCTGGTCGACATCCCCCTGACCGCGGGGATCGGGGTCGCTGGCGTCCTGACACTCCTCGCTCCGATGCTCACCGCGCTCGCCGCCCTAGGTGCCCTCTTCGCGCAGTTTCGCATCGAAATCGAGCGCGACCCGGAGCATTTCTCCCGACAGTCATCCGTCGACCGCGATGATCGCGACCGGTAACGACACAGTTTCAACCCATCCAACACAACAGCAAGACGAGAGCGAAGATGCAGAAAATCAAGAAAACCGCCGATTACACCCTGTTTCAGAAGAATTCAGGCCATTACGCGGTTAAGGGCAAAAACGGAAAGTGGATCAATGGGGATGAGAAGCAGGGCATTCTCGTCGCCGAGCAGCTGATCACACTCCCTAGACCCAAGGCGGTGCCCGCCGAGCCGGAAGCCGAATCGTCCGAAGCGGACGCGGCCACCGCCTGATCTGTCGCAAGAACCGCCTTGAACCGCGTGCGCGGTTCAAATGCGCTCCTGATTAGCAAGATTCCTCAGCCAGGCGGATCCAGCGCGCCGGGCACGGCCCCACGGCAATCGCCGCGACGAGCAGTCGGCTGGGAAGGGTATCGAGATGAAACCGCCGGTTGAAGCGGTAGGCGAAGGCGCCAAGGTA
>NZ_CAIPNF010000482.1 GCF_903866365.1 uncultured Thiocystis sp.
TGGAAACACCAGGGCGCCAAGATTGTCTTGAGCCTGCGCGCGCTCGTGCAATCCACGGGGCGCTGGACGCAGTTCTGGGACAAGATCGATCAGTTTGGTGCTCGGCCCTGTTAGGATACATTATCGAAAGGCACCACCCGTCTCGAAGACCGGCGCGTCGCCATCGTCCGCGCTCAGACGCGACAGCAGGTCGTCCGGCAGCGGTTTGAAGACCTCGCGCAGACGGTTGGCCAGACCGGCAAGCGGCTCCGGTTGGCCATCCTCCACGACTTGTCCCCGCTCCGCCGCCAGGATCTTGTTCAACTGGCGATCCAGGCGCGAAGGCGATTGCTCGCCGTTCGCGTCTTGGGACACGGCTAGACAGCGGGCCGCCGCGCCGGGTTCGAGCAACGGTAGCGCCAGACGCCACAGCGCGCCGAGAAAGTCAGGATCGCTCAGGTGCTGACGCAGCCGTTCGTCGCTCCCGAAAAATTGCAGGGCATAGCGGGCCAGCCGGCGCTCGTCGGCGGGGACCGCGCTGACGTCGGCGCGCCAGGGGGTGCGATGTTCGGTCATGCTCAAATCTCCTCGGTCCAGGGTTGAAAACGGCGGCGGTCGTCATGCCCTGATTCCGCGCCGCCCGGACTGGGAGCCGGGTACCGACAACGCACGGGACGCCTCGCCTGTTCCGCGCATCGGCAAGACCGCGCCGCGCAGTTGTACGAGCAACTGCATCAACGCGGGTTTCGCGGCAACCTGCGCTCCGTGCAGCGGGATCTGGTCTATCATTTGCAAACCGGCGCCTTCGAGTATGTCGCGGACGGTTCGCCTACCCTGGCGTTACGTCTGCGGATGACCGAAGCGACGGCCGCGCATCTGCACGAAACCCCGCTCGCGGAGGATCAGACCATCGCGAATGACGCGACCGTGTCGGGTTGGGTCCAGGTCAGCGCCACGGTGTTGGACAGCGCGCAACTGATCTGGTGGCTGCGCGGCTTTGGCGATCAGGTCGAGGTGTTGGCGCCAGAGCCCTTGCGTCAGCGGATGCTGGTCGGCGTGCGCGGGCTGGCGGCGCTCTATGGGATTTCTTGATCGTCGGCAGTTGGCCGTTGTTGGTGTCGTGCAAGTCTCTGTCGAATCGTCTGCTGAGGTTCTGCGTCATCGCCTCGGTCATTGTCGCTCCCAATTGAGCAAGGCGTCGGTCGCCGATGCTAGAATGCTCCGCCGATTCACCGGCGGCGCGAACGACGAGTCCCTGCCGGTCAGGCCGCGCGAGCGGTTTGCGCAACGCTCCCCGTATCCCAGGGGCCTCGCGCCCGCATTGCCCGACGTTCGCCGTCGGACCGAATTCCAGTCAGGAGAACCCATCGATGGCCGGTCATAGTAAATGGGCCAATATCAAACACCGTAAGGCCGCGCAGGATAAACAGCGCGGCAAGATGTGGACCAAGCTGATCCGCGAGGTCACGGTCGCGGCGCGCGAGAGCGGCGGCGATCCCGGCGCCAATCCCCGGCTGCGCCTCGCCATGGACAAGGCGTTCGGCGCCAACATGCCGCGCGATACCGTGGAGCGCGCCATCAAGCGCGGCGCGGGCGGTCTGGAGGGCGAGAATTACGAGGAGATCCGCTACGAGGGCTACGGTCCCGGCGGGGTCGCGGTCATGGTCGACTGCATGACCGACAACCGCAACCGCACCGCCTCCGAGGTCCGGCACGCCTTCGCCAAGCGCGGCGGGAATCTCGGCACGGACGGCTCGGTGGGTTATCTGTTTAGCAAGCAGGGCGTGATCAGCTTCCCGCCCGGTACCGACGAGGATGCCGTCATGGAGGCCGCGCTGGAGGCCGGCGCCGAGGACGTGACCGCCAACGATGACGGCTCGCTGGACGTGATCACCGCCCCCGAGGCATTCGCCGCCGTCAAGGATGCGCTGACCCAGGCCGGATTCGACACCGAGATCGCCGAGATCGGCTACAACGCCGCGACCCTGGCCGAACTCGATGAGGAGACCGCCGATAAACTGTTGAAACTGGTCGAGATGCTGGAAGATCTGGATGACGTGCAGGATGTCTATCACAATGCCGATATCTCCGATGAGATCCTGGCGGCGCTCGATGAGTGACAAGATCAGTTGTCAGTTGTCAGTTGTCAGTTGTCAGTTGTCAGTTGTCAGTTGTCGACTGGAGCGACCTGAGTTCCGGTGACTGACTCACTGCGCCATCGCATCCTCGGGATTGATCCCGGTTCGCGCACGACCGGGTTCGCGGTCATCGACACCGATGGACATCGGAGCCAGCGCATCGTCAGCGGTTGCATCCGCGTCGGCGATCAGCCCTGGCCGGACCGGCTCGGGATCATTTTCGACCGGGTCGCGGCCATCGTCGCCGAGCACCAGCCGCATGAAATGGCGGTCGAGCAGCTCATCTTCGCCCGCGATCCGACCGCCGCGCTGAAGATCGGGCAGGCGCGCGGGGCGGTGCTCTGCGCCGGGATCAAGGGCGGGGTGACGGTGCACGAATACAGCCCGAAATCGGTCAAGCTGGCGGTGGTCGGGACCGGCGGGGCCGAGAAATCGCAGGTTCAGCACATGGTGCGGCTTCTGCTGGCGCTGACCGAGTTGCCCGGCGAGGACGAGGCCGACGCGCTCGCCATCGCGCTCTGTCACGCGCATTCGATGGGGATTCCGTCGCGCAAGCGTGCCGCCGCCTCCTGGCGCGACTGGCGACCTTAAGATGAAGTTGGCCGTTGGCAGATGCTCAAATTTGAAAAGTTCCCGAATATCTTCCCTGACGACAAAAATATCTGACACCTGACACCTATCAACTCACGTTTCGGAGTTCAAAATCGGCGCAAAACTGGCTTTAATCGTTTGTTTATAAAGGATAATGGCCTCAAGAATGGTAAAATGTCAGGTGCTTGAATCATGACAACCACTCAAGAGGCCACAATGAAGACTCTCACA
>NZ_CAIPNF010000483.1 GCF_903866365.1 uncultured Thiocystis sp.
CAGTTGGCAGTTGGCAGTTGGCAGTTGGCAGTTGGCAGTTGGCAGTTGGCAGTTGGCAGTTGGCAGTTGGCAGTTGGCAGTTGGCAGTTGGCAGTTGGCAGTTGGCAGTTGGCAGTTGGCAGTTGGCAGTTGGCAGAGAGTTTCGTTAAGTCAGCCGCTTCAGTACAAGCAGCAATCAGCCGAACAGTCGGCGCCACCAGCGCTGACGATTTTTCGGCACGATCCGGGTCGCCGGCAGATCGCACGGCGGCAGCAGGCTCATCACCCAGCCGGGCAGGGGCGGGGCGTTGCTGTAACCGCAGGACACGCCCAGATCATGCGGATCGTAGATCTTCACGAAACCGGGACAGTGCAGGTCGTCGGCATAGACGATGCCACAGTGCGCCTCGCGATGCTCGGCGCGCAGCAGCCTGTCCATCTCCGCCATAAAGTTTCCGACCTGTTCGCCATTCGCCGCCCGCACGGGCGGCGGTTCGCCCACGGCGTACAGATACCAGCCGACGTCAGCCCGCTCCCGCAATCGTTCCCACAGCACGTCGAGCTGGTGCCAGCGCAGCGCCGAGGTAAAGCTGCCCCGAAAGGCGACGAGGAAGGGATCGGACGCATCCGCGGTCATCGCGGCCGGCTCCTGGCGATCCCGAGCCACCCTGTCGCGCACTCTGTTTTGCATCGACTTAACCTCCTCCGAATCCATCCGCGCCAGCGTCGACGCAGTTTGATTTGACAGTGAAACCGCCTCGACTCCGACGCCACAATGAGTGCCAATCGAATTGGCCGCTCGAAACGACGCAGACCGTCATGGACGCGGTTGAAGCCGATATACTCTCAGCCTTGTCGATCCGGAATCAACCATCATGCCCGCACTCTATCAATCCAATCTGTCCAGCCTGCCCCTGATCGCGCGCGGCAAAGTCCGCGATCTCTATCAGGTCGGCGTCGATCATCTGCTGGTCGTCGCCAGCGACCGTCTGTCCGCCTTCGATGTGGTGCTGCCGCAGCCGATCCCCGGCAAGGGCGAAGTGCTCACCCGCGTCTCGAATTTCTGGTTCGCGCGCACCGCCCATCTGATCCGGAACCATCTCGCGAACGTCCCGGTCGCGGCCGTTATTACCGATCCCGCCGAACTCGCCCAGCTCGGCGATCGCGCCATGGTGGTTCGCCGCCTCACGCCCCTGCCGGTGGAGGCCATCGTGCGTGGCTACCTGATCGGCTCCGGCTGGAAGGACTATCAGCGCGCGGGCGCGGTCTGCGGTATCGCGCTCCCGCGCGGTCTGCGTCTGGCGGACCGGCTTCCCGAGGCCATCTATACCCCCTCGACCAAGGCCGAACTGGGCGCGCATGACGAAAACGTCGATTTCGACCACACCGTCAAGCTGCTCGGACGCGAACTGGCCGAGCAGGTGCGCGCCGTCAGTCTGGCCATCTACGCCGACTGCGCGGCCTATGCTTACGCGCGCGGAATTATCATCGCCGATACCAAATTCGAGTTCGGTCTCGACGAACAGGGTCAGTTACTGTTGATCGACGAGTTGCTGACGCCCGACTCGTCGCGCTTCTGGCCGACGGATCAATACTGTCCCGGGACCAATCCGCCCAGTTTCGACAAGCAATTCGTGCGCGACCATCTGGAGACGCTGGATTGGGACAAAAGCCCGCCCGGACCGGAACTGCCCCAAGCCATCATCGACCGCACCGCGGACAAATATCGGGAGGCCGAAGAACGGCTGACTCGGGAGTGCGAAGTCATGCAACCTTGAGCCACACGCAGGCAGCCACCTCTGCGATTCAGTTTGAGCAATCCCGATCATCCGGCGATCCAGGCGCTTTATGAGATCTGTCTGGAACGCACACTCTTTCATCGACAATCCTAAATTCGGCACTCGGAACCGCAAAGGCGCAAAGAACACGAAGAAAAACAGAGCTATGAATCCTGTCCATTTGAAGCGTTGATTCCGGTAGAAACTGTCCCGGAAATCGCCTAAGGCCGCAGCGATCCCAGGCTGCCGATCGATAACGGCCCTGGTTCCAGGATATCCTCCATTTCCGCGATCCCGATCAGCGCCTTGGGGTCGAGAACGGTCACCTGGCTCCCCTGCATCCGGATCACGCCCTGCGCGCCGAGCGCTTTGACGACCCGCGAAAAGGTCTCTGGCTGCACCGACAGACGCGAGGCGAGCACGCCCTTGCGGACATCGAGTTCCAGGATTTGCTGCCCAGGCGGCATCTTCGCGACCAGATAACGGGCGACGCGGCTGGTCGCCGTATGCAGGGTGAGATCGTCGATCTCGCCGATCAGTCCGCGCAGCCGCTGACTCAACACCCCAAGCAACTGAAAACAGGTGTCCACGGATTCGCGCAGCATGCTGGCGAAGTCAAGCGCATCGATCGCGATCAACTCGGATGGACAGAGCGCGGAGGCACAGACCGGATAGCGCGGCGCGTTGAGAAACATCAGCGCCTCGGCGAAGGTCTGGCCGGGATTCACGATCTCGATGACCTTCTCGGCACCCTCGGGCGAGAGTCGGAACAACTGCATCTGTCCCTTCAGGAGCAGATAAAAGCGCGTGGCGGGATCGCCCTGACTGAACAGCAGTTGCTCCGCGTCCAGGGTCACGCGGGCGGCGTGACGGCTGACCCGGTCCAGTTGCGCGGTTTCCAGACGGGAGAGCAGCGGCCCTCGACGCAGTTCGTCGATCAACGTTCAATTCGCCTGTTCTGATGGAGCCTATCCTGATCGAAGAAGCCAAGAGCAATGCGAGCGAGGCTCCGCCTCGGACCGACGAGTCATGATCATCGCTTTAGCGAGCTGAACAACGATAAACTTGACTCATCTCTCGGCATTTGGCCCCCAAGCAATCTTGCGGATTCGACGAGCCTCGCTCCCAAAGGCCCGCGGGCCTTTGGGAGCGCCTGACCTCAATCCTGCTTGTGATACCCCAGGATCCGCTCGACCTCGTTCTTCGAGCCGAGGATCACCGGCACGCGCTGATGCAGCGATTCGGGTTGCAGATCCAGGATCCGCTCGGTGCCCGTGATGGAACCGCCGCCGGCCTGTTCCACGATGAAGGACATGGGATTGGCCTCGTAGAGCAGACGCAGCTTTCCGGTCAGCCCCTTCTCCTTCATCTTGGCATCCATCGGATACATGAAGATGCCGCCGCGGGTCAGGATGCGATGCACCTCGGCCACCATGGAGGCGATCCAGCGCATGTTGAAATCGTCGCCGCGCGGACCGTCCTTGCCATCCAGGCACTCCTTGACATAGCGCGTCACCGGCGGCTCCCAGAACCGCATGTTCGAGGCATTGATGGCGAACTCGCGGGTGTCGGCGGGGATCGTCATGTTCGGATGGGTGAGGATGAACTCGCCGATGTTCTGATCCAGCGTGAAGCCGTTCACCCCGTTGCCGGTGGTCAGCACCATCATGGTCGAGGGGCCGTAGAGCGCATAACCCGCCGCCACCTGCTGCGTCCCCGCTTGCAGGAAATCGCGCTCGGTCGGGGCCGCGCCGCCGCCCGCGCAACGCAGAATGGAGAAGATGGTGCCGACCGAGACATTGACATCCATGTTGGACGAACCGTCCAAGGGATCGAAGGTCAGGAGATACTTGCCGCGCGGATACTTGTCCGGAATGGGATAGATGTCGTCCATTTCCTCGGAGGCCATCGCCCCCAGATGGCCGGCCCACTCGTTGGACTTCAGAAAGACATCGTTGGAGAGGATATCCATCTTCTTCTGGGTCTCGCCCTGGACATTCTCGCTCCCGGCGCTCCCGAGCACCCCCACCAGCGCGCCATGGTTGACCATGTTACTGATGACCTTGCAGGCCGTGACCACGTCATTGAGGAGCGAGGTAAAATCGCCTGTCGCGCCGGGCATGTGGCGCTGTTCCTCGATGATGAACTGGGTAATGCTGATGCTACCGTTATGCATGCTGGTCCTCGTCTCGAAGCACGTTTGCTTTCTTTAGTCTAAGAGTTCGGCAGTATAGGGGTTCGCGAGTCGAACAGAAACCCGCCCGCCGCGCGCGAGGCGCGACCTTGGCTGCCGGACGTATGGACAACGCCGCCGGGACATCGCCGCAACCGGGCATCCGCGCCGGGCGCGTCAGGCTGAAGCGGGCGGGCGCCACCACCTTGATCGAACGGCTATCAGGAAATTCCTGACGGAGATTCCCCTATTGCCGGGCATCGGCGCCTCTTTATATCTCACGTTTCGGAGTTCAAAATCGGCGCAAAACTGGCTTTAATCGTTTGTTTATAAAGGATAATGGCCTCAAGAATGGTAAAATGTCAGGTGCTTGAATCATGACAACCACTCAAGAGGCCACAATGAAGACTCTCACA
>NZ_CAIPNF010000484.1 GCF_903866365.1 uncultured Thiocystis sp.
CGGCGAACTCCTTCTCGCGCATCTCCTTTTCGCGATACTGGTTGGTCGCCGCGCGTATTGCCGGATGCTTGTGAGCCCCCAGGTACTTGAGATGAACCGGGACATGATCCAGGATCAGCGCCTTGGCCAGCTCGATATCGATTTGGTCGGATTGATCCATTTCCTCCCAAACATCGTCCAGATTTGGTCTTTGCTGATTGAAAACCGACCGTAACAGATAGGTGACCGATTCACGGAGAATCTCCGAGAGCTGTGAATCGGAGTAGTCCTCGATCGGGATCCGCCGCAAGACCAGCTCGACTCGGCACTGCCCTTCCTGATGCAGGGGGAAGTAGCTGGGGCGATCCAGAAACACCGTGAGAACCTTCTTCTCTAGACCCACTGAGATGAATTCATCAAGGATCGAGCGAACCCGCAATTGCTCCCCGTCATGCACGCGGACAGCCATGCGGTAGAAACTCAGCGCTTCGGACAAGGAAAGACCCGCCAGCCATTGCCCCGTTCCAGGGATGAACCAGGGCAGTTGGTCAATGAGTTTGTCCCGCGAACGCGGATGCAACAGATCTTGGCAGAGATCCTTGACCGACTGGTCGTCCCCGAACAGTAGGGTGAGAACACCCACCAAAGGGCGTGCCACCCGGACGGTCCAGGGCTCGAAGTAGTCACGCAGGATTTGGCCAGCGGAAGAGGTCTGGGAGGCATGGGCGACATCCCGCCGACTTGCTGATGTATCCGTGTCCGTCTGATCAGAGACGATGCACCCGGCCAGGATCTGTGCCTGCTCTGCGTCCAAGACATGGGCCGCCGCAATACCGGTCACGCCGCTGGTCAGCTGCTTGCTGAGTTTCCAATGACCTTCCTTGTTTCTCAGTGTCAAATCGCCCAACGCTTCCCGTGCGTCAGGCTGCCCCGCAAAGACCTTGAGGTAGCGGTCGAACACTCGCCGCAAAATTTGTCTGTCACCGCCTTGGTCAGCCATCCACTTGAGCAGTGCAACCAAGTCACCAGTCTCGACCGGATCACGCATCGACGGCAGAAGACTCTGGAGACAGGCGTTTGCCCCCTGGCGCTCAATGAGTACCGCGAGTAGCTGCCAACCGGCATGGCGATAGCCGCCAAGCACACGGGCAGTCTCTTCGAGTTCGGTTGTATTCTTCAGCTCGATGGGGCCAAGGCGGTAGGCGGCGATCTCGCTCAGAACAAGCCCCAGTTGCTGCAACCCGGCTTGGTCTCGGGCGAAAGACTCCTGGCGTAACCGTGGATAGGCGGGATGCTCGACCACGTCAGCCAACAGCGCACGAGGGGTTACGAAAAGCCCTGGATGCTGGGCCAGGATTCGATCCAGTTCATCTTCGGCGGCGTCCAGGTCGATGATGTCATCGGGCCTGAGGTGTGCACCGGCAGCGTTCGGGATCCACTCGGCTGATTTGAGTCGTTGCACTATGGCGCCTGACAGAGACTCACCGCGCTCCGCGAGGGTCTGCAAGGCGTCCAGGATGACCCTCCACACTCCCGGTACCTCTGGGTGGTGCAGGCCGATCTCGATGGCCACCTCCTCGTCCAGGTTTCTCAGTAGATCCTGTTGCCGCTGCGCAAGCGCCTTGTCGTCACTGAGCACGAACAGATGCAGTCCACGCCGGAGCTCGGCATTCAGATCGATCTGCCCGCAATCGAGGTAGGCATTGACTGTGTCCCCTGGTATGGCGATGTTCTGACGTGTCCAATGGAACGGGAGAGAGACCCACAGGGCATCGTTCTTCACCGCCTTCAGGATCTGCTCGCAATCATCCTGATCGAAAGCCGTCGAATCCAGCGCCGAGACGCCCTTATCTTCGATCTCATCGATGACCGACTGCTGACTGATGTCGTGGAGGTTCACCGCTTTCCCTGCCGCTCTGGATAGCGGTTCGGTGAGTTTCGCGTCCACCAGATTCCAAGGAGATTTATCGCCTCCAACGAGCTGCGCCCAAAGCTTTTGCCAGACCGGTTCCTGTCTCAGCCCCAACACCCAAAGGCGGTCGTCATCGTCGAAATGGTCGATGTCCGCGTGCAGCAGGAAGCGCAGTCCTCGCGTTTCCAAATCATTGCTCGGCGTCCCACTGTTCCCGATCAGCGCCGCCCGTTTTTCGATCCCGCCGATGCTGCGCGGTCCCCCGCCCAGTGCCGCGAGCACCGCGCCTCCATCGCACGAGGGAACATCGCTCCGACCTTCGAGCGATAGAGACGCGGTCTCTTTGGTGATGACGAGCACCCGGTCGTGCGGCAACACGGCCTGAAGGTCCGCGGCCAACCCTAGGCGTTTGGCTGCTACCGTACCTTCCGACATCCCGAACAGCAGTCCGGCTTTGTTCGCGGCGCGGATTTCCTGCACCGAGATCGGTACCCGCCGCCCCTGACGACAGTCAAATCCGCCCAGAACCCTCAGGTCGGCGCAACGCTGCAAGAGTTGCGTGCGCTGCCCATCGGCGACGCCTTTAATCAGCGCCGACGACAGCTTGAGCGCCTCGTCCTGTAACGCTTGATCGGCATCGGCGTCTGGACCCAACACCTCCTCGACCTTGGTCAGAAAGCGCGTTGCATCGGATACCGATAGCTTGGCCCCGTATCGGGCTGAGGTCGGAGAGCCGGGAGGTGTGTCCGGAAAAAACAGATCGGGGAGCGGAAGCGCGTCGGTCTGCGCGGACAGTAGAGCACGCAGCAGAGTGACTGGTAGGCCCTTGCCGACATTGAAGCAACGTGACGGATCCAGGTGCGCGACGATCCGGCTCACGCGTTTCTTTTGACGCCCAAGAACCTCCTCGCCCAGTTGCATGAGACCTTGGCGAACAAGATCCGCAACAGCCGATCTCACGGAGAGCGTCTCCAGATATGGACCTGCCGCGCTTTCCAGAAAGCCACTCAAGTAGTCCAGCCGCTTGATGTCCTGGAAGAGTTCGCGCGCCTTCACCGATTCGATCAGCGCCAGAAGTTGCTGCTCGCTCCATTGCGCTTTAACCGAGGGATGAAGCAAGTACGGCGCGCCTTCCACCGCCAATCGATAGCTCTTCGCGATCGAGTCGAGCACCGGAAACAGCCGCCAGGCACGGCCAGGATCGTCCGGCGGCGGGGCTGGGAGAGACAGCACCCGGCGTTCCGTGCCACAGCAGACCCAGGCGACCCCGTCAGCGGTGATCTCGCGCAGCCAGCTCTTCTGCGCCGTGAGGTCCGCACGGAAGCGCTGAAAGAGCGACGTGTGCAGCAGCGCCTGAGACAAGGCGGTCTTGGACGCATCCGACAGTTCCTGTTCGGTACAGAAGGCATCCAGTGCCGGGATCAGAAGTGGCAGCACATTGGCGCGCAGCAGTTCGCAATTCCAGGCTCGCCGTAACGCTGCCTCGCTCTCGTCCGGATCGAGCGTGCGTCCGTTGCAGTCTTCAAGCCCATCGACACCACGACGTCCGGCATCCACGAAAAAATAGCCATGTAGGGTCAAGCGCACATCGTCGTCGCCCTCACAGCGAACCCGCTCGACCGCCTCGATCTCGTCCAGAGGCAGAAACACTGTCCAATGCGTGAACAACCATCCGCGTCCCGGCGTGCGGGAGAACAGCACGGCACCATGCGGCTTGGCCTTGTCCTTGGCCTCACTGGCATGGCCTTTCTCGTTCCGGACATAACTGCTCGGCCAGTGTTGATGGCGGTGGTGCCTTGCAAAAATGTGATAATGAGCGATACTGACCCCATGGCTCAAGCACCGGCGGGGACAAGGCGATGGCGGCACAGTTAATCAGCAACAACGGCCAGGAGGTGACGATCCA
>NZ_CAIPNF010000485.1 GCF_903866365.1 uncultured Thiocystis sp.
CGGCGAACTCCTTCTCGCGCATCTCCTTTTCGCGATACTGGTTGGTCGCCGCGCGTATTGCCGGATGCTTGTGAGCCCCCAGGTACTTGAGATGAACCGGGACATGATCCAGGATCAGCGCCTTGGCCAGCTCGATATCGACCTGATCGGACTGGTCAAGCTCCTTCCATAGGCTGTCCAGATTGAACCCGCGCTGGTTGTAAACTTTTTGCAGCAGGTGGCCAACCGAGGCGCAGAGAATCTCAGAGAGCTGCGAGTCGGAGTAGTCCTCGATCGGGATCCGCCGGAGCACGAGTTCGACCTTGTATCCATCCCGATCTTGGAGCGAGAAATAGCTCGGTCGATCAAGAAACACGGTCGTCACTTCCTGATCCAGGCTCACGAAGATCGGGGCACCGATGAGCGAGCGAACATGCAGTTGCTCGCCATCGTGAACGCGCACGGCCATGCGGAAATAGTCCAGCGCCTGAGGCAGCGTCAAACCCTCCAGCCAGGCACGTCTGGGCTGAGTTGGATCCGATTTCCGTACCTCCCAAGGCAGTTGGGCGATGAGTTTGTCCCGCGAACGCGGATGCAACAGATCTTTGCAGAGATCCCTGACCGCAGGGTCGTCTCCGCACAGTAGGGTGATAACACCGACCAGAGGGCGCGCCACCCGGACATTCCAGGGATCGAAGTAGCCACGCAAGATTGGACCAGCGGAAGCAGTCTGGGAGGCATGGGCGACATCCCGCCGACTTGCGGATGGATCCGAGTCCGTCTGATCAGAGACGATGCACCCGGACAGAATCTCTGCCTGCTGCGCGTCCAGGACATGAGACGCGGCGACACCGGTCACGCCGCTGGTCAGCTGCTTGCTGGGTTTCCAATGACCGTCCTTGTTTCTCAGTTTCAATCGGCCCAACGCTTCTCGTGCGTCAGGCTGCCCCGCAAAGACCTTGAGGTAACGGTCGAACACTCGCCGCCGGATCGCCCCGTCGCCCCCTTGGCCAGCGATCCAGTTGAGCAGATCGACCAAGTCACCGGTCTCGACCGGATCCCGCTGCATCGACGGCAGAAGACTCTGGAAGCAGTCATTCGCCCCCAATCGCTCGATGAGTACCGCGAGCAGCCGCCAACCGGCATGGCGATAGCCGCCAAGCACACGAGCAGTCTCTTCGAGTTCGGTTGCATTCTTCAGATCGATGCGGCCAAGGCGGTAAACCGCGACCTCCTTTTCTTTCAGGACGAGTCCCAGTCGCTCCAACCCTGCTTGGCCTCGTGCAAAAGCGTCCTGGCGTAACTGTGGATAAGCGGGATGCTCAAGCACGTCCGCAAGCAACGCCCGTGGTGTGGCAAAGAGTCCTGGCAGCTTGGCCAGAATGCTTTCCAGCTCGGCCTCGGCGGCGTCCAGGTCGATGATGTCGTCGGGCCTGAGGTGTGCGCCTGCAACGCTCGGGATCCACTCAGCCGATTCGAGCCGTTGCGCTATGGCGGCTGACAGAGACTCACCGCGCTCCGCGAAGGTCTGCAAGGCGTCCAGGATGACTCGCCATACTCCCGGCACCTCCGGGTGGTGCAGGCCGATCTCGATGGCCGCCTCCGCGTCCAGGTTTCTCAGTAGAACCCGTTGTCGCTGCGCAAGCGCCTTGTCGTCACTGAGCACGAACAGATGCAGTCCACGCCGGAGTTCGGCATTCAGATTGATCTGACCGCAATCGAGGTAGGCATTGGCTGTGTCCCCGGCGATGGCTTTGTTCGGCCGTATCCAGTGGAAAGGGAGGGAGACCCACAGGGCATCGTTCTTCACCGCCTTCAGGATTTGCTCGCATTCGTCTTGATCGAAAGTGCTCGAATCCAGCGCAGAGATGCCCTTGTGTTCGATCTCATCGATGACCGACTGCGAACTGATGTCGTGGAGGTCCACTGCTTTCCGAGCCGTTCCGGATAGCGGTTCGGTGAGTCTCACATCCACCAGATTCCAAGGCGCGGTTTCGCCGCCAATAAGCTGCGACCAGAGCGTTCGCCAGACCGGTTCCTGTCTCAGGCCCAGCACCCAAAGGCGGTCGTCATCGTTGAAGTGGTCTTGGTTCGCGTGCAGCAGGAAGCGCAGTCCTCGCGTTTCCAACGCATTGCTCGGCGTCCCGCAGTGCTCGATCAGTGCTGCCCGTTTTTCGATCCCGCCGAGTTCGCGCGGACGGCCGCCCAGTGCCGCGAGCACCGCGCCACCATCGCACGGCCGAACACCACTCCGACCGTCGAGCGCCAGGGTAGCCGTGTCCTTGTTAATGACGAGTACCCGGTCGTGCGGCAACACGGCCTGAAGGTCCACTGCCAACCCCAAGCGTTTAGCGGGTGCTGTGTCTAACAACATGCCGAATAGCAGACCGTCTTGTTGCGCCGTGCGGATCTCCTGCACCGAGACCGGCACCTGTCGCCCTTGGCGACAGTCGAATCCGCCCAGAACCCTGAGGTCGGCGCAACGCTGCAAGAGTGGCATGCGCTGCCCATCGGCGACGCCCTGAATGAGTACCGACGAGAGCTTGAGTGCCTTGTCCTGGAAGGACGTGTCGGAGCCGGCTGCCGCCGCCAGTGCCAGTGCATCCTCTACTTTGGCCAGTAACTGCACCGCATCGGATACGGATAGCTTGGCATCGCCCAGGACTGGGGACGTGCTATCGGCGAAGGATTTAGGGAAGAGCTGGTTCGGGAGAGGCAGCGCCTCGGTCTTGGCGGATAGCAGCCCGCGCAGTAATGAATCCGGGAGATTGTTGTCGAGCTTGAAACAGCGTGAGGGATCCAGTCTTCCCACGATGTTGTGAACAAGTTCCTTTTGATCCGTATTCCGGGATAGCCCTGCTTCCCCCAGCTGAATCAGTCCTTGGCGAATGATGTCTGCAAGGGCCGCTCTCACGGCCAGGCTGCGCACATACGGGCCTGCCGCATCTTTCAGAAAGTGACTCAAATAACTCAAGCGATCAAGATCTTGGAAGAGTTCGCGCGCCTTGACCGATTCGATCAACGCCAGGAGTTGCTGCTCGCCCCATTGCATTTCGACCGAGGGGTGAAGCAGGTGCGGCGCACCTTCTACGGCTAATCGATAGCTCTTCGCAATCGAGTCAAGCACCGGAAACAGCCGCCAGGCATGCCCAGGATCATCCGGCGGCGGGGCTGGGAGAGACAGCACTTGGCGTTCCGTGCCACAGCAGACCCAGGCGACCCCGTCAGCAGTGATCTCGCGCAGCCAGCTCGTCTGCGCCGTGATATCTGCACGGAAACGCTGAAAGAGCGACGTGTGCAGAAGCGCCTGAGACAAGGCGGTCTTGGACGCATCCGACAGTGCCTGTTCGGTACCGAAGGCCTCCAGTGCCGGGATCAGAAGTGGCAGCACATTGGCGCGCAGCAGTTCGCAATTCCAGGCTCGCCGTAACGCGGACTCGCTCTCGTCCGGATCGAGCGTGCGTCCATTGCAGTCTTCAAGCCCATCGACACCACGACGTCCGGCATCCACGAAAAAATAGCCATGCAGGGTCAAGCGCACGTCGTCGTCGCCCTCACAGCGAACCCGCTCGACGGCCTCGATCTCGTCCAGGGGCAGAAACACTGTCCAATGCGTAATCAGCCACCCGTGCCCCGGCGTGCGGGAGAACAGCACGGCGCCATGCGGCTTGGCCTTGTCCTTGGCCTCACTGGCATGGCCTTTCTCGTTCCGGACATAACTGCTCGGCCAGTGTTGATGGCGGTGCAGTGCCTTGAGCGCCGCTGTCCAGGTGTGCGCTTCCCAACCTGAAAAGCGCAGCGATTGCATCGTGTCTCCGTGGCGGATGGTGATATGGCCGGTGAGCGAGCGTCGATCCCTGCCGTGAGCCGCCGGCCAATCCCTCCGTGTTGGCCGTTGTGCGGCGCCGTCCAGGGCGACCTCGAAGACGGGTTCTCGGGGATTCGGGTCCGCCTCCAGATTCCAATAGGACACCCGGCTCAGGGATTGCAGCATGGGCAGCAGCGCGGCCGTGCGTACCGGAAAGTTCGCCCCGGCGAGGAAGTTCAGTAAGCTCGGGTCTTCTCCGGGATATTGCGCGAGGATCGGCCCAGCGTCGCCGAGATCCGACTGGCGGCGCAGTGGAATCCAGAGAATGAAAGGATTCGCGGAGTCGCCGAGGCTGGCGATCACACCTGACAAGTGACGTCGGATGGCAAGGACATCCTGATGGTCGAAGGCATCCCAATCCTGGTGCAGCGACTGCGCGATATCTGCTCCGCTCCAGGGATTGAGCACCTCCGCGTAGTCGCGTTCCCCATCGTGTGCCAGAAAGAAGAACGCCTCACAGAAATGGAAGACACTCTTCATCCCCAGGCCGAACTTGCCGATGCTGCCCTGATCGGCGGCCTTGCTGTTCTGGCCAAAGGAGCGGATGCCGCGCGCGTCGGAGGCATCGAATTTGCCGTTGTTGACGAAGAACAGCGCCGGCGCCCGAAGCAAGGGGTGAGTCGCGTTCGACAGCCCCGCCGAGCGCCCGAATCCAAGCCGGGTGAGCCGGGTGGCCTTCGCCCCGTCGGTCGCGTCGTCGGTGTTCTGAACCAGCTCCTTGAACAGCGAGAAGCCTGAAGGCGGTCCGCCAGGCTCATCCGGAACCAGTGGATATCTGTCGCGCAGGTTGTCCGCGATCAAGTTGACGAACTGGATTGGGTCCTGGATAAAGCCCGCCATCTGTACATTCTCCTTTGTTTTTCCCGGTCGGGGCAGCCCACCGCTC
>NZ_CAIPNF010000486.1 GCF_903866365.1 uncultured Thiocystis sp.
GTCCGCGTCCCACTGGCGCGCGCCGTCTCGACGCGGACGGATTCCTGGGTAGCGACCACCACGCCGTCCAGTCGCTCGCCCCAGAGATCGGCGGCGGCATGCGGCCCCTCGGCAACGCTGACCAGCACGCCCAAGATCAGGACAGGCAGCGCCAGCCACCAAAGGAAGCGGAACGTCAGCATGACCAGCGCCAGCACGACGCACGCCAAGGCGATGAGGACGAGGAGGGCAGCGGTCATGACGATCCTGTGAGCGTTCCTGTGACTGAAAATCCTGCGGGAACGGGCAAGTGGCTGATTAGCTCAACGCACTGACATCACCGGTCCTGAAGACCGTGCGATAGGACTGCCAGGGCCGTTAGAGTTCCTCGTCGATGGTTCTATCCAACCCTGAGTGGTTTTCCGACCATGCGGCAACGAGAACGATGCCAACTGGATGTCATTACCCACGCCGCGGAGGTTGGATTTCCCAAGCCACATTGGCGTGGAAAGGCAAGAGGATCGGCTGGAAGCCGGCTCGGCACCACCGTCAGGCTGGCCTAGAACAGGTTCCAGGCCGGATCGCCCGCATCCCGTGCTCTCTTGGCGTTGTGGAGAATCTCCCAGCCGCCAGTCCACTGAGTCACCTTCTTCGCCAGAGTGCCGATCGTGTCCTGTCGGTTGGTGTTGTTGAGCTGGGTAGTGCCCTCGACAGTGGCCGCGCCCAGCCCACCGCTGGCATGGAGCGTGCGGTTGTCCTTGAACGTCTTGGCATGGAGCATCTCGTGAAAGACGAGTGAGCCAAGGATGCTGCCGTCAATGCTCCTACAGATCACCTCGCTCTTGGAACTGCCCGCCGCCCCCAGTCCTGCGCCGGCAGATCCGGACTTAGTAGTGTAGCCCCAATGGTCATTGAGCAGGTTGGACTGCTTAGTGCCGATTTCCTTGTAGGTGATGATCGACCAGAACATAGCGGGCAGAAAATAGAGGACGTAATCGGTGTCCGACGGGGTTGGCTTCTGGCTGACGAAGCTCACCGACACGGTATGATTTGGCGGTGGCTTGATGGTGCGGTTGGCGTAGGCAAAACAATCCTCGTAAAGGGCCTTCACTCGGGTCACGATGTCAGCCCGGCAGGATCCGAATTTGGTCGCGTCAAGCACGTCCACAAGCAGCACATTGACTTGCATCGCATCGCTCCAATAACCTTAGGGTCGCGCCCGCGTCTTAGGCTGAATCAAGACATGGCCTAACCTAGGCCAAAGCTAAGGGAAAAGCTAAGAGGAAAGGGGCGCAATCTTGGGAAGCCGGTGATCGCCATGATTGCCGTCGGCCTGGCTCACGTTCATCTTAACCTGGAATATCATCCCGAGGTATAGCGATGATGATGTGGATCGGCCCGCTCGCTTTTCAGTCCATTGGCGTCAGAGGCATGGCGCCGGACTATTCGATCTCGGGCTTTCCCGAGTACATGACCGACATCGCAACCCTCGATCCGGTACAGCGGAGGGAGGTTAGCCGGGCGGCCCGGGAAATCGTCGCCAGCCTAAGGACGAAGATGCCTGTGCGCGGCATTCTGGTGGTCGGCAACGCGGATGTCGCGCTGCGCAAGGCGATCGGCGAAAGGGCGCAGTTCGAACTCGACGTTAGCCAGACGCGTGCCGCTTCGGGCAGGAAAGTGCTGCTTGACGAGATAGCCGCCAGTTCGGGCAACCCATCGGCCAGATATTTCTTCAAGGTCAGAGTCCTCGGCATGGGCTCGTCCAATCGGAAGATCGTCAATCCGGTGACCGAAGCCCAGATGAAACAGAACCGCCGGGTCGAGTATTACCTGTTCCGCGAATCCCTGGGCAGCGCCAGTTGTGGCTGCGAGGGCTGAGCCGCTTCTTGCCCTCTGTAGTCCCCGCCGCGCAAGAGTGTCCCACCAAGAGACAGTCGAGATGGCTTAAAGAGACTTTCCGCTCTCGAACTGGAGCCGCCACCCCCCGTTCTCCGTTTCTGTGGCGGCAATACCCATGGAAGCGGTCATCATCTGCACACGGGCCATGCCGGCCACGGCGAGCTAGCTATGTGAGCGAGTCCCAGCGGCGTTCTAAGATGATCTTCGAGTCCTCAACTCCTGGCGTCTGGCGATTGATCGATGACGATCAATAGACAGAATCAATCCGCGGGATACGGCTAAACGTCCTGCGCGCCTATGCCGAGGTCTATGCGCAGGATGACAGCCAGGAAAAGTTCGTTCGGGACTTCGTGGCCGCCTGGACGAAGGTCATGAATGCTGACCGCTTCGATCTGGCGTAACGCTCATTGTAACAATGTTTTCAACTGTTCAAGAACGGCGTCCCGCTGGCCACGGAGTTCTCCCATCCTGGCCAGCGCCTCGCGATTCCGGCCTTGCGCCCGAAGCTGACACAACTCGACCGCCAGCGCATGCACACGCTGGTGCGAGGCGTCGAGGGCCTGGAAGGCTTGACCCTGCACACCCTGGCGGCCGCGGCCATCGGCATCCAGCCAGACACCGAAGCAGCAATGGTGGTCATCCAGCGGCGGCGGGTCATCGCGTTCGCCGGCGAGGTAGCCTTCCACCCCGGCCATCCAGGCGCGATGCGCGGCGCCGGCAAACAGCAGCGGCACGGCGTCGCGGCTCACCGGCGCCAGATCGACCCACACCGGAGCGGGCCGCCAGGTCGCCGCCCAGGCGGGGATCTCCGCGGCTGGCATGGGGCGGGCAATGCCGTAGCCCTGAGCCAGCTCGCAGCCGAGTTGCAGGAGCATCTCACCCTGCTCCAGGGTCTCCACCCCTTCGGCGATGACCTGGCGGCGGAAGGCGACGCACAAGCCAATCACGCCATCCAAGATGGCCAGGTCATCCGGGTCGTCCAGCATGCCACGCACGAAGCTCTGGTCGATCTTGATCTGAATCACCGGCAGGCGTTTCAGATAGGTTAGCGAGGCATAGCCAGTGCCAAAGTCATCCAGGGCACACAGCACCCCGATCTCCCGGCAGGCATCGATCACCCGCGAGACCCGGGCCAGATCCGCCAGGGCACTGGTTTCCAGCACCTCCAACTCCAGATCCCCTGGCCTGACGCGCGGATGCGCCGCCAGCAGCGCGCACAGGCGCTCGACGAAGTCTGCCTGCTGCAACTGGCGAGCGCCGACATTGACACTGACCGGGATGTCCAGCCCGGCGGTCTGCCAGCGCTCCATCTGGCTCAGCGCGGTCTCGATTACCCATTCGCCGATCTCCACGGCAAGTGGATGATCCTCAATCACCGGCAGGAAGGCCGCGGGCGGCAGCAGGCCGCTTTCCGGGTGTTGCCAGCGGATCAGGGCCTCGACACCAAGCAGGATCCCGGTGCGCATATTCACCTTGGGTTGGTAATACAGCACGAATTCGCGCGCGGCAAAGGCACATCGGATGCGCTCCAGGCTTTCGTGGTAGCCGCGCACGCTGCGGTCCAACTCGGCATCGAAGACGTGGTAACGGTTCTTGCCTGCCAGCTTGGCCTGATACATCGCCTGGTCGGCTTGGCGCAGCAGTTGCTCAGGATCGATGGCGTCGGCCTGCGGGTAGAAGGTGACCCCGACACTGGCGGAGACTTGCAGCAGCTGCCCGCCAACCGGTACCGCTTGCGCGGCGGCGGCGAGCAGGCGGGCAAGCAGCGTCACGCTGGCCTGGATGTCGGCCAGGTCGAGCAGCACGGCGACGAACTCGTCCCCGCCGATGCGGGCGAGGGTGTCACCCTCGCGCAGGACCTGCTGCATGCCGGCCGCCGCCGCGATCAGCAACTGGTCGCCCACTCCATGCCCATGCTCGTCGTTGATGGCCTTGAAGCCGTCCAGATCGAGAAAGGCGACGGCCAGCAGGCGCCCATACCGCTGCGCCTGGACCATGCCCTGGCGCAGGCGGTCGGCCAACAGGACGCGATTGGGAAGTCCGGTCAGCGCATCATAGTGGGCGAGGTGCTGCAACGCGCGTTCTTGCTCCTTGATCAGGGTGATGTCGGAGAACAGCGCCACGTACAGCCGGGTGTTGCCCTGGGCATCGCGCACGGCGCTGATGGTTTGCATCACGGCGTACACTTCGCCGTTGCTGCGGCGGTTCCAGATCTCGCCAGACCATTGGCCACCGTCGGTGAGATTGCCCCACAGGGCGGCGTAGAACGCCTGGTCCTGACGTCCGGAGCCGAGCAGGCGCGGGTTGCGGCCCAGGACGTCCTCGCGACGGTAGCTGGTGATCCGCGTGAAGGCCTCATTGACATCGATGATGGTGCCATCGGCGGCGGTGATCATGATGCCTTCCCACGCA
>NZ_CAIPNF010000487.1 GCF_903866365.1 uncultured Thiocystis sp.
CACCTGACATTTTACCATTCTTGAGGCCATTATCCTTTATAAACAAACGATTAAAGCCAGTTTTGCGCCGATTTTGAACTCCGAAACGTGAGTCAATTAAATCTTTCTTTTCTTGTGCAATTTTGTTTTCGGGTTTTTCAACAAATTGCCGACCGCAATCTTTACAGGCAAATTTCGGTTTGCCCGTAGCCGTTCATAAACCCGGCATTGGAGCCAGTAGCGGAGCCGCCGCGCGACCGGCGCGGCGCTCCGCGATCACGCCGGCTAGATAGAGCCAGGGCACATGGCAGCGCTTGCGACAGGTGTCGATCACGCTGGCGAGCAAGGTGAAGGCCCGCGACCCGGCCTCGCCACGCGTCCCCATCATGATGCGTCGCGCGATGACCCAATGGCGCAGCGCCCGCTCGGCGTCGTTGTTGGTGAGCGGCCACTGGGGATTCTCCAGCACCCGAAAGATGGCGTCCCAGTCGTTCCAGAGCTCGACGGCCAAGGCGCGCGTCTTGGCGTGTCGGTGCCCGAGCAGACGCACGCAGGCGGCATGCAACTCGGCCAGCAACTCGGCGTGGAGGCGCGGCAGATCGACCGGCGGTCCCGCGCGGGCCGCATGGATGGCGCCGATCAGGGTATCGAAGGCGCGTTGGACCTGATGCCCGAAGGCTTGCGCCTCGCGATCGTCGCTATCGATCAACCCCTGCGCCTTGCGCGTGAGGTGCGCCCAGCAGCGCAGCCGTTGCGGGAGGTGGCGATACGCCTGCCAGCCGTCGCTCATCAGCCAGCCGGTGAAGCCTGGCAGGAGGCGGTCCAGCACCTCGCGCCCGCGCTTGGCCACCACGAACAAGGTCACGGTGGCACTGGTGAACACCCACAGCCACAGCAGATCGGCGCCTTGCGGCCAGGAGGTCTCATCGGCGTGCAGCAGTTCGCTGGCCACGACCGCCTCGATCAATTCATTTTCCAGCGGTGCCGCCGCCGCGGCGGCCTCGCGCAGAGTGCGGTCCAGGGTGCCCACGCTCAGGCTCAACCCGAGCCAGTCGTGCAGAAACTCCCGCAGCCGTCGGCGCGACATCCGAAAGCGCAGATGCAACGCCACGATCAGGGTCGCCAGTCCCGGCCCGACCAGACGCCATTCGCTCAAGGCCACCGGCTCCAAGGTCGGGTCATCGACGCGCCCTTCGCCGGGACGCGCGCGCGTGTGATGACCGCAGCCGCAGAGGGTGTCATGGAAACGCTGGTCGGTGATGCGCAGGTGCAGGCCCGGCTGTTCGGCATCGCCCCACTGCAGATCGACCGACTGGAAGCCCGCGTAGGCGACACTGGGGGCATCCGCCGGCAGCGCCTCGGCGCAGGCCGCGCAGGTCTCAGGACGATGGATGATCGTCTCGTGGGCCTTGAACACCTGGGTGCGTCCGAACCCCGGCGCGCCCGGTTGTTTGCCGGGCTTGCGCTTGGGCTTCTCGGGCTTGGAGGCCGCGTGCTCGGGGGCCTGGGTCTCGGGTGGATCGGGCGGCTCCTCCGGGGATGCGCTGGCCGCATCCGGTGCGTCCTGATCCTGCGCCGGGAGGCTCGCCTCGGCGTCGTCGCTCGGCTCCTCGTCGCCCGCTGGCGGGCGCTCCCAAGGCGCTCGGCTACTGGGTGGACGCGAGCTGTTGGCCGGATTTTGCCGCAGCCGCTCGCGCGCTTCCTTGAGATCCTCCAACAGTCGCAGCGACAGACCACGCAGCCGAGCCTCGTCCAGTGCCTGGACGTAGGTTTCATCGAGCTGGCAGAGGATGTGGTCGCTCAGGTGCATCGGTCAGGGGG
>NZ_CAIPNF010000488.1 GCF_903866365.1 uncultured Thiocystis sp.
GCCGGGCTTCTCGCCTGGGATTCGGTCTCCGACGACCGGGTCCAGCAAACCGTTGCCGACATCATCCGCGCGATCCGCGCGCGCGGCGACGCGGCGCTGCTGGACTATACTGCCCGCTTCGACCGCTGGACACCCGCCACGGCCGCCGAGCTGGAACTCCCCCGCGCCCGCCTGGCGCAGGCGTGGCAGACCATCCCGACCGACCAGCGCGCGGCGCTGGAGTTGGCCGTCGCCCGCATCCGCGCCTATGCCGAACATCAAAAACTGGCCGGCTGGAGCTACCGCGAGCCGGACGGCACCCTGCTCGGTCAACAGGTCACGCCGCTCGATCGCGCCGGGCTCTATGTGCCGGGCGGCAAGGCGGCCTACCCGTCGTCGGTGTTGATGAACGCTATCCCAGCCAAGGTCGCGGGCGTGGGCGAACTCATCATGGTGGTGCCAACCCCCGACGGCGAACTCAACGAACTGGTGCTGGCCGCCGCCCACATCGCCGGCGTCGATCGCGCCTTCGCCATCGGCGGCGCGCAGGCGGTCGCCGCGCTCGCTTATGGCACCGCGACGATTCCCGGCGTGGACAAGATCGTCGGTCCCGGCAACCTCTATGTCGCCACCGCCAAGCGCGCGGTCTACGGTCAGGTCGGCATCGACATGATCGCCGGTCCCTCCGAGATTCTGGTGGTCTGCGACGGCGAAACCGATCCGAACTGGATCGCCATGGATCTCTTCTCGCAGGCCGAGCACGACGAGGACGCTCAATCCATCCTGTTGAGTTGGGATGCTGATTTTCTGGACCGTGTCGCCGCCAGCATCGAGCGGCTTCTGCCGACGATGGAGCGCCAGACCATTATCGCCGCCGCCTTGCGCGCGCGCGGCGCGCTGATCCAGGTCCGCGATCTCGACGACGCCATCGCCGTCGCCAACGTCATCGCCCCGGAGCATCTCGAACTCTCGGTCGCCGATCCCGAGGCCATCGTCGGGCGCATCCGTCACGCCGGGGCCATCTTCATGGGCCGCTACACCGCCGAGGCGCTCGGCGACTACTGCGCCGGGCCGAACCATGTCCTGCCCACCTCGCGCACCGCGCGTTTCTCCTCGCCGCTGGGCGTCTACGATTTTCAGAAACGCTCCAGCCTCATCATGGCCTCCCGCGCCGGTGCCGCCGAACTGTCACGCACCGCCTCCGTGCTGGCGCGGGGCGAGGGACTCACGGCCCATGCGCGCTCGGCCGATTATCGCGGAGAGGTGTCGTGAAGGAATTGATCGACCGGTTGGTGCGCCCCGAGATCCGCGCGCTGAATGCCTACCATGTGCCCGAGGCAGCGGGGCTCATCAAGCTGGACGCGATGGAAAACCCCTACGTCTGGCCGGAGTCGCTCAAAACCGCATGGCTCGACGAGCTGCGCGACGTGGCGCTGAATCGCTATCCCGATCCCACCGGGCGCGCGCTCCAGGAGACGCTGCGCGAGGCGATGGGGATTCCGTCCGACATGGGTCTGCTGCTCGGCAACGGCTCCGACGAACTGATTCAGATGCTGGCCCTGACGGTCGCCCAGGCGGGACGCAGCATCCTGTCGCTCGATCCCGGTTTCGTCATGTATCGGATGATCGGGCTGTTTGCCGGCATGGACTACGTGGGCGTGCCGCTCCAGGCGGACGATTTCTCGATCGACCTGCCCGCCACGCTCGACGCCATCGAACGTGCACAGCCCGCGCTGATCTATCTCGCCTATCCCAACAACCCGACCGGCAACCGCTTCGACGCCGACGACATGGTGCGGATCATCGAAGCCGCCCCCGGTCTGGTCATCGTCGACGAGGCGTACTCGCCTTTCACCGATTCCAGCTTTCTGGGTCTGCTGGGCGACTGGCCGAACCTGCTGGTCATGCGCACCGTCTCCAAGATGGGGCTCGCCGGTCTGCGGCTCGGCTATTTGGTCGGCCCGCCCGCGTGGCTGAATGAAATCGACAAGGTGCGGCTGCCCTACAACGTCAACGTCCTGACCCAGGCATCCGCAACCTTCGCGCTGAGACACAAGTCGGTGCTGGACGAACAGACCCACGCCATCCGGGTCGAGCGCGCGCACCTGTTCGAGTCACTGACGCGCATCGAGACACTGCACCCCTATCCGAGCGAGGCCAATTTCATTCTCGTTCGAGTGCCAGATGGCCAGGCGAACAGCCTTTTCGCGCGCCTCAAGGCACGCGGGATCCTGATCAAAAATCTGCATGGCGCGCATCCATTGTTGCAAGACTGCCTGCGAATCACGGTGGGACTGCCTGAGGAGAATGCTGCCTTGATCGATGTCCTGAACGCTCGATCGAATTAAACCGCGCGAAGCGCGCCTTTTGCGTAGAAAGACCATCCTGGTCCGTTCCGTCAGGGCCGGGAGTCCTGACGACGCAGATGTTTGCCGAAATTCAGGCGGCGCTGTACTAGTTCGTCTTCTGTTTCGCATCGAGGTCGAGTGAAAATCTTGCCCGCTTGGGTTAAAGTCCCCCGCTGACAAATCCACTCAATCCTGATCCTGGCCGAGCCATCCGCGCCGAGCCACAACGATCCTGGGGGACACCACGATGGCTTCTGATCTGATCGCACCGTCCATTCTGTCGGCGGACTTCGCTAAGCTCGGCGAGGAAGTCGACAATGTGTTGGCCGCCGGCGCCGACATCGTCCATTTCGACGTGATGGACAATCACTATGTGCCGAACCTGACCATCGGCCCGCTGGTTTGCGAGGCACTGCGCAAGCACGGCGTCACCGCACCCATCGATGTGCATCTGATGGTCAAGCCGGTGGATCGCATCATTCCCGACTTCGCCGCCGCCGGCGCGACCTATATCACCTTCCACCCCGAGGCGAGCGAGCATATCGACCGCACGCTGCAACTGATTCGCGGCGAGGGCTGCAAGTCCGGTCTGGTCTTCAACCCGGCGACGCCCCTGAGCTATCTGGATTATGTGATGGACAAGGTCGACATGATCCTGCTGATGTCGGTCAACCCCGGCTTCGGCGGTCAGAGCTTCATCCCAGCGACCTTCGAGAAATTGCGTCAGGTGCGCCGGCTGATCGACGCTTCCGGGTTCGACATTCGCCTGGAGATCGACGGCGGGGTGAAGGCGGATAACATCGCCGAGGTCAAGGCCGCCGGCGCCGATACCTTCGTGTCCGGTTCCGGGATCTTCGGCAAAGGCAAGGATTCCGACCCGCATCGCTACGACAGCATTATTCGCGACATGCGCGCGGCGATGGCCGGTTAAACCGCGTCCGGCGCACCATGCGTCGTTTCGAGCGATCAGGCAGGTTGGCATGAATCGATCGGCGTTGGAGTCGACGCGGTTTAAGCGATTAACGATGAAACGCTTAAACGGCGTCAGCACCGGCGTTATCTGGTTCCTGCGAGACCAGATCACTGCACAATCAGTGCATATCCCGCAAGGCGCCGTTTAATTTTTACCTGGAACGAATCCCCGCATGCTGCAACCGAAGATGATTCTCTGTGACCTGGACGGGACGCTGGTCGACAGCGTTCCCGACCTGACCTTTTGCGTGGACGCCATGATGGAACGGCTCGGGCGCGCGCCGCGCGGCGAGGCGGCGGTGCGCACCTGGGTGGGTAACGGGGTCGAAAAGCTGGTGTGCCGGGCCTTGACCGGACAACTCGAAGGCGAGCCGGACGCCGCCGACTATGCGCTGGCCTATCCGCTCTTTCTCGAACTCTATGCCGAGAATACCTACACCCGCTCGATCCTCTATCCGGGGGTGCGCGAGGGTCTCGATTTTCTGGCGTCGGCCGGTTATCCGCTCGGCTGCGTGACCAACAAGGCGGCGCAATTCACCGAGCCTCTGTTGTCCCATCTGGGGATTCGCGAGCGCTTTACGCTGGTCGTCAGCGGCGACAGCCTGCCGCGCAAGAAACCCGATCCCATGCCCCTGCTGCACGCCGCCGATCATTTCGGCGTGGTGCCCGCCGAGGCGCTGATGATCGGCGACTCGGTCAGCGACGTGAAGGCGGCGCGGGCCGCCGGTTTCGGGATCGTCTGCATGAGCTATGGCTATAACCACGGCGAGGATATCCGCGACTCCAACCCGGACGCGGTGATCGACTCGATGGTCGAACTCAAGGGATTGCTGGCCCCCTTGGCTTAAGTCGGGAAGCGAGTACCGCGCGTATGCAAATCCAGGCAAGACGAGCAATGACCGGGCGACGATGGCGACGCCGGGACGCCTTCGCTAACCTTAGACGCTGACGTTTGCCCGGAGATTCCAATGACCCCCAAGACCTTTCGCGCCCTCGCCGATCAGGGCTACAACCGCATTCCGGTCGCCTGCGAGGTGCTGGCCGACCTCGATACCCCACTGAGCGTCTATCTCAAACTCGCCGAAGGGCCGTATTCCTATCTCTTCGAGTCGGTGCAGGGAGGCGAGAAATGGGGCCGTTATTCGATCATCGGACTGCCCTGCCGGACTCTGATCCGAATCGACGGACAGCGGATTCGCGTCGAACGCGATGGCCGCGCGATCGAGGAAGTCGAGACGGCCGACCCGCTCGGCTGGCTCGAAGCCTTCCAGCAACGCTTTCAGGTCGCCGAGGTCGAAGGTCTGCCGCGTTTCGTGGGCGGGCTCGTCGGTTATTTCGGCTATGACACCATCCGTTATATCGAACCGCGCTTGTCAAACTGCCCGAATCCGGACCAGATGGGCACCCCGGATATCCTGCTGATGGTCTCGGACGAGGTCGTCGTCTTCGACAATCTCAGCGGGCGTCTCTACATCATCCTGCATCTGGATCCGGCGGCCGGCGACACGCTGGAGGCTGGCGAGGCGCGGATCGCCGAACTCACCGAGCGCATGCGCCACGGCGCGCCACGACGCAACGGCGGCACCGCGCGACAGGTCAGCGAAGCCGACTTCGTCTCCGGCTTCACCGAGGACGGTTTCAAGCAGGCAGTCGCGCGCATCAAGGACTACATCCTCGAAGGCGACTGCATGCAGGTGGTGCTGTCACAGCGACTCTCCATCCCCTTTCAGGCACCGCCGCTCGATCTCTACCGCGCGTTGCGCGGGCTGAATCCATCGCCCTACATGTATTTTCTGGACTTGGGCGACTTCCAGATCGTCGGCTCCTCGCCCGAGATCCTGACCCGGCTGGAGGATGGCGTGGTCACGGTGCGCCCTATCGCCGGCACCCGTCGCCGCGGTCACACCGAGGCGGAGGATCAGGCGCTGGAGGCCGAGCTGCTGGCCGACCCCAAGGAACTGGCCGAGCATCTGATGCTGATCGATCTGGGCCGCAACGACGCCGGACGGGTCGCCGAGATCGGCAGCGTGCGCCTGACCGACAAGATGATCGTCGAGCGTTATTCGCACGTCATGCACATCGTCTCCAACGTGGTCGGCACGCTCCGGGAGGGCATGAGCGCACTCGACGTGCTGCGTGCCACTTTCCCGGCCGGAACCGTCTCGGGCGCGCCCAAGATTCGCGCCATGGAGATCATCGACGAGCTGGAGCCGGTCAAGCGCGGCATCTACTCCGGCGCGGTCGGCTATCTTTCCTGGAACGGCAACATGGATACCGCCATCGCGATTCGCACCGCCGTCATCCAGGACGGCATGCTGCACATCCAGGCCGGCGCCGGCATCGTCGCCGACTCGGTGCCCGAACTGGAATGGCAGGAGACCATGAACAAGGGCCGCGCCATCTTCCGCGCCGTCACCGCCGCCGAGGTCGGGATCGATCGCTATGGCTGCGGGTTGAAGCGCGTCTGACCGATCAAAAGGGGAAATTTGATGCTCGCCGATCTGATCACCATTGACCTACTCGAAGACCTGGCCGGAAAAAAGGTCTTCTGGCGCGGCAGGGACTATTTTTCCGACGCCTCCGTCCGGCGCGCGCGGATGGTCGGCGACAAACTCACGGCCAAGGTCGAGGGCACCGAAACCTACCAGGTCGAGCTGTGGGATGACGCTGGCGATCTCGCCTACGCCTGTACCTGTCCGCACGCCGCCGAGGGCAATTTCTGCAAGCATTGCGTCGCGGTTGGACTCGCGTGGCTGGCCGGAGCGGTCGATCTGCCCGACTCCGAGGATGCCGACGAGACGTCGCCGCGCGATCCCTGGCAGGACATCCGGGATTATCTGAGCGTCCAGCCGCCTGAAATTCTGGCCGATCTCCTGCTTGAAACCGCCATGCGCGACGATCGGCTCTACCAGTCGCTTCGGCTCAAGGCGGAGCGTCGTGGCGCTGGCGGCAATGTGGTCAAGGTGTTCCGCCGCGCGATCGACAACGCGATCTGTACCCATGGCTTCGTCGATTATGAGGAGGCTGGGGGCTTCGCCGGCGATATCGAGCAGATCGTGGATTCGCTGGAGGAGTTGCTGACACCCGAGACCGCCGCCGTGCTGGTCGAACTGACCGAATACGCCATCGAACGTGTCGAAAACGCCATGGAGCACGTCGATGACTCGGACGGCGAGGTCGGGAGCGTCGGCGAGCGTCTGGGTCAATTGCATCTGGATGCCTGCGTCATGGCGCGACCGGATCCGCTTGAACTGGCCACCCGTTTGTTCCGGCTCGAAACCACCTTGCCGCAAGGTCTGTGCAGCTTCGACGCCGTCACCTATCGCGAGGTTCTTGGCGAGGCAGGTCTGCGGCACTATCGGGAACTGGTCGAAACCGAGTGGCGCGAACTCGGTCCCCGCGGCAGCAAGAGCGCTTACGACACCCATCGATCACGGATCGCCCGCCTCATGGAGCGACTGGCCGAGGCCAGCGGCGATATCGAGGAACTGGTGTCGATCCGCTCGCAAGACCTCACCTCCGCCTATCGTTATCTCGACATCGCCCAGCTTTGGGCCAAGGCCGGAGAGCCCGAGAAGGCGCTGGACTGGGCGGAACGCGGACTCAAGGCATTCCCCGAGCAACCGGACAACCGTCTGCGCGATTATCTGGTTGCGGCCTATCTCGACCGCGGACGCCATGACGAGGCGCTGCAACTGACCTGGATCCAGTTCGAGGAACAGCCGAACCTCGCGCAGTATCAGAAGCTCCGCGCGGTTGCCGACAAGCTCGGTCGCTGGCCTGAACAACGCGAACGGGCGTTGGCCTGGCTGGACGAGACCATCGTCCGCGAGGCCGCCACGACCAACCGCTGGAAGACGACGCCATCGGTTCCCGACGATTCGCGGCGGCTTGAAATCGCCTTGTGGGAGAACGATCTCGACGCCGCCTGGACGATCGCCCAGCAGGGTCGTTGCGACAACCGTTTACTGATCGCCCTTGCCGGCCAACTCGAAGCCTCCCGCCCCCAGGATGCCGTTGAACTGTATCGGCGCGTCGTACCGTCCATCGTCCAGCGGACCAATAACACGGCCTACGACGAGGCGATCAAGCTGATCCGCAAGATCGGCGGGTTGATGAAGGCGCAAAATCAAAGCCAGCCATTCGCCGACTATCTGGCCGAGTTGCGGGTCCAGTACAAGCCGAAACGCAATTTCATCAAACTGCTCGACAGGGTCTGAAGCCTTTTTCTTTGTGTCCTTTGCAGTTTCACCCGCCGGTTTTCGGTTTGAACGTCTCGCCCTGAAGCACATCGGTCTCTCCCTCGCGTCGGGCAATGATGACCGCCCCGCAGCTATCGCCGAAGACATTCACCGCGGTGCGCAGCATGTCGAGGATGCGGTCGACCGCCAGAATCAGCCCGATGCCCTCTAGCGGCAGCCCGACCGCGGCCAGGATGACGGTGATGGCGACCAGGCTCGCGGCCGGGATGCCGGCCACTCCGACCGAGGTCAAGAGCGCCAGAACCACGATCAGGAATTGCGAGGCAAACGACAGCTCGATCCCGTAGGCCTGGGCGATGAACATGACCACCACGCACTCGTAAAGCGCGGTGCCGTCCATGTTGACGGTCGCGCCCAGCGGGATCACGAAGCTGGCGACCTTGTTCGAGACCCCGGCGTTCTTTTCCACGCACTCCATCGTGACCGGGACGGTGGCGGAGGAGGACGCGGTCGAGAAGGCGGTCAGCAGCGCCGCGCCCATGGCCTGGAAATGGCGGATGGGACTGACCCCGCCGACGAAGCGCAACAGCAGCGGCAGCACCAGAAACGTGTGGAGCGCGAGCCCCAGCACCACGGTCAGAAAGAAGAGCGCCAGCGGACCAAGCGCCGCCAGACCCGTGTCGGCCACGGTTCGGGCCACTAGCGCGAAAACACCGATGGGGGCGAAGCGCATGACGAGATCGGTGATTTTCATCATGATCTCGAACATGCCCTGCCAGAAATTGTACTGGGCCTCCGCGTAGACCGGCGCGACGCGGGTGAGAAAGAACCCGTAGAGCAGACCGAAGAAAATCAGGCCGAGCATCTCGCCGTTCGCCGCGGCGGACACCACGTTCGCGGGGATCATGCGCAGGAAGACATCGACCACGTCGCCGCCGTCCCGGCCGCTCAGTTGTTCCTGGAGTGCCGTGGCGTCCGCGCTGAATCCGAAGACCGCCTTCGGATCGCCGTCCACCACGCCCGGCTGGATCAGATTCACGAGAAAGAGTCCGACCAGCACGGCTATCAGCGTGGTGGCGGCAAAATAGCCGAGCGTCTTCGCGCCCAGTCGCTTGAGATCCTTCGCCCCGCCGATCCCGGAAATCCCGACGATCATCGACGACAGGATCAGCGGCACGATCAGCATTTTGAGTGCGTTGAGAAACAACTGACCCAGAAAATCGAGCGTGGAATAGAGACTAGAACCGAAGAGTCCGGCCTCGCGGCCGACCAGGAGTCCCACGGCGACGGCGAGAACCAGGGCGATCAGGATCTGCCAGTGAAGCTTCAACCGCGTCCGGTGTGACAGGCATTCTTCGTGCATCGACTCGCCCTCGTCAAGGTCAGCAAAACGTGTCGCTGACGCGGTTTAATGATGTCATTTTCGACGTACTTTGAGGTATCCAAACAGCTTGTCGACGCCCTTGGGAGACGAAAACGCAGGAACGTCAAACGACTCGTCAGCCGAAAAATCGCGTAGCATGGAGACTGACCAGCCGAAGGCGAAAGACAGCGGGGAAACGCCCCTGTTGGTACCCCAGGCGCCACTCGCGAATTCACCAGGAACCGATCATTCCCATGCGTCGCTTCAGTCCCAAGCTCCTCTTCGCGGGGACCATCTTCTCCAGCTCCTTTCTGCTGTTTCTGGTCCAGCCGCTGATCGCCAAGCAAATCCTGCCCTGGTTCGGGGGATCGGCGGCGGTTTGGTCGGTCTGCATGGTGTTCTTCCAGGTCACGCTTCTGGGTGGCTACGCCTACGCGGACTGGATCTCCCGCCACCTGAGCGCGCGCCGCCAGGTGCAGGTGCATGTCCTCCTGCTCGCGCTCAGTCTGACCCTGCTGCCGATTTTGGCCAGCCCTCACTGGAAGCCGACCGGCGAGGCGGATCCGACGCTGTGGATCCTGGGGCTCCTGGTCGCCACCATCGGGCCGCCCTATTTTCTGCTCTCGACCACCGGACCGCTTCTGCAATCATGGATCGCGCGCAGCCAGATCGGAACCCATGTCTATCGCTATTTCTCGCTGTCGAACCTCGCGTCACTGCTCGCCCTGATGAGCTATCCCTTCCTCATCGAGCCGCACGCGCGACTGGCTACCCAAGCCTACGCCTGGTCCGGCGTCTATGTTCTGTTCGCGTTGTCCTGCACAGGCTCGGCCTGGTATTTCCTGCGCCACACCCACAGCCTGCCCCCGGCGACCCATGCCCACAGCCATGCGCCAGAGAGCGATTGGGATCCCAGTCCCCGGGATTATCTGCTGTGGCTTGGTCTCTCGGCCATGGGTTCCTGGCTGCTCCTGGCCATCACCAACCACATTACCCAAAACGTGGCGGCAATTCCCTTCCTGTGGCTGCTGCCGCTTTCGCTCTATCTGTTGACCTTCGTGCTCTGTTTTGAGAGCGACCGCTGGTATCGGCGCGCCTTTTTTCTGCCCGTGGCCGCGCTGCTGCTCCTGCTGTGCGCCGATGGGCTTCAGGACAGCGCGATCGGGGTCAACATCAAGGTCGCCATCCCGCTCTATGCGTTGGGCCTGTTCTTCTTCTGCATGGTCTTGCATGGCGAGCTGGCGCGCCTGCGTCCAGGCCCCCGGTCTCTCACTCGCTTCTATCTCATGCTTTCGCTGGGCGGAGCGCTTGGAGGGATCGCCGTCGCCCTGATCGCCCCGCGCATCCTCCCCGGCTACTATGAGCTGGGCATTGGACTCGTCCTCGCCGCGCTGCTGCTCATGTTCGTGCTGCGTCCAACCCAAAACGGCGACGGCGCGGCCACGGGCAAGGCCAAGACGCCGACGGGCCTGATGGCGCGGGGCGCGGCTGGCGTGCTGGCGGGGCTGTGCGGCTATTTTCTCTACGTGCAAGTCACGGACGATCTTTCCGGCACCCGGCGCATCGCGCGCAACTTCTACGGCACCCTGCAGAGTGTCGACGCCCATCGTCAGGATCCGCGCGATGACGTTCGCCAGCTCTATCACGGCTCCATCAAGCATGGCGAGCAGTTCCTTGCCCCCGACCGGCGCCGGCTACCGACGACCTACTATGGTCCCACCTCGGGCATTGGGCGGGCCATCGCCGCCACCTCGGGCGCAAAGGTGGGATTGATCGGGCTCGGGACTGGCACCCTCGCGGTGTACGGGCGACCGGGGGATGTCTACCGTTTCTACGAGATCAACCCCCAGGTACTCGAACTCGCGCGCGCCGAGTTCAGCTTCATGGACGAGAGCCAGGCGCGCATCGAGACCGCGCTCGGCGATGCCCGACTCTCGCTTGAGCAGGAATCGCCCCAGGGGTTCGACGTGCTGGCGGTCGACGCCTTCTCCGGCGACTCGGTCCCGGTCCACCTGATCACGTCGGAGGCGATGGATCTCTATCTGCGCCACCTCAAGGCGGATGGCATCATTGCCTTCCATCTCACGAACCGCTTCCTGTGGATGCCGCCGGTGGTCCAGGAAATCGCCCGCGTCAAGGGTCTCGCGGCGGCCTTGATCCGCGACGATCCGGATGGTCCCGGCCAGCGCCGCACGGACTGGATGCTGGTCGCCCGCGATCCAAGTGTACTGGAGCGGGCCGGCATCCTGCAGGCATCCACTCCGGTGACTCCGATTCCCGGACTGAACGCCTGGACGGACGATTTCAACAACCTGTTCCAGATTTTGAAATAGGGTCTTGCGTCTCGACAACCGCCGACTGGCGGTTTTGTCACCCAGCCCCTGTCGTGTGGCCAAATGACCGTGGGATCGTCATCAGCCCCGCGCGCATCTCGTCCAGAGACAACCCCAGGCCCCAGGCCGCGGCAACCGCGGCCAGGATCGGCTGGATCTGGCACTCCTCCCGCCCTTGCTCGCTCCAGGCAATTTGTCCCAGCGGCAACAGGGGCGCCAGCGTCTCGCCCGTCGCGAGGAAGATCACGCCGTCCCGCTCCAACACGGCCCGGCCACCTCGGCCAATCTCCGGAGTCGCCGACGGGCTCCCCGAATCGCTGGCAAACCAGATCGGCGCGCCCCGACAGGATTCCGCCATCCCGACCACGCGGAGATCGTCCGCATTGAGGACGCAGCAGCCGTCCGGGGCGACGGCCTCCACGACGCAGCGTTTGACGCGCATCAGATCATCCAGCGTTTCGATTCCGGGTTGTCCCACGGGGAGCGTCTCGCCGATCTGAGTGACGACACCGACGCGGCAGCGGTCGAAACCCAGCCCCTCGCGCCGGATGGGGCCAGCCGCCAACGCCAGGACCGCCGCGTCCAGTCGCGGGTGCATCAGCAAGGTGCGCGCCGCCTCGGGGCCGGAGCCGTCGCGCGGATCGATGCGGCGCTCGCCGATCCGGATGCCGTCCTGGGTGGCCAGGCCCACCAGGTCGCCCTGAACTTGGATCAGATGCGCGATGAGCCGGGCGGTCGCGTCGGCGCCGCTGGCCCCAGTGACCGCGATCAGCGGAATGCGGCTGGCGGCATCTTCGGGAAACAACAGGTCCACGACGGCCTCGCCCACCGGGCGCGGTTGACCGGCGGAGGGTTCCAGGTGCATGCGCAGTCCCGGACCGGCATTGACCTCCACCACGGCACCGCCCTGTTCTTCCAGGGGACGCGCGATGTCGGCGGCCAGGATGTCGATCCCCGCCAGATCCAGGCCCACCATCCGCGCCGCTTCCAGCGCCTGGGCGGCAACCGCCGGGTGGACCCGGTCGGTCACGTCCGCGGCGGTTCCGCCGGTGCTGAGATTGGCGTTGCGACGCAGCAGCACCCGCTGCCCGGCGGCGGGGATCGACTCCGGGGTCAGACCCTGCTCGGCGAGCATCGCGTGCGCGATCGCGTCCAGCTCGATCAAACTCAGCATCGTGGCATGCCCGGCGCTGCGGCGTGGGTCGCGATTGGTTGCATCGACCAACTCCTGAATCGATGCGCGTCCGTCGCCGACGACCTGGGCTGGTTCTCGCAGCGCTGCGGCGATCAGGCGCCCGCCCACGACCAGCAGACGATGGTCCGCCCCCTGAATATAGCGCTCGCAGAGGATGGACGAGCCTTCCTCCCGGGCGGCGGCAAAGGCCGCCTCGATCGGCTCGCGGCCGGTCAGGTTGGCGGTGACGCCACGGCCGTGGTTGCCATAGCGCGGCTTCACGACGACCGGTGCGCCGAGCGCCTGGGCAAACCGCCAGGCGTCCTCCGCAGTCGCGACTGGCTGGCCCTCGGGGACCGGCACCCCGACCGCGCGCAGCAGCATCCGGGTCAATTCCTTGTCCTGGGCGATGGACTCGGCGATGGCGCTGGTGCGGTCGGTCTCGGCGGTCCAGGCGCGGCGCTGGCGGCAACCCCAGCCCAGTTGCAGCAGGTTCTCGGAGCCCAAACGCCGGACGGGAATGCCGCGGGCGCGGGCGGCCTTGGCGATGGCGGCGGTGCTGGGACCGAGGCGAACCTCATGGCAGAGGTCGCGCAGACGCTCCAGCTCAGCCGTCACCTCGAATGGGGCGTCGTGGATGGCGGCGAGGATCAACTCGCGGGCCACTGCGATCGCGGCCAGGCCCAGGGCTTCTTCCGCGTACTCGATGGCGACCCTGTAGACGCCCTCATCGTCGGTTTCGCGGGCGCGACCATAGCCCACCGGGGTACCGGCCAGGGTTTGCAATTCCAGCGAGACATGCTCCAGGATATGCGCCATGTAGGTGCCCCGGTCCAGTCGCCGAAAGAAACCTCCCCGTTCGCCGACGCTACAACGGTGCTCGATCAGCGACGGCAACCAGGATTTGAGCCGGTCATTGAATCCCGGAATCTCCTCGGACGAGGTGTCTTTGATTGCCCCCAGGTCCAGTCGCAGTTCGATGACCGGAAAATGCGCCCAGAGGTTGGGGCCCCGCAGAACCCATTGATGTTGGATGGTCAGCATGGGAGTTCCTGATGCGCCGGCAGACGGCGCGGTTGGTTGGGCGTGTTCCGGTAAAATCCTGTTCATCCTGTCCATTTCCCGACGAAACCGCCTCTTGGCTGGCCGCGCAACCTTGGAGCGCATCGCGAGCGGTCGGCGCGGATCCGCCTCATGCTTGCCCGATGAACGCGGACGGCTCCCGCGCCGAAGCATTGGCCAAAGTCGACCGGAGCAAAGGCAGTTCCCGGAGCGCCGCATCCCCCGCGAGGTGGGCGCGGACAAAGTCGACGGTCTCGTCGATCACGTCGGCCTGGATCAGCAGCAGATCCCCCGGCTGTGCCTGCCACAGCGCCGATTCCACCGCATTCTGCCAGCCGTGGATGGTCTGGATCTCGCGTACCCGCTGGCCCAGGGCCAGTCCCTGATTGAAGATCGACATAATCTCGCCCGGCTGACGTCCACGGGTGTAGTGATCCTCATAGAGGATGACCTGATCGAAGGCGTGGCCGAGGATCTCGCCCTGACGAATCAGGTCCACGTCGCGCCGATCTCCAGCGGCGGAATAGACGGCCAGCCGACGCCGATGCGGGAAGACTCCAAGGGCATCGATCAAAGCGATGAGCGCGGAGGGGTTGTGGCCATAGTCGAAGACCACGGTCGCGCCACCGATGGCAAGCACATTGAAGCGCCCCGGACTCTTATCCAGATCGGCCCCGAAGGTCTCCAGGGACAGGGCCAGGGTCTCCAGGGGGACGCCCAGGGACCAGAGGGCCGCCGCGCCCGCCAGGACATTTTCGACCTGGAAGCCAATCCGCCCGTCGTGGGTCAGAGGGATACGGCTTAATGAGAGCAAGGTCCACTCGCTCCGGCCCTCGGCCAGGATCAGGTCCAACCCCCGCGTGAAGGCCACGCGCCGACCATTCCGCCGATGACGCATGATCAGTGGATGACTGGCCTCGCGGGCGAAGAACAGCACGTCGCCCCGGCAATGCCTGGCCATCCGGGCGACCAGGGGGTCGTCGGCGTTCAGCACGGCGGTCCCCTCTGGACCGACTCCGCGCACCAGGGTCTGTTTGACTTCGGCCAGCTCCGCGACGGTGTCGATCCAGCCCAGTCCCAGATGATCCCCCTCGCCGATGTTGGTGACCACCGCCACGTCGCAGGCGTCGAAGCCCAACCCCTCGCGCAGGATGCCGCCCCGGGCGGTCTCCAGCACCGCCGCCTCCACCTGGGGGTTGAGCAGCACCAGCCGGGCGCGTTGGGGTCCGGCGCAGTCATCGGTGTCGATGCGCCGCTCGCCCAGATAGATCCCGTCGGTGCAGGTCATGCCGACGAAGCGTCCGGAGATGCCGAGTCCGTGGGCGATCAGGCGGGTCACGGTGGTTTTGCCGTTGGTCCCGGACACGGCCACGATCGGGACGCGGCCGGTCTCGCCGGGTCGGAACAGGGTGTCGAGACAGGCGTCGGCAATGGAGCACGAGGTGACCGCGTCGAGATAGAGATCGAGCGGCGGGTAGGGGATAACCTCGCTCACCCGACCGCCCTGCGACTCCAGGGACCGCGTGATATCCGCCATCGCCAGACGCACCTCCGCCGTTTCCAGCCCCAGGGCGCGCACCGCGTCCAGGCAGCGGGCGCGCACCTCCTCGTGGAGCAGACCGCTCACGTCCGTGGCCGTGGAACCAATTGCGTTACCGCTGGAATCCGGTTGCCACCAGAGCGCGGCCAGCACGCGCTGTCCGACCACCAATATCCGATAGTGGGCATCCGTGACCGGTGCCTCGGTACAGGTCAGGCCAGTGGCCGCCAGCAAGGTGTCGAGCAATTCCCGATTCCGGGCCGCCTCCAGGGTCGCTGGCTCGGTCTCGGCCAGGGCCGTGCGGAACCAGCGTCGCTGCCGGGCGCCGTGACCGAATTGCAGCACCTCGCCGGGCAGTCGCCGCACCGGGATGCCGCGTGCCTGGGCCGCCGTCAGGAGCGCGGCGCAGGTGGGCGAGAGCGCGATGTCCCGTGCCTTCGCGCGCAGTGCCTCAAGCAGGCGCTCGGTGTCGCACTGGGTACCGGCCAGGGCGGCCTTGACGATTTCGAGCGCGGTTTCGGCGCAGTCCGCCGCTGGCAGTCCATCGATCGACTGGAAAACCAGGCGATAGACGCCCGGCTCGGAGGTGTGGCGTACCCGCGTAAAGTCGGGGCGCTTGCCGATGCGGGCGGCCAGCTCAAGGATGATCTCCAGAAGTACCTGCGTCAGCCAGCGTTCATGGCGCTTCTGGTCGTGTTTGATGGGCGGTCGACGCGGTCGCTTCAGACCCGGTAGCATCCGGCCCAGGCGCGGACGCAGATAGGCGGACGACCACAGGAGGTCGCCGGGCGGATGGTCGGAAAGATCCAGCCAGACTTCGGCCACGGGACAATCGGCCCAGAGGTTAAGGCCGCGCAATTCACGAACTCTGCGGATATGCACTCGATCTGACCCGACACGCAATTGAACGGGCGTTCTCCCTCGGGCACGATGGCCGACCTTGCGTCGGCGGGCGCGCGGACCGAGGAACCTGGATCAGCAGGGATCGCGCGCCCGTCGCGCGATCCGTACTCGACCCTCCATGGGCCACGAGCGACGCGCGAGCGGAGGTCGGGTGGGGAGGTCGCGGCAAGATGCTATGACGGAGGCGCGCGAAAGTCGAGATCCGCGAATCCGCCCAGCGTCTCCCGAGTTGCCATCGACAGCTTTTCTGGAAAATCTGTGCCCCAAGTGCGACCATGAGCGCCTCCCGTTCGCTTCGCCGGCGCTCGCTCGTGTGCATGGATCCCGACAGTCCCTTGGCCCAACCAGCATCTCCAACCGATCTTCCGTCACCTTCCTGGGACGCTCCGAACGGCCCCTTACCGCCCTGGACCGCCGTCCTTCAATCTCAACTCGACGCGGGAGAATTCCCACTCGCCTGGTTCGCGCCGGACCTGAATCAGCGGCTCCAGTATCACGCCGGCTTCCTGTGTCTGACGCCGCGCCGGCTGTTGGGCCCGGATCCGACCGGGGCCACCGAGTCCTGGATGTCCTGGCCGCTGGCCGAACTGGACCAGGTGCGAGCCGGTCAGCGTGGTGACGCGGGATTCCTGGAGCTGTTGGGGACGGACCGCCGGCTCGCGTACTGGCGCCATACCGCCGCCTGCCAGGCGTCGGCCAAACGCTTTGCCGCGCACTGCACCGCCGCCATTGACCGACTCCGCGGCAGAGCGGTCGCTGGAGGCGAAGGCCAGGGGACCATCTGCCCTACCTGCGGCGCCGTGGTCACCCCGGGCCAGAGCGATTGCGCCTTTTGCGTCGCCCCGCCGCTGCCGCCGCCCGGTCGTTCGCTCTGGCGGCTCACCCGCTTCGCGCGCCCGCGGGCCGGACTCATCGCCCTGGGCTTCGGTCTCATGCTCGCCTGCACGGCGGTCAGTCTGGTGCCGCCCTATCTCACGATCCCCTTGCTGGACGAGGTGCTGATTCCTCATCAAAGCACCGGCGCCCCCCTGGATTACCGGCTCGCCCTCTTCTATCTGGGCGGTCTCGGGGGTGCGGCGCTGCTCGCCTGGCTGCTCGGCTGGGGCCGCACCTACGTGCTGGCCGTGGTGAGCGAGCGCATCGCCGCCGACCTGCGCGGCGCGACCTACGCACACCTACAGACGCTGTCCCTGGAGTTCTTCGGCGGCAAGCGCACCGGGGATCTGATGGCGCGCATCGGCAACGACACGGAACGGCTCTGCCATTTCCTTTCGGTCAGCCTGCTTGACCTGATGAATGACCTGCTGACCATCCTGATGGTCTCGGTGGTGCTTTTCTCGATCGATCCGGTGCTGGCGCTGGTCACCTTAGCTCCATTTCCCCTGATTGCCTGGCTGGTTCAGGTGGTGCGTGCGCGTCTGCGCCACGGCTTCGAGCGCGGCAGTCGTGCCTGGGCGGAGATGACCAGCGTGCTGGCGGACACCATTCCCGGCATCCGGGTGGTCAAGGCATTCACCCAGGAGCGGCGCGAGATCGAGCGCTTCGATCAGGCCAACGAGAACGTGGTTGCGATCAACACCCGGGTCAACACGCTCTGGTCCTTCTTCGGCTCGACCGTGACCTTTCTCACCGAGTTGGGGCTGCTGGTGGTTTGGGCCTTCGGGGTCTGGCAGGTCGGTCAGGATCATGTGACGGTGGGCGTGCTGACCGCCTTTATTGCCTACATCGGTCGCTTCTACGCCCGCTTGGAGACCCTCAGCCGCTTGGTCGGAGCGGTGCAGCGCGCCGCCGCCTCGACGCACCGCGTCTTCGAAATCCTGGATCGCATCCCCAGCGTCCCGGAGCCGAGCCAGCCGGTCGCGCTGGAACGGGTCAAGGGGGCCATCGAGTTGCGCGGCGTGTCCTTCAACTATGGACCACGGCGCGTTCTGCACGACATCAACCTCGCGATCCAGCCGGGCGAGATGGTGGGTCTGGTCGGACACACGGGGGCGGGCAAGACCACGCTCGTCAACCTGATCTGCCGCTTCTTCGACGTCGCCGAGGGCCAATTGCTGGTGGATGGCGTCGACGTGCGTTCCTTCCCGGTGGAAGCCTACCGGCGCAACATCGGCATCGTCCTGCAGGAACCTTTCCTGTTTTTCGGCACCATCGCCGACAACATCGCCTTTGGCCGTCCGGGCGCCAGCCGGGCCGAGGTGATGGCCGCCGCCCGTGCCGCCCGCGCCCATGAATTCATCCTGCGTCTTCCGGACGGCTATGACTCGCTCGTGGGCGAGCGTGGACAGTCGCTCTCGGGCGGGGAGCGTCAGCGCATCTCCATCGCACGCGCGCTGCTGACCGACCCTCGGATTCTGATCCTCGACGAGGCCACCTCCTCGGTCGATACCGAGACCGAGCGGGAGATCCAGGGCGCCATCGACAACCTGACCCAGGGCCGCACGACCATCGCCATCGCCCATCGTCTCAGTACCCTGCGCCAGGCCGACCGGTTGGTGGTGCTCGAACGCGGCCGGATCGGCGAGGTCGGAACTCACAAGGCACTGCTGGAGCAGCGGGGCCTTTACTACCGGCTCTACCACGCCCAAATGGAGCAGGCGAAGCAGCATGTCGTCATTTGAACCGCGCCCGATGCGCCAAGCGTGGATTCCCGTCAGCGATTCCCGCAGGGCGACGGGTTTTCTTGTCCGCGTTCCCAGCAAACCTCCTCGGAAGACGGGGCCGGGTGAGGAATGCCCTCGGCGTCGAGGTGAGCGATGAAGATCCGCCAGCGACGCACGCCCGCGCGATCCAGATCCAGACGGAGCAGCCAGCCGGTCGTGTTGACAGCCTCGGTGAAGCCGTTGAAGACGAAATTCCCCAGGCTGTAAATGACCGGCTTGCCGCGATACGACTCGATGTCCTGGGTGACATGGGGATGACCGCCGACGACCGCGTCCGCCCCGGCGTCGATCATCAGGCGCGCCAGTTGGCGTTGACGTGGACTGGCGACGGTTTCGTGCTCCCACCCCCAGTGCAGGATCGGGATCACCAGATCGGCCTGGAAGACCTCGCGAGCCTTGGCGATATCGAGTTGAACCTGCTCGTCCTCGCTCCAGGCAATCCCCGGTTTGTCGTGATCGGCCTCGAAGCTGCGCGGCAGGAACTCGTTATAGCCCAGCAGCGCGATCCGCAGACCATGACGCTCGATCACCAACGGCCGGTGCGCCCGCGCCAAATCGCTGCCGCCCCCGAACCAGCCGATGCTTTCCTGTCCCAGAAGGTCGAGCATCTCGCCGAAGGCAACCGGGCCGAAGTCGCCGGAGTGATTATTTGCCAGGCTCACCGCATCGAAATGCCGCTTGAGCGGCTGCAAGACGCGCGGATGGGCGCGGAAGGTGTAGGGCTTTCCCGGCTCGGCCTCCCCACGGATGGCAACGACGCATTCGAGATTGCCCACGCGAATGTCGGCGCTGTCCAGGGTGGCGGCAAAGGGCGCAAAGGGATCGCGACCGCTCCGGATCGCCTCGCCCGGCGTCTCGTCGAGCATGAGATCGCCGACGATCGCGAGTGTGACGATTGGTTCAGGAGGACAGCTCTCTGTCACGGCAAAACCAGAGGCGGTGAAAGCGCAGCAGAGAATCACGGCCAGACGCGAGCGATAAGCCGAGATCATTGGGCGACCTCGATCAGTGTGCAACCATATTGCAACTCTCGCTCCCGACCGGGGGAATACAGAAAATGACGACCGGTCAGGGCGTCGCTCGCCCCGCCGGTTTGAATCGCGGGCGTTTCGTATCTCGCTTCATGCAGCAACATCCAGCGCCCGTTGGCGCGATAATAGCTGTAGAGCTTGACGTAGCGGACCTGCTGTTCGTCGCCGACCGCCACCGCCTTGAAACGAAACCGTCCGTTGATGTCGGTGGACTCGACGCGGTAAGGATCGGTGACGGGAGCGGATTCGACCGTTTGGGTCGTGCCGCCCTGATCGAGCGTGCAGCGCAAACGCGGCGCGGCGAGCGCCATTGTCGGGAGGGCGCAGACGGCGAGTAGGCCAAGCAATCCCATCGAATCGAACCAGCTGACGGAGCGGATGGCGAATCTGGTGGAGCCTGGAAACATCGCCTCTTTCCTGGTTGGCCGATAGAATTGAGATGGAAACAGAATGCGCGCCAACAATGCAAATCCTCGACAGGTAGCGGCATGACCACCAGCCACGAGACGTCCCGGCAAACCCCCGATTTTCACTTGCATATCAACCCGTTCGGCCGCTTGACCTACAGCGATGCCACGGGGATCGAGCACCCGGACGTGATGCCGGTACGCGCCTACCCATTGAGCGATCCGCGACACTGGGTGAGCCTCTGCGATCGCGAGGGGCGGGAGCTTCGCTGCATCGAGGACTTGGCCACCCTGCCTCCCGATGTCCGCGCGATTCTGGAAAACGAGCTCGCCCAGCGGGAATTCGTCCCCCGCATCTTGCGGGTCATCCAGGTTTCCAGCTATCTGGAACCCGCGGAATGGGAGGTGGAAACCGATTGCGGACCGACTCGTTTCGTCCTCAAGACCGAAGAGGACGTGCGCCGCCTGGGCCCCCACAGCGCACTGATCCTGGACTCCCACGGTGTCCGCTACCTCGTCCCCGACACCCGCGATCTCACCCCCTATGGCCGACGAGCGGTGGACCGCTACTTATGACGCAATCGTCGAGTGTTAAGGTTGCGCCCCATCGCTCGCCGCTCTTTCGGTCGCCCGATCGCTGGGGCATGGCGGTTTAAAGCGCCGCAATCCTGGCGCGCTGGGTCTCTAAATTGTTGATCGCAGCGGCGTGTTCGGCGAGTTTGGCGCGCTCCTTCTGGACGACGGCCTCCGGCGCCTTGTCGACGAAACTCGGGTTGGCGAGTTTCTGCTCGGTGCGGGCGCTGTCGTCGGTCAGGCGCGCGATTTCCTTGTCCAGCCGCTTGAGTTCGGCGTCCTTGTCGATCAGCCCGGCCATCGGGATCAGAAGCTTCATGGCGCCAACCAGCGCGATGGCCGATTCGGGCGCGGCGTGCTCGTCATCGAGCAGGGTGATGGACTCGGTGCGGGCGAGAAAATCCAGATAGGGCCGGGCGGTATCGAGCCAGCGCCGGTCCTGTTCGGAGGCGTTGGCCACCAGCACCGGCAGCGGCTTGCCGGGCGGGATGTTCATCTCGCCCTTGATGCGGCGCACGCCCAGGATGCACTGTTTCACCCAGTCGATTTCGTCGACCGCCGGTTGATCCTCGGCGGTCGCGTCGGCGATCGGGAAGGGCGCCAGCATGATGGTGTCCCCCTCGACACCGGCGAGCGGCTTGACCTTCTGCCAGATTTCCTCGGTGATGAACGGCATGATCGGATGACCGAGCCGCAGCAGGGTCTCCAGCGTGGCGACCAGGGTTCGGCGGGTACCGCGTTTGGCGGCGGCGTTGGCGATTGCACCCGTCAACACCGGCTTGGACAGCTCCAGATACCAGTCGCAGAAATCGTTCCAGGTGAATTCGTAGAGCGCCTGGGCGGCGAGGTCGAAGCGGTAACTCTCGATGGCGGCGGTGACGGCGGCGATGGTGAGGTTGAGACGCGAGCGGATCCAGCGATCAGCCGCGCTCAGTTCGATCGGGTCCGATCCTAGACCGCAATCCTGCTCCTCGGTGTTCATCAGCACATAGCGCGAGGCGTTCCAGAGCTTGTTGCAGAAGTTGCGATAGCCCTCGGTGCGACTCAGATCGAACTTGATGTCGCGTCCGGTGGTGGCGAGCGCGGCGAAGGTGAAGCGCAGCGCGTCGGTGCCGAAGGCGGGGATGCCATCGGGGAAATCCTTGCGCGTGTCCCTGGCGATCTTGTCGGCCAGATGCGGCTGCATCATGCCCTTGGTGCGCTTCTCGACTAGCGCCTCCAGTTCGATGCCGTCGATCAGATCGATGGGGTCGAGCACATTACCCTTGGACTTGGACATCTTGTCGCCGTGGGCGTCGCGTACCAGACCGTGGATGTAGACCTCCCGAAAGGGCACGTCGCCCATGAACTTCAAGCCCATCATGATCATCCGGGCGACCCAGAAGAAGATGATGTCGAAGCCGGTGACCAACACCGAGGTCGGGTAGAAAGTCTGGAGTCGGTCGGTTTGCTCCGGCCAGCCGAGCGTACTGAAGGGCCAGAGCGCGGAGCTGAACCAGGTGTCGAGCACGTCGGGATCCTGGACCAGCACCACCTCGGGGCCGAAGCCATGCGTGTCGCGGATGTCTTGCTCGGAGCGACCGACATAGACATTGCCCTCGCAGTCGTACCAGGCCGGGATGCGGTGCCCCCACCAGATCTGACGGCTGATGCACCAGTCCTGGATGTTGCGCATCCACTCGAAATAGGTGTTCTTCCAGTTGTCCGGGACGAAGCGGATGTCGCCGTTCTCGACCGCCTTGATCGCCGGATCGGCCAGCGGCTGCACGCGCACGTACCACTGATCGGTGAGATAGGGTTCGATGACCGCGCCGGAGCGGTCGCCGCGCGGCTGTTGCAGCCGATGATCCTTGACCGCCGCCAGCAGACCGAGCGACTCCAGGTCGGCGACGATGCGCTTGCGTGCTTCGTAGCGGTCGAGTCCGAGATAGGCGGTGGGCAGCAACTGACCTTCTTCCGGTTCGTTGTCGCGCACGGCGGCGTCTGGCGTGAAGATGTTGATGAGCCCGCCGTGTGGCTGATTGACGATGGCCGTCTCGTCGCGATGACGCAGCCAGACCTGATGGTCGTTGAAATCATGCGCCGGGGTGATCTTGACGCAACCGGTGCCGAACGCGGGATCGGCGTGCTCGTCGGCGAGGATGGGGATGCGCCGCCCGGTCAGCGGCAGCTCGACGAATTCGCCGATCAGATGTTTGTAGCGATCGTCTTCAGGGTTGACGGCCACCGCGCAGTCGCCGAGCAGGGTCTCGGGGCGGGTGGTCGAGACCACCATATAGAGCGGTTCCGGCGCGCCGGGCGGCTGGACCAAGGGATAGCGCATGTCCCACATGTGCCCGCTTTCTTCCTCGGAGATGACCTCCAGGTCCGAAACGGCGGTGTGTAGCACCGGATCCCAGTTCACCAGCCGCTTGCCGCGATAGATCAGCCCCTCCTCGAACAGTCGCACGAAGACCTCGCGCACCGCCTCGGACAAGCCTTCGTCCATGGTGAAACGCTCATGCGCCCAGTCGAGCGAGGAACCCATGCGCCGGAGCTGGCGGGTGATGGTCCCGCCGGATTCGGCCTTCCAGTCCCAGACCCTTTCGGTGAAGCGTTCGCGCCCGAAATCGTGCCGGGTCTGGCCCTCGGCATTGATCAGACGCTCCACGACCATCTGGGTCGCGATGCCCGCGTGATCCGTACCCGCCTGCCAGAGCGTGCGGTCGCCCTTCATCCGATGGTAGCGGACCAGCGCATCCATGATGGTGTCCTGAAAGGCGTGCCCCATGTGCAGACTGCCGGTCACATTGGGCGGCGGGATCATGATGCAATAGGCGCTGTCCCCTTCGTTGCGCGCGGTCGCGGCCGGAACGAAGTAGCCTTGCTCCTCCCAAGACCGATACCAGTTTTTTTCGAGGGTTTGGGGATCGTAGTTTTTATCCAGCATGGTGCTCGGGCTCGTGGTCGCGCGCGCGAAATAGCCCATTATAACCGATGGACAGTCAGCGCCTGCCGGCGGTCAGCGATTCGTCATGAGCGTGTAGAATCGCCTCTTTGCCACTCGTTGGACCCCCGCATGAATGAGCCAACCCAATCCGCCAAACCCTGGGCCGGGCGCTTCAACGCGCCGAC
>NZ_CAIPNF010000489.1 GCF_903866365.1 uncultured Thiocystis sp.
AATTTTCGATCCAAATTATAAGAAAAGAGAGACATCCTTAGGTCGTTTAAATAGGTTGCTTCTGGAAGTCCAGGCTTAAAAAATCCCGAACACCTATGGTACGCCTAACAATCGCTTAATAGAGCGGACTCCGCAGCGCGGCAGGATGGGGTGAACGAAACTAGAGACAAGGCATTGCCTTGTCTCTACTCCATCAACGAAAGGAAGATTTGGCAACCGATGAAGATCACGGAAATCTTAGCCATGCTCAAACATGACGGCTGGTTCTTGGTTGCGACAAAGGGAAGCCATCGTCAATTCAAACATCCGACGAAGCCAGGGCGCGTAACGGTCCCCGGAAGACCGAATGATGATGTCGCGCCGGGAACCAAGAACAGTATCTTCAAACAAGCAGGCTGGACGTGAAATGATGCGCTACGCAATCGTTATCGAAAAAGCAGCAGGCAATTTTTCCGCTTATGTTCCTGACCTTCCCGGTTGCATTGCGACAGGGAACTCGATTAAGGAAGTCTCGAAGGAAATCAAGGAGGCGATTGATTTCCACCTGGCGGGTATGCGAGAAGATGGAATCGCACCTCCTGTTCCACAAAGCCATGTCGAGTACGTGGAAGTAGCAGCCTGACAGAAACATCGGGGTCAAGTCTTGAAATCAAGCATTGTCCTAATAAGCGGTTAAAGAGCGGACCCTGCTGACGGCACGGCGCTTATTTTGCAAGATTGTGCCAGCGGGGTCGCTTAATCAAACGTTAGGCTTCATTCAAGCGCGGCAGGATGGGGTGAACGAAAGTAGAGACAAGATAATGCCTTGTCTCTATCCCAGCATCGACGTCGGCATCTGCTGGAGTTCGTTCCTCACCTCAGCCTGCTGGGCTTTGAAGAATCCGTGCGGTCGTTCCGCATGCGGGGATCTGTGCGGTGGCGGTCGGGCAACTGGCCGTCCTACCGCGATGGCGCAGCATCGTTTAGGTCAATCATGGATTTTGAAATCGTTGGCGCCATTTCGAGTATTGAGCCGGTTGCTGTCGGGACGGGCATACGTGACCTCCCAAGACTCAGGAAGCAATACGGCAAAGGCAACTGGAAAAAGCTGAAAGGGTTCGCCCAAATCCGACTCATTGATGGCACTGTACAGACTGCGGAGCTACACTGGTATGAAGCCCACGGTATCGGCAGGAAAGAATTCAAGATGAAGTTCCCTCTACTTGATTAGCGGAACGATGACTATGGTTAATAATGAAAGTCCGTCCTTCGCTGTTTGCATTAGCAATGAAGGCTATCCCGCATCTCTGGAAGTCGGCAAGCTATACCAAATTCTTCCTGACAGTTCAGCCGAGGCGCACGGCTATATTCGCGTCATTGACGAAAGCGGCGAAGACTATGGTTACAGTCAAGATCGCTTCTTCCCACTTCAAATTCCTGGTGCCTTACAAGATGTTCTGCTGAAAGTCGCTTAGATGGAGAAAACCGGTACAGACCACGTTATTCTTGAATAGCGTCAAACTGAGTCAAAGGCTCGTCTAACAAATCATTCCAGCGGACCGTCAAAATGCTGCGCTTTTTGCCCGCCGCGAATTCAAACGTTAGGTCGGCAGGTACTACGTACAAATGGACTTTGAATGGGACGAATTGAAAGCTGGCGCTAACGTCAAGAACCATGGCGTCACATTCTGGGAGGCGACCGAGGTTTTCGGTGACGAATTATCCTCTTTTGTCTCCGATCCAGACCATTCGCAAGGAGAAGAGCGTTTTCTGTTGTTTGGAAGATCCCAAGAAGGCAAATACTTGGTAGTCTCATTCACCGAACGCGCAGAGATCATCCGTATTATTTCTGCGCGACGCATGATGTCCTCAGAGCGCAAAGCCTATGAGCAATGATCAAGCAATGCGACCAGAATATCCTTCCGAACTGATCAAGTCAGGGGTTCGGGGGAAATATGCCAAACGATATCGTGAAGGCACTAATATCGTACCAATCGATCCAGAACTCAAAAAATTTTTTCCGAACGCAGAGGCTGTCAATCGCGCGTTGCGGCAATATGCTGAAGAGCACAAAATGCTGATCTAAATTGAAGTTTCCCTTCAAAACTGAAGGGAAATACGTTGTTTCACTGACTCATCTTCGGCCTGTGCGTCATCATCCCCTTGCGACAGACATCAGGAAGTATCACATTCGCCGTGTTAGGAATTTAGCTCAACAATGACTGATCAGCGGTGTTGGATTGCTGCTTTTGGCAACCCAACATTCGCAAAATCGCCTAAAAGCGATTCAAGAGCGGATCCCGCGGACGGCGCGGTACTCATTACCCACGAGTCACGAAGCCAAGCATTAAAAAGCGGCCTTCCGCAACTGTCACGAAAGTTAAAATGCCTTGTCACCTGCTTGCCCACGCTGCCCGAACCGTCGCAGGCCATCCGACGATGGCGTTGATCGCGATTGGATCAGGTAGCATTCCTCTAACCACCACCCATTTTTAGACCATTAGGATCGCTCGCATGACCATCAACGTGTATTACGACAAAGACGCCGACCTCTCGCTGATCAAGAGCAAGCAGGTTGCCATCATCGGTTATGGCTCGCAGGGCCATGCCCACGCCAACAACCTCAAGGACTCGGGCGTCTCGGTGACGGTCGGTCTGCGTCCGGGCTCGGCCTCGGCGGCCAAGGCGTCCAACGCCGGGCTGACCGTCAAGTCGATCGAGGACGCGGTCGCCGGCGCCGATGTCGTGATGATTCTGGCGCCCGACGAACATCAGGGCACGCTCTATCGCGAACAGGTCACCCCTCACATCAAGCAGGGCGCCGCGCTGGCTTTCGCCCACGGCTTCAATGTCCATTTCGGACAGATCGCCGCGCGCGAGGATCTGGATGTCATCATGATCGCGCCCAAGGGGCCGGGCCATCTGGTGCGTTCCACCTATGCCCAGGGCGGCGGCGTGCCGAGCCTGATCGCCGTCCATCAGGACGCCACCGGTCAGGCCCGCGACATCGCGCTAGCCTATGCCTCCGCCAATGGCGGCGGGCGTGCCGGCATCATCGAAACCAGCTTCCGCGAGGAATGCGAGACCGATCTGTTCGGCGAGCAGGTGGTGTTGTGCGGCGGTCTGACCTCGCTGATCCAGGCCGGTTTCGAGACTTTGGTCGAGGCCGGTTATGCGCCCGAAATGGCCTATTTCGAGTGTCTGCACGAGGTCAAGCTGATCGTCGATCTCATCTACGAGGGCGGCATTTCCAACATGCGCTACTCGATCTCGAACACCGCCGAGTATGGTGACCTGACCCGCGGTCCACGCATCGTCACTGACGAGACCAAGGCCGAGATGAAACGTATCCTGACCGAGATTCAGAACGGCCAGTTCGCCAAGGAATTCATCCTGGAGAATCAGGCTGGCGCGGCTTCGATGAAGGCCATGCGTCGCCTGGGCGCCGAGCATCAGATCGAAGTGGTCGGCGAGCGGTTGCGCGAGATGATGCCCTGGATCCGCGAGAAGAAGCTGGTCGACAAGTCGCGCAACTAGCATCGTTGGTCAGTTGGCGGTTTTTTTGGATGCCGAAACGAAAAGCCGACAACTGTCCGGTATCGAGCGCGTCCGGCGAGGGTTGCGCATTCCGCGCGTTTCGCGGGGCGCGGTTTAATTCCGGGCGCGGTTGATGAAAGACATGAACTCGGCGCGGGTGCGCGGATCTTCCTCGAAGGTGCCGCGCATGGCGCTGGTGACCGTGCTGCTGCGCTGTTTCTGGACGCCGCGCATCATCATGCAGGTGTGACTGGCTTCCATGACCACCGCCACGCCGTGGGCGCCGAGATGATCCATCAAGGCGTCCGCGACTTGGTTGGTGAGCCGTTCCTGCACCTGAAGCCGGCGCGCGAAGACATCGACCACGCGCGCGACCTTGCTCAGACCCACGACCTTGCCGTTGGGCAGATAACCGACGTGGGCATGTCCGAAAAAGGGCAGCATGTGATGCTCGCACATCGAGTAGAACTCGATGTCGCGGACCACGACCATTTCCTTGACGTTCTCCTCGAACACGGCCCCTTTGATGATCTCCTCTGCGGACAGGTTGTAGCCGCTGGTCAGGAAATCCAGGGCCTTGGCGACCCGTAGCGGGGTGCGTCGCAGCCCTTCGCGGTCGGGATCCTCGCCGATTTCGCTCAGCATGCTCCTGACCAATGCCTCCTTGGGGGCGTCGTAGACCTCTTCCTCGGATTCGGCCTCGAAACTTGGGGCATAGTGACTCTGAGCCAGAAGATTCGACAATTTCGGTTTTTCCATCATCGTATTGCCTCGTCAGAGCAGTGGAGTTGCCCGGCGGGGGCGACACGGAACCATTCCGTTCCACGCATGGCATCACAATGGGGGCTGGTGGCGGAAAAGAGAACGCGGGTGGACTCTGGATGGTCCATGGGGCTGGTCATGGCTGGTTTGGCGGAGCGCCGCAGGATCCTCCAACGAACCGCGCGGCCCCCACGCATCCCGCGAGATGCCGCGGTTCTTTGCCGGACAGCGTCTGCGGGAGCGTTAAGGATCTCAAGGATGGAACCACGTCCCGCGCTTACGACGGCAGGCGTTCCAGCGCGGCGATGCGTTTTTCCAGCGGCGGATGGCTGCGGAAGAGCGCCGAGAAACCCTCGCCGATCCGGCCCGAGATGCCGAAGGCGGCAAACTCGCCGGCCGGCAAATCCTGGGGCTCATGGACCCGCTGTAGCGCCCGCAGCGCGTTCGCCATCTGGGTCCGGCTGGTCAGGCGCGCGCCGCCCGCGTCGGCATGGAACTCGCGGTAACGCGAAAACCACATCACAATCATGGTGGCCAGGACCGACAGCAGCACCTGCGCGACCATGGATGCCACGAAATAACCGACCCCCGGACCGCGTTCGTTCTTGAAGATCACCCGGTCCACGAGGCTGCCGATGATGCGCGCCAGGAAGATCACGAAGGTGTTGAGCACGCCCTGAATCAGCGACAGCGTCACCATATCGCCATTGGCGACATGGCTGATCTCATGACCGACGACGGCCTCCACCTCCTCGCGCGACATGTGCCGGAGCAGACCGGTACTGACGGCGACCAACGCCGCATTCCGGTTCCAGCCGGTCGCGAAGGCGTTGGGGTCCGGCGAGTCGAAGATGCCCACTTCCGGCATCCGGATGCCCGCCCGCTCGGACTGGCGCGCGACGGTCTCCAGTATCCATTGCTCCACGGTCGTCGCGGGATGTTCGATGATCCGCACGCCCATGCCGCGTTTCGCCATCGTCTTCGACAGAAACAGCGAGATCAGCGAACCGCTGAAACCGATGATGGCCGCCATCACCAGCAGGGAGGTCATGTCGATCCCGCCGCTCGCCATCAGCGCGCTGTCCAGACCAAGGAGTCGGAAGACCACGCTGATCACGACCAGGATCGCGACATTGGTCGCGAGAAACAAAAAGAGACGCAGCATATCGTTGAAACCCCGGAGTGTGAGTGAAAGACGCCACGGTACTGCCTCGGGCCAGGAAACCTCGGCTCGCGGCAAGGGGGGATGGACCGATCGGAAGCGGGTATTTTCCCCGGACCACAGCCTTAAATCTATAGTAGACAAACGAGAAAACAGCCAGTAATATTCTCGGACTCAGGGCGAATTGCCTTGGAATGCGGGGCCATAGCTCAGCTGGGAGAGCGCAACACTGGCAGTGTTGAGGTCGGCGGTTCGATCCCGCCTGGCTCCACCAAACGATACATTATAAAAATCCGTACTCGGTTTCCCTCGCTAGAGTATCGATAACAGTTTAGTCCCCATCGTCTAGTGGCCTAGGACATCGCCCTTTCACGGCGGTAACCGGGGTTCGAACCCCCGTGGGGACGCCATTTAAAACAAGCCGTTAGGCTAAGTTCCTTCCACCGGCCTTGGGTAGCGTGACGCTTTACGTGACGCGCTACCCTGTTGCTGGTCTAGGACTCCGACCGCTGACCTTACCCGATCCGGGGCGAGGTGTGCATATTTCTCCGTCATCGTGACCGAGGCGTGACCGAGCAGGTCTCGGATCTCGGGCAGTGGCACTCCAGCCGTTGCCATCCAGGCCGCGCAGGTGTGACGCAAGTCGTGGATGTGGAAATCCTCAATGCCAGCGCGACGGCAGGCGGTGGCAAAGCTGCGTCTGACCGTGCCGATCCGACTTCCGTCCTCCATGCAGAACAGCCAGGGCGAACCGGGGCAAGTGTTGCGCCCGGAACCGCGCGCGGTTCACAATGGCGGTCCCCGCAACCTCGTTGAGCGGAATACTCCTCCTCATTCCCTGCCTTCGTGTGGTGGCCTTCCAGGTGCATTAGCCGGCCCTGGAGATCCACCCGCGGCCATTCCATCCAAAGCAGTTCGCCTCGTCGGCAGCCAGTATTGAGCGCCAACCGGATGAAGTCGGCCAAGTGCGGCGCCATTGGCTCGGCCTCGGCGGCCAGGATCAGCGCAGCCGCTTCCGCTTGGGTCAACCATCTGATGCGCGCCTCGGGCGCTTGCAGCTTTCGACCTTCCACCGGGTTCGGAATATTCCACTCCCATTCCCGTCGAGCATAGTTGATCGCGCTGGAGAGTAAGCCGAGTTCCCGGTTAATCGTCGCTGGCGCGGCTCCGTCGCCCCGACGTTTAGCGATGAAGCGGTTCGCATCGGTTCCAAAATCGGCTTAAGGACGCACGGGCGTTTTATGCGTCTCGACCGCCATGATTATGCCGAATCCGATCATCAGGGTCACCATCGAGGTGCCCCCATAACTGATCAGCGGCAGCGGAACCCCCACCACCGGCAGCAGACCCGTCACCATGCCGGTGTTCACGAAGACATAGACAAAAAACAGCAGGATCAAGCCG
>NZ_CAIPNF010000490.1 GCF_903866365.1 uncultured Thiocystis sp.
ACGAAACTGGCGCTGGAATGGGACGAACGGCTGAGTTTCGTGCTGGCCGAGGATCTGTCGCTCACGCGCTTGCGCGTCGCCGACGCGCTGCAGGAGGAGATGGGCGACACCGACCTGGAGCCAGCGGCCCGACTGGATGCCGAGTTCGCGCTCCTGTCCTTGCAGATGCGCCCGTTGATCGCCCGCTTGGACGCGGTGTTCGGCTTGACGGACGCGACCGATCGCGCCGCCCAAGCCGCGTAATCGCTCGATGCTGGCGAGGCCGGCGCGAACGGAGTCGCGCCAGGCCCGACAACACGACGCTCTCGACGGCGAAAAGCGTCGCGAACGGAACGAAAAAGACCGTCTCGATACGCTTCAAGGAGATTCGCATGTACGGCAGCGCCCACGCCCAAGAACACCTCTCCGGCGCCATCGAGCGCGTCACCTTCCACCCCGCCCCGAGGTGGTTTCTGCGTGCTGCGGGTCAAGGTGCGCGGCGAGCGCGATCTGATCACGGTCATTGGCTCGGCGGCCAGCATCACCCCCGAGGAGTTCCTCGAAGCCGAAGGCGTTTGGGTCAACGACCGACAGCATGGGTTGCAATTCAAGCCGCCGCTGAACCTGGATCTGATGGTGTAGGCCGCGACAGGCAACGCCGAAGTGCCTCCTTGGAAATCCGCAGCGGGCAACAACCCTGGCGCGCAATCCTGCTCGGACGCGCCGGAATGACCGGCAGTGCCCGTCTCACGCATCGCTCAGCGCATCAACTGATCCAGTCCATCACTCCCGACCGGCGATTCGGGCAGCCAGGGAACCAGCGCGCAACGCTGGCTGAGTTGATCGGCGACCGGCCGAATGAAAGATGCTTCACTCGTGCCGCGCTGACGCAGCAGCGGATGACGGGTGCCGCTGGCCAGCAGGCTCTGGTTGATGACCCAGCCGAAGGGCTCAATGCCGGCGCGCCGCAGATCCGCTTGCAGTCGCTCGGCCTCGTGCACGGGCGTGGCCTCGGGCAGGGTGACGACCAGCACCCGGGTGAACGCGGGATCGCGCAGACGCGGCAGCAACTGGCGCACCGCCTCGGGCAGGTCGCCCTGGGTGCGCGAGACCTCGCGATGGTAAGCCTCGGCGGCATCCAGCAGCAGAATCGTGTGGCCGGTCGGCGCGGTATCGAGTACCACGAAGCCATCCTGGCCGGCGTCCACCGCGCGGGCGAAGGCACGGAACACCGCGATCTCTTCCGTGCAGGGCGAACGCAGATCCTCTTCCAGCATGGCCCGTGCATTGGGATCGAGGGCGGGGGCGGCCTTCGCCAGTACCTCGGCCCGATAGGCGGCGACCTCGGCCGCCGGATCGATGCGGCCGACGGTCAGATTGGCGACTGACTCGCCGATGGCCTCGGCCACATGGGCGGCGGGATCGGTGGTGGACAGGCGCACCGCATGACCGCGCCGGGCCAATGCCACCGCGATGGCCGCCGCCACAGTGGTCTTGCCGACCCCGCCCTTGCCCATGGTTAGGATGACACCGCGTCCGGCCTGCGCCAGTTCATCCACCAGGCATGACAGCTTCCCTGGCAGGACGTAGCCGCTGTCCGGCGCATTGCTCAGCGGCTTGATCAGCGCCGGATTCGCCATTTGGCGCAGCGCCTCCAAGCCCAGCGTTCCGAGCGGCAGCAGCGGGGTGACCGTCGTCGGCAGCGCGGACAGACCTGTCGGCATCGCCGCCAGCGCCTCGGCGCCGCGTCGCATCATGGCCTCGGCGATCGCGTCGTTGGTGTCGGCCATGTCAAAGACGCCATTGAGCGCCAGATGCAGATGGCTCACGCCGAGGTCCGCCAGTTCAACTCGGGTGCGCTCGGCCTCGCGCAGGGTGGCGGTTTCCGGCCGGCTGACCAGCACCACCGTGGTCCGTGCCGGATCGGCGAGCTGTGCCACGGTCGCGGCATAGAGCGCCTGCTGTTGCTCCAGCCCGGCCAATGGCCCGAGACAGGAGGCGCCGCCAGTGCTGGAGTCGATGAACTCGCTCCAAGCCGAGGGCAGGGTCAGGAGACGCAGGGTGTGGCCGGTGGGCGCGGTGTCGAAGATGACATGCTCGAACGGCGCTGTTGCGGCGGGATCGCCCAGCAGTTTGGAGAATTCGTCGAAGGCGGCGATTTCCATGGTGCAGGCACCCGAGAACTGTTCTTCCATGCTGGCGATGGCCGCAGCGGGCAGAAGGCCGCGATAGGGCGACACCATCCGCTCTCGATAGTCGCGGGCGGCGATCTCCGGGTCGATGTTGAGCGCGAAGAGCCCCGGCGCGCCGGGAATGGCTGTCGGGGTCTGAGCGAGCGCAACCCCGAGCACCTCATCCAGATTGGAGGCCGGATCCGTGCTGACGATCAGCACGCGCCGGCTCGCCTCGGCGCGCGCCAGGCCGGTGGCACAGGCGAGCGAGGTCTTGCCCACACCGCCCTTGCCGGTGAAGAAGATGTGTCGGGTATGGGTGTCTGGAATGGCCATCAACAGCACCCGCTGCCGGGCTTGCAGCCAACGGAATTGACCTGGACTCGGAAAGGATCCGCTGTTGTCGGGTTAGTGCTCGGGGCCAAGTCCAGCTTTTGGACCAACTGGGCGCGTGACAGATAAGCGCCGGTGGCGACGATGCGCCCGTCGATCAGGGTCAGCGGTAGACGCTCCATGCCGGTTTCCAGTTCCTTGAGCACGGCTGGATTGGCGGCGAAGGACTGCGGTTGCTGGGACAGGTTATAGCGGCTGACTGTCACGCCTTGCTCCGCCAGCCATTGCAGATCGGCATTGCACTGCACCAGCACCGGATCGACC
>NZ_CAIPNF010000491.1 GCF_903866365.1 uncultured Thiocystis sp.
GATCCGGATGCGGTCGAAAAAAGAATCAAGCAAATGCGGGTCAGGCATGAGCAAAGGCAAAAGGATATCGAGCGTTATTACAAGCTGACCGCGACGGGATAGTCAATGTGTTTGAATTAAAGTAACAAAGTAGAATTAATCACGGGTCACGTTTGGATAGCGATTGACGCGGATGCGCTTTGATCCGCGCAACGTCGCAATAGAAATCGCGCTGTTCATTCGATGTTGGCAGCCCTCATTCGGATATCTCCAGAGACATCTGCGCGCTTGAATCGACTGTCGGCGATTTCTCCAGGATTTAATCCTGAGCGTTTGCGCTCCATGGATGCGTTATTGATCATGGCAGGCATGACGGTCTGACGCGGTTTTCAATAAACATGCTTGTTTTCCGAATCATGGTCAGGTTCGTGTGTCATGCTTTACCATGACCTTCTCTTTGGTGAGAAATGACCGCCCGCTGCTATCGAAAAAATGCGATTAAAATGAATCGTCTTTGCAGATGATAATGCCCGGTCTTTTTGATATAATCAATGGCGATGAGGATGGTGAATCGCAGACAGATTACATTCCATATTGCAGATGACGGCATGGGCAATCTGACGGTACGGTCATCGTTGCGCGATGGATCGCAACGCGTGCGGAAACATCGGTCAAACGGTGTCTTGGGTCGATGTCCCACTCAGTTCCACCCGTGCAGTAGGGTGGAAACAGGGGGGGGTGAAAACAGGTGGGTAGAAACGTGATGGAGACGGCGATGGGTGGAAACGGGATGCGTGAGTCGAATGGCGAACAGGCGATCGCGCCACAGACCGAACCGAAAACACGGCATGACTGGATAGTGCACGCATTGAGAGACCTGCAATCTGACGTTCTCTCGCGTAGCACGGGTATTCTCGACGCGATGCGCGAAGAAGCCGAAGCGTCCAAAACCATGTATATTGAAAAGATGCTGGATGCACAGCGCGCTTACCCGCCCGCCGCACGCGGCAGTATCAGCGTGCGAGTCCGCAATAGCGCAAAATCGGGGCCTGGCATGTTTCAAATCGAGTGGTTTCGCGTGAAAGGACCGAAGCGCACGCATTATCTCAAGCGCGGTAAGGATCGCGATGGCAAAATTCGTCATGGCTATTCAATCAGAAGTTTCGGCCAGCTCACGGGGTGGGAGAAAGACTTGATTGATCGTCATGAGCCGCGATTTGAGCAACTGCGCGCGATTCAATCGCATCTCAGTCAGATTCGGATGCGTTTGAGAATGATCGAGCAGGAATGCCAAGCGCCGCTCAAAACGATGAAATTCGCTTCATTGGACGATCCGAACGAGGAATGAGAGGGGGCGGTCATCGCGAGCGCGCCTTGGCGGCGGCGACCGCCAAAGGCGCGGCGTGATGGACAGGCTGACCGTCTGTCCAGGCGGCTTGCCCCCAAGCGTTCCTCAGCGGCGACCCGCCGTTGGTCGGGTTGAGCGGCCATGCGGATGACGCGGACGATCCTTCTTCGTGACGTCCGATGGCGAGAACGCGCGCGATCGATCCCGTTCCGACACCGTCCTGCGCCAGACCTTCCCCTTCGATCGACACGGAGCCCCAACGGATGCCCCACGATGACGACCCCTTCACCCAGGCCCGTGCCCGCTTGCAGACACTGGCCCAACATCCGCCGCGCCGGTCGGCGGCCCAATCGCTGCGCGCTCTGTTGCCGGACATCGAGGCCGCCCAGCGGGCGGGGGCGTCGTCGACCGACATCCTCGCCGAGCTGGCCGCCGCCGGGATCGCGATCGCGCCCCGTACCTTTGCCAAGACGCTCTCGCGCATCCGGCAGGAACGGCGCGCTGGCGTGCCGGTCGCCACGCCGGCGCCGATGGCGGCTTCCGTGGCCACCCCAGCGCCGCAGGTTAGCCCGACGTTGGCGATCCCGCGCAGCAACCCCGCCTCCTATCAGGAGTTCAAGCACCGGACTTTCGAGTTCGATCCGTTGAAGACGTTCGAGGGTAAAGCGGCGCCAACCGATTTTGAGCGTCCCCTCAACCTGATGGGCGGAAGTCCAATGTTTCCCCGATCCGTTCGGTGGCGTGATGGCCAAAGCATTCGCCCGCGCAGTCGGTATCGAGACGGGCACCCACACCACGCCACGGAGCAGGTCAACGACATAGCGCGGACCATCCGACTCGATCCCGCTGGCCTTGTCGCCCGTCATCGCGGACCGCGCCATGATCTGCGATGCACTACCGGCAAGCGTGGTTCTGTTTGCTGTACCATCGGCGCACGACAAGCGAAACCAGGCCGCAATCGCCGATGCCCGCTCAAGACCGAAGCGGTCACCCTCCGCCTGACCCCGACACCAAGGGCGTTCTCCTCGCCCAGTCGCCAAGCAGGAGCGTTTCAGCCTGTCGAATTGGCTGGAGATGATCATTCGCGATGATCGCCGGCGGCGTGAGAAGTTTAGATTCGTCATCAACCATGGAGGAGCCCGCATGGCGACTTTGAACTCAACAATGGCTCGGGAATTTGGGGCGCGTCTGATCCAATTCGCCGACACGCTGGAGGATTGTTCAGCCCGCGAGCGCCTCCTGGCGCTGATGGACCGGACCAGTGCTGGCACCTTCCATCTGGTCGTCGTCGGGGAAATCAAGAAAGGTAAATCCAAGTGGGTATCGATGAGATAGCGCGGCGCTTCCATCAATCGCTTTCACCGAGGAGGGAACGGGCGATTTCGTGATTGAATTCCGGGCTGTCCCAGTCTGCGGCGGGCGGAGGTAGGTGCGACCATGCACCGGGCCGGCGTTGTCCCTGGTCCGTCCGCGAGTCTGGCGCTGCCGGAGTCTGATTCTCGTCCAACGGCCAGACAATGATCTCGGTCTTGTGGTGACGGAACGCTTCAGGGATCGGAATAAAGTCAGGCGTATCGTCATAAATCAGGCGGACGGGGTTCATGGTTGTTCTCTTTATTTCTGAAAGGGGGGTAGTCGGTTAGTGCCTCCTGTCGCAAGATGTGGGGGTGAATCCTACTGACCAATCCATATACCCGACCTTGGTGGCAGGGCGCGACTACCCGCGCAGTTACCGTGAGTTTGTCGAAATGTTCCCAGACGACC
>NZ_CAIPNF010000492.1 GCF_903866365.1 uncultured Thiocystis sp.
CGCTGGTTTTGAGGACGGTCAGGTCGCGGGTTTCGAGCGCGACCACCTGGGCGGTGGTCAGGACGCGCACTTGCGCGCTGCTCAGCGCCGCCGCCTGCGCGGTGGTCAGATCGACGATGGCTTGGGTGCTCAGACCCTGGATCGCGCTGGTGCTGAGAGCGGCTACCTGGACACTGGTCAGCGCCGGGATCTGAACGCTCGTCAGTAAACGGATTTTGTCGGTTGACAGTACCGCCAGGTCTCGCGTTTCAAAGTAGGGTATTTGCGCAGTTGTAAACGCCTGGATCTGCACCGTTGTGAGCGAGACCATGTCTTCCGTCGTCAAGTCCCTGATTGCACTTGTAGTCAGGTCCGCGATCTGTTGCGTGTTTAAAACGGCGATAAGACTCATGGCTGTTGCTCCATAACGGTGTGGACATGACACGCAAGCATAACGTTAAGATCAAGGCTGATGAGCGTGTCTCAGGCGATGCCACTGTTAACGGACTGCTTGGCGGAAATCTTTAGCGTAACTAGAAATTTAGCGTAACTAGAAAATTTCAGTGGTTAAAACTATACATGGCGTGAGGTTCCCCCAAAAATTAATTTTCAAGAATGTGAACTGCCTCATGTTTTCGGAGGCTTACGACTCTATACCTGCACTTAACCCTGGGGATCATCACCTGGCGCGCTGCCGGTCTTTTAGGATAGGCTCTAAGTACCGACCGGTTCAGTCCGTCATATCAACCCGCCAACTTTGAAATTGGTGGTTTTTGTTTTTCGTGTAAAACGATGCCCACAGCTTTCCCCCATACCGTCATTCAATGCCTGACGGCCATTGCCCAGCATCATGGCCTGCAGATCAATCCCGAGCGGTTGATCGATGAGTATGCCTTGAAGGCGGAAGAGCCGGGCGATGCACGTCTGCTGCGGATCGCGTCGGACATCGGGCTCAAGGCCCGGACCGCGAAACTCTCCTGGGAGGCGCTATTGGCGCAGGGCGGCGTCTTTCCGATCCTGGCCCGTCTGACCAACGGCAACGGGGTGATCGTGGTCGGTGCGCGCGCCGAGGATGGCGGCAAGGTCGCGCTGATCGATCCGCTGGAACAGAAAATGGGCGTTTTTCTGCTGGATCGCGACCAATTCTGTGCCCGCTGGGATGGCGCGGTGGTGTTGCTCAAGCGCCAGCACAAACTGACCGATCCCAATCAGCCGTTCAGCCTGCGCTGGTTCATCCCGGAGATTCTCAAACAGAAGGCCGCCTTTCGCGACATCGCCGTGGCGGTCATGGTCATGCATCTGCTGGCGCTGGCGACGCCGATCTTTTTCCAAATCGTCATCGACAAGGTGCTGGTTCATCAGAGCATCTCGACCCTCTGGGTGCTGGGGATTGGCATCGTCATTGCGATGGTGTTCGATTCGCTCTTCGGTTTTGTACGCAATCTCCTGAGTCTGGCCGCGACCAACAAGATCGACATGCGGCTCACCCGCCGCACCTTCAGCCATCTGATGTCGCTACCCATCGATTATTTCGAAACCATGTCGGCGGGGGTCATCACCCGTCACATGCAGCAACTGGAAGGCATCCGGGGCTTTTTGACCGGTCAGCTTTTCTTTACCGCGCTGGAAGCCACCGCGCTGATCATCTTTCTGCCGATCCTCTTTACCTATTCGGTCAAGCTGGCGGTCATCGTGCTGGTCTTCACGGTCATCATCGCCGGCACCATCGCCGCGCTGCTTCCAACCTTCCGCCGACGGCTGGAGGCGCTCTATACCGCCGAGGCCAAGCGTCAGGCGCTGCTGGTCGAGACCATTCACGGTATGCGCACGGTCAAGGCGCTGGCGATCGAGCCGGCGCAGCGGAAGAACTGGGATCAGTTTTCGGCTGAGGCGATCACGATGCATTATCGGGTCGGGCATCTGTCGATCATCGGCAACACCTTCATCGACTTCATGGGCAAGCTGCTGCCCATCGTCATCATCGTGATTGGTGCGCAGGATGTCTTCAAGCAGGAACTGACGGTCGGCGCGCTGATCGCTTTTCAGATGATCTCGGGGCGTGTCTCGGCACCGCTGATCCAGATCGTCGGACTCATCAATTCCTATCAGCAGACCGCGCTCTCGGTGCGCATGCTGGGTGAGGTGATGAACCGTGCGCCGGAAGGCCGTCCCGGCGCGGGCGGTCTGCGTCCGGTCATCGTCGGCGAAATCGCCTTCGACGAGGTGACCTTCCGCTATACGGGCGCGAGCGTGGCGGCACTTGATCGCACCAGCTTCACTATTCCAGCCGGCACGATCATCGGGATCGTCGGGCGCAGCGGCTCGGGCAAGACCACGCTGACCCGGCTGATTCAGGGGCTTTACAGCGTGCAGGAGGGACTGGTGCGGTTCGATGGCATCGATGCCCGCGAGATCGATCTGGCGCATCTGCGCCGTCAGATCGGTGTGGTGTTGCAGGAGAATTTCCTGTTTCGCGGGACGGTGCGCGACAATATCGCCATCGCCAAGCCGGATGCCTCCTTCGAGGAGATCGTCGCCGCCGCCCAGGCATCGGGGGCGGATGAATTCATCGAGCGGCTGTCTCAGGGTTACGATACCCTGCTGGAAGAAAACGCCGCCAACCTGAGCGGGGGCCAGAAACAGCGGCTCTCCATCGCGCGCGCACTCCTGACCAAACCGCGTATCCTCATCCTCGACGAGGCCGCCAGCGCACTTGATCCTGAAAGCGAGTCGATTTTTATCCGTAATCTGTCGCGCATCGCGGTGGGGCGGACCGTGATAATGATCTCGCACCGTCTGTCCACCCTGGTCAATGCCCATGCCATTCTGGTGATGCAGCAGGGACGGTTGATGGATCGTGGCCGTCATGAGGAACTGCTGGCTCGCTGTGAGACTTATCAACAGTTATGGCATCAACAGACCAGTCACGTTTAGCGGGTTCCGCCTCGCCGAAGGCCAAGGGTCAGGACGCAACGGTCATCGCCTTTCTGCCCGATGCCGACGAAATCGAGCGCCGTCCGTTGCCCTGGATGGCACGCACGACCCTGTACATTCTGCTGACCCTGATGATCGCCTTTGTGCTGTGGGCGAGCCTGTCGGAGGTCGATAAGGTCGTGGTGGCGAACGGGCGGCTGGTCACGCCGCTGCCCAATATCGTGGTGCAACCGCTCGAAACCTCCATCATCCAGCGGCTGGACGTGCGGATCGGCCAGGTGGTGAAGCAGGGCGAACGGCTGGCGACGCTCGATCCCACCTTCACCGGGGCTGACGAGGCACAGTTACGCACCCGCCTGCTCAGTCTCGACGCCCAGATCGAACGCATACAGGCCGAGTTGAGCGGTCAGGCGACATTCGAGCCGACCCGGACCGATCCCGACTATCGGCTCCAGGCGCAGTTGTTCATCGAACGCCAGGCCAACTATCGGGCGCAACTGATGCGGATGGATGAAAATCTTGCCCGTCTGCGCGCCTCGCAGGACACCTTTCAGCGCGACCAGCAATCCCTGGAGGCACGGATCAAGCCGCTGCGCGAAATGGAGACCATGCAGGAAAACCTGCTGGCCAAGCAGGTTGGCGCACGGATCATGCTGCTGGACGCGCAGCAGAAACGCATGGAGGTCGAACGCGATCTGGAACTGGCCAAAAATCGCGAACAGGAGCTCAAGCGCGAACTGGCCTCGACCAAAGCCGACAAAACCGCCTTCGAGAAGAGCTGGCGCGAAAAGACCATGGAGGATCTGCTGGCGACCCAGCGCGAGCGCGATGGCGTCAATGAGCAGCTGCAAAAGGCCACCAAGCGCAGCCAACTGGTGACGCTGCTCTCGCCGGCGGACGCGGTGGTGCTGGACATCGCCAAGCTCTCGCAGGGTTCGGTGGTCGCCGCCGCCGAAAAGCTCTTTACCCTGGTGCCGCTGAATGCCCCGCTGGAGGCCGAGGTCCAGATCGACTCGCTCGATGTCGGTTATGTGCAGATCGGCGATGCCGCGCATCTGAAGCTGGCGACCTATCCGTTTCAGCGTCACGGCATGCTGGAAGGGACCGTGCGCACCATCAGCGAAGACGCCTTTCATCGCGACACCGCAACCGAATCAGGTCTGGATACCTATTATCTCAGCCGGATCGACTTCGGCGACTCGCGACTTAAGAAGATGTCCGAGCAGGCACGACTGCTGCCGGGTATGGCCGTAACGGCTGAAATCGCAGTGGGCAAGCGTTCCGTGATCTCGTATCTGTTATGGCCGCTCACTAAGGCTTTGGACGAGTCCATCCGCGAACCTTGAGAAGCTGTTAGGAAATTTGCGTGAACAAAACCGCGCCCAGAGCGGTATGCGTCGTTTATTGGATTGGCTTGGCCGCGCCAGCTCCGTGAAATGTCGGAGCTGGCGCGGTTTAAAGTATTAATAAAGGGGGGTAGTCGGTTAGTGCCTCCTGTCGCAAGATGTGGGGGTGAATCCTACTGACCAATCCATATACCCGACCTTGGTGGCAGGGCGCGACTACCCGCGCAGTTACCGTGAGTTTGTCGAAATGTTCCCAGACGACC
>NZ_CAIPNF010000493.1 GCF_903866365.1 uncultured Thiocystis sp.
AAGATGATCGCCGTCGCCAACGAGATCCGTCGCCTGTTTCTGGGCGAAGGCGAATCGGGGGCTGAACTCACGGTCACGATGTCCACGCGGACGCTGATCCGTTGGGCGCGACTGTCGCTCACCTTCCGGGGTGCGCCCCAGCCGATTTGTCATGCCTTGGAACAGGCGTTGACAAACAGGGCCGATCCCGAGCAACGCGAGGCGATCCATCGGATTGCCGAAGATGTGATGGGAAATCTGTGGCTGGGGGTCTAGCGATGGATCAACACAAAGTACTCAACCAGTTTGAGGTCTATGAGTACATCCATCCTGATGGCCGAAGCAAATCCTGGGGCTACCGGCGTCTCCCAACAGGGGAGATCGAAGTCCGCTGGGGATCAGGAAATCGGCTCTCGCAACACAAGATCTACCCCGCCTCCGCCGACCGCAAGGTCCGGAAGACGGCGGTCACCAAGGTTCGCGAGGGATACCGCGACATCGGGCGGCATGCGATTAACACGTCGAATGACCTCGTGTTCTCATTCCCCCCCAAGTCGGTCTCGCCGGTTGGTCGCCCTGTGGTCGTCAACCAGACGGTGCCAGACGTCACACCGCCGCGTCCGCGTGTCCCGGCCTTCGATCTCTCGCTGATCGACACCGAGATCCCCGACTTAGGCTGGTTCTAAGACCGCGATCGCCCGACGCGCATCCGGCGTCATTCAACCGCCAGCCTCCGCTGGCCTTCACCCCCTGGGGAGTCACGCGCCTCCCCTTGGGGGCGTGCGTCTCTCTTTGTTGGAGAAACGCATGAAAAACATTTGCTTGAACGACACGCTCATCACGATCGCCGAGAAAATGGCCCTGATCGTCCTGACCGTCAGTCAGTGGTCCGGGCGCAAGAAGCTTCGGGCCGACGATTTGGAACTGACCGACAGCGAGGTTCCTTCCGAGGAACTCGTCTCCCTCGGCAGTAAGCGAATCTGCAACCCGGATGCCCTCCGGGTCTTCGGAACCCTGAAGGGACAAGCGGATCGGGCCTGCCTGAAGGTTGGCACCCGGTTTCTCGGGGGGTACTTGATCCCGAATGACCAGCTTGCCGCCCTCAGTGGCGAACTGGATCTGCTGAAAACCGAGTACGAAGTCGAAACCCAGCACTTTCTGACCGGGTATGACCGGGAGATCGAAGACTGGATCCTGCGTCACCCGGAATGGGAGCGGCAGCTTCGCACCGCCGTCGACCCGGCGGCCAAGATCGGCACGAAGTTTTCGTTCCGGTATCGTCCGCTGATTATTCAGCCCGCCGAAGGGCAGCACGACACGCTGGTGGAGGATGTGGCCGACATTGCTACCACGGTGTTCCACGAGATCGCCCAAATCGCGATCCCGCTGGAAAAAAGCCTGATCGGCAAGGAGGCGATGTCGCAACACGCCCTGAGAACTTTCCGCCGGGTTCAACAAAAACTCGACATTCTGAGTTTCGTGGATCCCCGCATCGGACCGATTCTCGATCAGGTGGAGCGGTTTCTGCGCCAAGTTCCGCCGAGCGGCCCTGTCACAGGATCCATGTTTCAAGAAGGCTTCGGCCTGTGGATGCTTCTCTGCGACGAAGATCGGATGGCGCGTCACGGTGCAGGGATGCTGAATCCTGTGGTTGAAGCCGAAGTTGATGCCGAGGTTGATGCCGATGCCGAAGTTGAGGCCGAAACCGAGGTTGAGTCCGACGTCGAGACGATGACCGAAGTTGAGGCTGAAGCCGACATCGCAACGCATCTGGACGTCAGTCTGGACGCCAGCGACCTGTTTGACGACTTCGACGACTTCGACGTGGAGACGCCGTTTTTAGGCGTGTTTGAAGAGGCCCGGCTGAACGACGCCGAAGCCGAAGTGGCCGAAGCCGAGACCAAAACCATCCAAGATTTCGGCTGGTTTTAATCCGACGATCCCCAGCCAGGGGAACGCCAACAAGAACGGTGTGCGACGAACGTCGACACCCTTTTCCCCACCGGGGCACACGCTGCCCCGAGGGGGCGGAGCGTGTCCATTTTTGGAGACGCACCATGCAAACCAAGACCCTGAATCGGGCCATGCCCATTGTCGCCGCCGCGCTCGGACGCAAGTTCGGCGTGAACGTCATCGTCGGTGGCACAACCGCCAGCCAGACGGCCAGTACCGATGGCAACACTATCTGGATACCGGATCTTCCGGCGGATTCCGCCCTGCGCGAGGTCGCGTGGGGATTTCTGGCGCATGAAGCCAGTCATGTCAGAAGTACCGACATGACGGTATTCCGCGCGGCGGCGCTCAAGTCGCCGTTGCAAAAGACCTTGCTTAATATTCTGGAGGACATCCGCATTGAGCAGGCCATTCGCCGTTCCTACCCAGGGACGAAAAAAACCCTGGAAACGGTCGTCGACTGGATGATCGGCAACCATCGATTGTGTGCGCCTGATCCGAAAGATCATCCTGCGTCCATTTTGACCGGCTATCTGCTGTTGACCCTGCGATGCCGGGTGTTGGAGCAAACCGCCCTGACCGCCTTCGCGGCGCAAGCGGAGAAGGTGCTTCGTCAGATATTCCCCGCGTCGACGGTTCGTCGCTTGATGGGGATGACCATTGAAGTGACCAGGCTGAAAAGGACGGCTGAGGCCAATCAGTTGGCGGAGCGAATCCTTCTTCTACTGAAGGATGAGAAACAGGCTGCCGAGCAGCCGCAAAACGATTCCAAGGGTGGCTCCGAGGGCGACTCCAAGGATTCCAAGGACGACTCCGAGGGTGGCTCCAAGGGTGACTCCGGGGATGATTCCGGGGACGGCTCCGAGGATTCCAAGGGTGGCTCCGGGGATGATTCCGGGGACGACTCCGAGGATTCCAAGGGTGACTCCGGGGACGACTCCGGGGATTCCAAAGGTGGCTCCGGGGACGACTCTGGGGACGACTCCGAGGATTCCAAAGGTGGCTCCGGGGACGATTCCGAGGACGACTTCGAGGATTCCAAGGGTGGCTCCGGGGACGATTCCGGGGACGACTCCGAGGATTCCAAGGGTGACTCCGGGGACGATTCCGAGGGTGGCTCCGGGGGTAGCTCCGGGGACAATTCCGGTGACGGCTCCGAGGATGAATCCAAGGGTGGCTCCGGGAACGATTCAGGGAAGACGTCAAAAACCCTCCAACAGGCGCTGGAGGCTGACGAAAACGATCTCGATCAGGATTTGTTCGAGACCGCGAAAACACTTCTAAAAACCGAGTCGAGAAGGCACGGACGTCAGACCACGCTCCCGATCGGGGTGGACGCAGCTCTGAGTTCAGAAGGCAAAAGCCTTCTCCAGGACGTTCAAGGAGAATCGCGGGCCTTAATCGCCCAACTGCAAGGGTTGGTGCAGTCCGCGCAGATGGATCGGCCATACGCCGTTCATCAGGGGAAAAAACTGGTCGCTCACCGTCTGCACCGCGCGGGCGTTGGCGATTCGAGGCTATTCGCCCGGAAAAGGGAACGAACGGCACCGAACACGGCGGTCCATCTTCTGATCGACCTGTCGGGGTCAATGGGGAACGATTACGGCGGCGAATCGCAGAGCGATATCGCTCAGAAATCCGCCTTGGCGCTGGCGCTGGCACTCGACACCATTCAAGGCGTGTCGGTCGCGGTGACGGCCTTTCCAGGCATGGCTGGGGAGGGCGAACAGGTTTCCCGCCTGATCCAGCATGGGCAACGGCCCGCCAGACGTGCTGGCGCTTTCCTGCAAGAGGCGCGCGGTAACACGCCCTTGACACAGGCGTTGTGGTACGCCGCCGCCGATCTCTTGCAGCGACAGGAGCGGAAGCGGGTGATCCTGGTGATGACCGACGGCAAGCCTGATGACGTGATCGGGGCGACGAACATCATCGAACAATGCCAGGCAACTGGCATCGAGATCGCCGGCATTGGCATCAAAATCGACGTGTCGTGGCTGTTTCCACGTCACATCCAGATCGATGCTCCTGCCGATCTCAAGAAAACGCTGTTCGGTCTCGCCGAGCAGTTCCTCGTTTAGCGCCCTGACGCCCGCTGGC
>NZ_CAIPNF010000494.1 GCF_903866365.1 uncultured Thiocystis sp.
ATCTGAGGCTGGAACAGTGGCGCGCGGATGCGTCGGTATCGGCCGATTCCGTTCTGGTTTACTGGGATGCCCTCTGGACGGCGCTCCAAGCGCAGGATTTGTCCGCCTGGACCAAGTCTTTGACGGAGCTTGAGGCCAGTCTTGCCGGCCCCGCAAACCAGCTCCGCCTGGGCGTTCTGTCACGGCTCTCCCTCGATCCCTGCCAGGGAACGCGTTTTCGGATCGCACGCGGTCACTTGCGCCGCTTCTGGCGTTGGCGAGGCTAACGATGGCCACGCCTTCGGCGGCAGTTATGATTTCACGCTTGACCACTGACTAGGATTGGTATGATGGATCTGCTGTTTGCCTCGCTGTTCGATTACGCTCTGTTTCTGGCCAAAACCCTGACGCTGGTCCTCGGGATCGCCGTGCTTCTGATCCTGGCGCTGCGTGCCCGGCAGGAGAGCGATCATGGCGAGCATCTGGAGATCACGGATCTCAATGATCGCTACCGTGCCCTGACTCAGGCGCTCAAGGAATTCTCGCTGCCGAAAAAGGCCTACAAGACCTTTCTCAAGGCCGAACGCAAGCGCGAGAAGGAACGCGAGAAGGCGGCGCAGAGCGACCGCCCGCGTTTGTTCGTCATCGAGTTCAACGGCGATCTCCGGGCCAGCGAGGTGGCCGCTCTGCGGGTGCTGGTGACCGCGCTCCTGCTGGAGGCGCAACCGGGCGACGAGGTGCTGGTACGGCTCGATAATGCCGGCGGCATGGTCAGCGAACACGGACTCGCGGCCTCCCAGTTGGCGCGCATCCGGGCCAAGGGCATCCCGCTGACGGTCGCGGTCGACAAGGTCGCGGCCAGCGGCGGGTATCTGATGGCCTGCGTGGCCGATCGCATTCTCGCCGCGCCCTTTGCCATTCTGGGCTCCATCGGCGTGCTCGCCGAGTTGCCCAACTTCCATCGTCTGCTGGAGCGTCATGGGGTCGATTTCGAGCTGCACACGGCGGGCGAGTACAAACGCACCCTCACCGTTTTCGGCGAAAACACGGACGAGGGCCGCCAGAAGCTGCGCGAACAGTTGGAGGAGACGCACAATCTGTTCAAGAGTTTCGTCGCCGAGTACCGTCCCGGCCTCGATCTGGAGCGGGTGGCGACCGGCGAATATTGGCATGGCCAGCGCGCCGTGGAGCTGGGTCTGGTGGATGCCATCCAGACCAGCGACGATTATCTGCTGGCGGCGAGTGGGGAAAAGGAACTGCTGAAGCTTAAGTACAGCGTCCACAAAAAGCCCATCGAGCGGTTGCTGTCGAGCATTCAGGCGAGCCTGGACCGCGCCTTCGCGACCTGGCGTGGCTGATGCGGATAGCCGGCGGCGCCGTTTTCCCGTGACGCCGCGCCGCTGGATCGGTGGCCGACGCCTGACAGCATCTTTAAGAGATTGATTTGGAGAACGTTCACGATGCCGGATCTGATTATCCATTTCGAGCGACCCGCGGATTGGGCCAACAGCATCTATGTCCATTACTGGACCGGTCAGCCGGGCGGCGCCCAGAGCGATTGGCCCGGTCTTGCCATGGAACATCAAGGCGACGGCTGGTTCAGCATCCGGTTTCATGGCCTGAAGTCGCTCTTCCTGGTCTTCCACGACGGCCAGGGGCGACAGACGCAGGATCAGTTTCGCAGCGTGAATGGCTGGCTGAACGCCAGCGGCCATTGGTCCGCGAGCAAACCCGAGCATCGATCCGCGCCCGTCATCCCCCCGGCGCCGCCACGATCCCAGGTGTCCAGCAAACCGCGCCCCCTGCATGAGCGCACCGATTTCCGCGAGGAGACCATCTATTTTCTGCTGACGACGCGTTTCTACGACGGCGATCCCTCCAACAATTTTTTCTGCCGCGACCGCATCCAGTTCGACGAATCCGGCAATCCGGTCGATCCGCATTGGCGCGGCGATTTTAAGGGTTTGATCCAGCGTCTCGATTACATCCGCGACCTAGGTTTCACGGCGATCTGGATCACTCCGCCGGTGGAGAACCGCTCCGGTCTGGACTATCACGGCTATCACCCTTATGACTGGACCCGCATCGATCCGCGTCTGGAGTCGCCGGACGCCACCTATCAGGATCTAATCGACGCCGCGCACGCCAGGGACATCAAGATCATTCAGGATGTGGTGGTCAATCATTCCTGCCAGTACGGCATTCGCGGACAGGTCCATATCGACCATCTGCCGATCAAATATTATGTCCCCCAAGGTTCCGAGCCGGGCCAGGTGGATCACGGTCCCTATCAGGGCAACCTCGGCAACTATGCCTGGCCGAATCGCGACGACATCGACAATCCGCTCGCGCCCGCGTGGTACCGCGAACGCCACGCGCGCGATCCGGACGGCAGCGAGCCGCTGATCGACCCCAAGACCGGCGAGACCGTCCCCCAGCCCGGTTATCGCCCCGGACGCTTCTTCGGGATCGACGCCCAGGATCTGGACCCCGACTGGTATCATCAGGAGGGCTTCATCTGCGGCGGCGATTGGGAGAGCGCCCATCCGCTCCAGCAAAAACATCTGGCGGGCGACTGTATCGATCTGGCCACCGAGCGTCAGAACGTGAAGGACTACCTCATCAACGCCATCAATCGCTATCTGGACATGGGCGTTGACGCGCTGCGCATCGACACCGTCAAGCATGTCGAGCGCGATAATCTGCTCGAATACATCAATGCCTGGAAGGCGCACAAACCGGGCCTGTTCGTGTTCGGCGAGAATTTGGTCAAGGGCTATGGCTGGGGCGATCTGGGCGGCGGCGACAATGGCCCCTCGCAGATCCGGCCCTGGTGGTATACGCGCCTCGGACACGATCCGCTGGATCCGGAATCGGGCGGCGACTCGGGGTTTCCGCAACTCGATTTCGGACTCTTCTCGACCTTTCGCGACACCGTGAGCAAGGGCACCTATGCAGGGACCGCGCAGATCCTTGGCATGGACTGGATCTATGGCGACGTGACGCAACTCGTCACTTTCCTGCAGAACCACGATGTCGGACCCGACAACGATTTCAAATACCGCTTCAAGGGCGATCAATGGATGGCGGCGGCCGCCTATACTCTGATCTGGACGGCGCGCGGCATTCCCTGTCTCTATTATGGCGAGGAGATCGAGTTCATGAAGGGCGCGCCCCAGGATGTCGAGGGCGAGCGCGATACCTTGCATCGGACCGGTCGCGCGTACTTCGGCGATCATCTGACCGAGGAGCGGATCGCCCAGACCCAGGCGCATCCGTTGTATCGTCACATCCAGCGCCTGAATCTGATCCGCCGCGCCATTCCCGCGCTGCAGAAGGCGCGCATGAGCCATCTCGCCGAATGGGGCAGCGGCATGCGCTTCGTGCGCGACTATTCAGAGGGCGGGAGTTATGTCATTGTCGGTCTGGCGATTGGGTCCGAGCAACAGATCGCGATCGAGGGCGTCAAGCCCGGCGTCTATCGCGATGCCGTCACCGGCGCCGAAATCGCCAGCGACGGTCGCCTGGGGTTCCACGTCAAGGCGAATTCGGCGGGGATTTATGTACTCGATGGACCCGGTAAGATCGGAATGGACGGGTTGTATCTCCGCTAAGGTTTCCTGCTGGCATCCGATGGTCAAATACGTATTATCCCGAACATGACCGACCTACAAAGACAGTATAAGGAACGGCGCATTCAGACCCGCCATCCGGTGGATCTGCACGCGAAGGTGCGTGGCCGCAATCAGCTTCCGACCAATTGCAGGGTGCTGAATCTCTGTAATGGCGGCGTGCTGCTGGACACCTCGGCGACAGCGCCGGAACTGCCTTTTATCTCGGGCGAACATGTCGATCTGCATTTCGACCTGCCGGACGCGCAGAGCATGGATCCCCTCCAGGCCGTGGTCGAGATTGTCCATCGCGTCGATCGCGGGTTGGGCGCGCGGTTCATCCGGCTGGAAGGGAACGGTCGTGCGCGTCTCGCCCGCTTTATTGGCGAGAGGGCCGCGGCGCTTCCGCCAGAGGCGGATCTCGAGCTGAATCCCGGCCGGCTTCGAGCGCGCGAGGTCTTGCAGGAAGTGGGACGCCAGGGCCTAGACAGCATGCTCGATTCGCTGATGGAGAGCCTCGTCGAGGATCTCTGGTCGCACAGCGAGCGCGCGATGAGCGATGCCGAGCGCGCGCGCTTCACAGGCGAAATCGGCCTGTTGGCCAAGGCGATTCAGGACGAAAGCGTCCCGCGCCGGATCCGTCAGGAATTGCTCGACGCCTTGCGGAATCTTGGCAAGGCGAAAAACGCGGGTACCGATCCAGTCGCCAGGATGGGGGTTACTCCACTGGCGGGCGGTTTACAACTCGTCGATCAGGAAGAATTCGAGGTCTGGCTGGCGAAATCGGAATTGGCCAACCGTCTGGAGGAGGAGTTACACGAACCGCTGGACGCCCTGCGCACCCAGGTCTCCGCGATTTTCCAGGATACGTCGCTCCCGATGGAGCCCCTGGCACTGGCTGAAACCATTGAGCAGGCACTGAGCGAAATTGGCCTCGGCAAGGAACTGCAAAGACTGTCCATGCAGATTGTCGCCAACCATTTATCGAGCAATCTGGGCGCCTTTTATCGGGAGGTGTTGCGGGCCTGGACGTCTTCGGGGCTCGCCGATATCGAGCCGCCGCGGACGACAGACACCGCTGTCCGAGCCTCGGCAGCGGAGGCCACGAGAGACGCGGTCCCGAGCGATACGCCGGATGTCGTCCCACCCCAGGACCGAGTCGTGGCCTCGCCAGCCGGGGCGGCAGTCCAGCGCGCTGAGTCAGCGACGATTCAGGGCACGCAGGCCGCCGATCACATGGCCGATCTGTTGGCTCAGCATCCCTTCGGGTCGGCGTACCGGGGACCGAGGCGGCCGAGTCGCCATTACGCGGGTGGACGGCACGTCGCCGATCTGCTCTCCCAACTGCCTGTCGATTTCCAACTCCCCGAGGCAGACCCAGACCGCCCGCTGCGCGAACTGGTTGCCCAATGGCTGCTGAGCGCCGAGTCGAAACAGGACGGGAGTCATCCCGAGCGCCTTCCGGTGATGTCCCCGCAGGTTGAGGAACGAGTCGATGTGACCGACCGGCTTCTGTCGCACATGCTGGCAGATCCCTCGACCCCGCCGCGGATCAAATCGCTCATCAAGTCCTTGTCCAGACGTTTTCTGTCCATGGCGGTCGCCGAACCGGGCGCGATGGCGGATACCCGTCAACCGCTGGTCACCCTGCTCAATCAGTTGGAACAACTTGCGCTGTTGCTACTGAACCAGGAAGGCGACGATCGGGGCTTGCAGCGCGAGTTCGAGGAAGCGGCTCAAACGCTGGTCTCCAGCGATGCGCGGGATCCCGCCGCGCTGAATGAACTGTCCAAACGGCTGGGAACCATCGAATCCAGGGCGGGTCGCGAATATCAAGGCAATATCGTCAACTGGGTGAATGTCTGCGAGGCCAAAGAGCGGGAGCGCCTGGCGCGCGAGCAGGTGCGCGAACGGCTGAACGGCACCCTGACCGGACGTCGGATTCATCAGGCCGTCGATGAATTGGTACAGGCTGGCTGGCGCAGCCTGCTGGAATCGGCGTGTGCCAATGGGGGAATCGAAGGGGCGCGTTGGCATCGGTATTGGACTCTCCTGTTGAGTCTGCACCGCATGTGCGGTGGCGAGGACGTGGGTGAGGGAGAAGGCGGCGCGCGGGATTCCCTTGGGCTGGAGTCGATGATCGAGCAGCTGCGCACGGGCCTGGTCTACATCGGAATTGACTCGATCCGCTGCAACGAACTGCTGGGGCGGATTGAAACCGCCGTGCGTCGCGGCTACGCATCCCTCTTCCGGGATGAGGATTTTCTGATTTTTTCTCCCTTGATTCCGGATGCCGAGAGCGAGCCCGAGCGGATGCCGGCGGATCTGTCCGCCGCGGACTGGGAACGGGGACTGGCGCGGGTCAGCAGCTTGCCACTCGGCGCTCTGCTGTGGATGCGGAACAAGGACGCGAGCAAGGCGCTGCGACTCATCTGGCGCAACGAGGACGGTTCTCGCCTGGCGATTACCGATACGATGGGCAAGAAGGTAAAGGTGCTGCGCCGCCAGCGCCTGGCGGAGGCCTTTGCGCGCGGTCAGGCGCAGGCCGAGGAGGCGCCGACCGCCAAGCGGGTGGTCGCCCGTGCCGCCGACGCTGCGTTGACGGAAATGCAGGAACGTCTTATTTATCACGAAACGCACGATCCATTGACCGGCCTGGCCAATCAGCGACGTCTGCTGGGTTCGCTGACCCAACTGCTCCTGTCAGTCAAGGATTCGGCCGCCACGCATGCCCTGGCGTTCCTGGAACTGGATCGTTACGACACGCTCACCGGAACCTTTGGGTATTCGGCGGGCGAGCGCATCCTGGTGGCGGTCGCCAGACTGTTGGAAAATGTGGTTCCGGACGCGTTCTGTCTCGCCTACCTGGGGGGGTGCCGTTTCGGTTTGCTCATGCCTGCGATGAATCGCGACCACGCCTCCGAAATCGGCGAGGCGATTCGCGCCGGTTTGACGACGATGCCCTGCGATCTGCAAGGCAAACCATTCCGGCTGGCGGGCAGTCTCGGCATGGTGCTGCTGAGCGACGACGCGACCAGTCCGGAAACGCTGATGTCGGCGGCGAGCGTGGCCTGTCTGGCCTCGCATCGGGAGGGAGGGGATCGTGTCCTCCTCTTCAGCGAGGACGATGCGATCATTGTCCGTCAGTTGGATCACCTGCGTGGCTGGGCGCAAGCGGAAGATATCATCAAGTCCGGCCGCCACCGTCTGCGTTATCAGCGGATCGTTCCGATCGATCCCACTCGCGAACTGACGCCGCATTGCGAAATCCTGCTCAGTGTTTACGACGACCAGGGGGCTCCGCTCCCGCTGCAATCCTTCATCGCCGCCGCCGAAGCGTTCAATCGGATGCGCGAGGTCGATCGTCAGGTGATCGAGACCGCCTTCCGATGGCTCAATGAACATCCGGATCAGGCGAGAGCGATCGGCGGTATCGCCATCAATCTCTCGGGACAGTCGCTCAGCGATCCGGATCTGCTGAAATTTATTCGCTCCAGCCTGGAACGTTTTCAGGTGCCGGTCGATATCGTCAGTTTCGAGGTCACCGAGACCGCCGCCATCGTGAATCTGGAGCAGGCAGCCATGATTCTGGGCGAGATCAAGGCGCTGGGTTGTCGCGTCGCACTGGACGATTTCGGTGCCGGCATGTCGTCCTACAGCTACCTGAAGCAGTTGCCGGTCGACTATGTCAAGATCGACGGCTCCTTTGTCAAGGATATTTTGATCAGCCCTCACGACCGGGAAATCGTCAAATCGTTCAATGAGATCGCCCATTTCATGGGAAAGAAAACCATTGCCGAATACGTGGAAAACCTCGAGATTCTGGAACTGCTGCAGGATATCGGGGTGGATTACGCACAGGGCTACGCCATCGAAAGACCACAGTTCCTTGACGAGATGCCCTAAACCGCGTCTCAGGAGTCACGTTTGACCAAGCCAGCACTTGCCGACGCCTTGACGGCGCCGAGATTCGAGTTCGTCAGCGAACGCGCCGGGCGTCTCGCCTATTACGTCGACGCCGAGGGCGATGGCCTGCCCCTGGTGCTGGTCCACAGTATCAATGCCGCGCCCAGCAGCTTCGAGATGCGACCACTGTTCGAGCAGTATCGCGGCAATCGGCCGGTGTACAGCCTCGACCTGCCGGGTTTCGGTCACTCCGAGCGCGGGTCGCGGCCCTATACGCCAGCGATCTATGCCGATGCCCTGGCAGATTTTTTGCTGCAGGTCGTCCAGCAACCCGCGGATGTCCTCGCGCTCTCGTTGAGCGCGGAGTTTGCCGCCCGCGCGGCCCTCGCGATGCCGGGGCGGATCGCCTCGCTCGTCGTCATTTCGCCGACCGGATTCAGCCAGCGCCCGGTGCCAAGCGCGCGGATCGGCAGGGTTGCGCATCAGTTTCTCACCATCCCGCTGTTGAGTCAGGGGCTCTACGATCTGGTGGCCTCCCGGCGCAGCATCCGTTATTTTCTGGGCCGCTCCTTCGTGGGCGAGGTCCCCGTCGAGGTCATCGACTATGCCCATGCCACGTCCCATCAGCCGGGCGCTCGGCATGCGCCCTTGACCTTCCTCTCCATGCAACTCTTTACGCCCAATGCGATGGATCGGCTCTATGGCAAGCTGACGGACCTGCCGGTGCTGGCCATCGCCGATCGGGATCCCTACATCGCTTTCGAGCGCCTGGATGAGTTCGTCGCCGGACATCCCAACTGGCAGCGGCTCCGACTCGCCCCGAATCTGGGGCTACCGCATTGGGAGAGGCTCCCGGAGACGGTCGCGGCGCTGGACGGGTTCTGGGCGACGCTTGAACAGTCGCAGTGACCTGATGTCCGAGCCTCGGATTGCCGCGCACTATCCGCCCAAAGCCGCCCTCGAAGCGGCCTTCCAAGCCGTGCGCAAAGCCAGGGTTCCGCAGATCCCCGATGTGGTGTTGGCGTTGCGTGCGGAACTGACCCAGCCGGAACCGAACGTCCGGGTCGTCGCCAACCTTATCGCCCAGGATCTCGCGTTGACCGGGCAGATTCTCAAGAAGGTCAACGCGCCAATTTTTGCGCGCCGGACCAAGATCGCCAGCGTTCAGCAGGCCGTCATGCTGCTGGGGATCAACCAACTGGTCAATCTGGTCACCGCCACCTCGATCGAGCGCATGCTTGGAGACGCGAAAGGCTCCGCGCGCGTCGTCTGGGAATCCATCATGGAACAGGCCCGCGTGGCGACGGTCGTCTCGGCTCTGGTCGAGGGCGTCGGTTCGGAAGAAGCCTATCTGTTCGGCCTCATGCACGATGTCGGCAGCCTGATCTTCGCCGATCTGCTGGAGAATTACGGCTACGAATGGGTGCTGCGCTGCGGCACGCCCCAATCGCTGATGGAGCACGAACGCGCCGCTTTGGGCACGGATCACGCCACCGTCGGCTTCCTGCTGGCCAGCACCTGGCAGCTTCCCGAGCATCTGGCCTTGGCGATCTATCATCATCACGCCGTGCGCGAACATGCCCTTGACGATCCGCAGGTACGCTCGCTGATCGCCATCGCACAGCTGGCGCATTATCTGATCGCACTCTCGCAGGGAAACCACGAACTGCCCGAGATGCTCGCCTATCGGGACGCCGCCCGGCGGGAACTGGCGCTGTCCGAGGATGACTGGTCGGCGCTCTGCGGGCAGTCGCTGCAAGGCGGTTGGGGCGTTTAGGTGATTTTCCGAAAACAAGCGCCCCACAGAAAGGCTGTGAATGGACAGGATTCACAGGCTTGCGCTGCCTTGCTCATCGGCTCTGGCCGCGATCGCGCCAGCAGGCGCTGTCGAAGCGGTTTCTTCGGCGAAGCCGTCCCACTATACTGCACGGTTTTATCCGCCGGAGCCGACCATGCTCGATCTCAACCCAATCATTTCCCAGATCAACGACCTGCGGGGGCGCGTCGAGTCCCTCCGGGGGTATCTTTGACTATGCGGATCGCCAGGAGCGGCTGACCGAGGTGCTGCGGGAGCTTGAGGATCCGACCATCTGGAACGATCCGAGCCGCGCGCAGGCGCTCGGTCGCGAGCGTGCGCAGCTGGAAGCGATCGTGCTCACCGTCGACGAACTCACCGCCGCGCTCGCCGATGCGGACGAGCTGCTGTCGATTGCCGTCGAAGAAGACGACGAGGCGACCGTCGAGTCGCTGGTCGCCGATCTCCAGATCCATGAAGCGCGCGTGGGCGAGTTGGAGTTCCGGCGCATGTTCGCCGGCGAGATGGACGCCAATCACGCCTTCGTCGATATCCAGTCCGGCTCGGGCGGCACCGAGGCGCAGGATTGGGCCGAGATGCTCTTGCGCATGTATCTGCGCTGGGGCGAGCGGCGCGGTTTCAAGACCGAGCTGATGGAGGTTTCGCCCGGCGAAGTGGCGGGGATCAAGTCGGCCACCATCAAGTTCGAGGGCGATTACGCCTTCGGCTGGCTGCGGACCGAAATCGGCGTGCATCGGCTGGTGCGCAAATCGCCGTTCGACTCGGGCAACCGTCGCCATACGTCTTTCGCTTCTGTGTTCGTCTCGCCCGAGGTCGACGACAGCATCCAGATCGAGATCAATCCGGCCGATCTGCGCATCGATGTCTATCGGGCCAGCGGCGCCGGCGGTCAGCACGTCAACCGGACCGAGTCGGCGGTGCGCATCACCCATCTGCCGACCAACACCGTGACCCAGTGCCAGAACGACCGCTCGCAGCACAAAAACAAGGATCAGGCCATGAAACAGCTCAAGGCCAAACTCTATGAGCTGGAGATGCAGAAGCGCCGCGCCACGCAGGACGCGCTGGAGGACACCAAGTCCGATATCGGCTGGGGCAGTCAGATCCGCTCCTATGTGCTGGATCAGTCGCGGATCAAGGATCTGCGCACCGGCGTGGAGACGGCCAACACCCAAGCGGTGCTGGACGGCAATCTCGATCCCTTTATCGAGGCCAGCCTTAAGAGCGGTCTGTAATTCCAGTCATCACCTTATCGCCTTGGAGATCCCCAACGGATGAGCGAATCCTCGACCGAGACCAATCCCGATTCGGCGCCCCATGAGTTGCCGGACGAAAACAAGCTGATTGCGCAGCGGCGCGAGAAGCTGACGCAGCTGCGCGCGCGGGGCAACGCCTTCCCGAACGACTTTCGGCGCGATGCGGTGGCCGGCGAACTCCTGGCCGAGTATGGCGAGCAGGACGCCGACACGCTGGCCACGCGCGAGCGGCGGGTGAAGGTGGCCGGGCGACTGATGACGCGCCGGGTCATGGGCAAGGCGAGCTTCGCGCACCTTCAGGATCTGTCGGGGCGCATCCAGATTTTCGTCCAGCGCGATCTGATTGGCGAGGATGCCTATGCCGGCTTCAGGCGCGATCTGGATCTGGGCGATATCCTGGGCGCCGAGGGCGTGCTGTTCAAGACCAAGACCGGCGAGTTGTCGATCCGCTGCGACCGTCTGCGGCTGCTGACCAAGGCGCTGCGCCCGCTGCCGGAGAAGTTCCACGGTCTCACCGACATGGAGAGCCGCTATCGTCAGCGGTATCTGGACCTGATCATGAACGCCGGGACGCGCGAGACCTTCCGCATCCGCACCGCCATCGTTCAGTTCATCCGCGAGTATCTCAACGGCCGGGGCTATCTGGAAGTCGAGACCCCGATGATGCAGGTGATCCCCGGCGGGGCGGTCGCGCGTCCCTTCGTGACTCACCATAACGCGCTGGACATGCAGTTGTTCCTGCGCATCGCCCCGGAGCTGTTTCTCAAGCGCCTGGTGGTGGGCGGTCTGGAAAAGGTCTACGAGATCAACCGCAATTTCAGAAACGAAGGCTTGTCGACCCGGCATAATCCCGAGTTCACCATGCTGGAATTCTACGAGGCCTATGCGGACTATCGGGATCTGATGGACCTGACCGAGGACATGCTGCGCCAGATGGCACTCCAGGTGCTCGGACACACCCGCATCGAGTATCAGGGCGCGAGCTACGAGTTCGGCCAGCCGTTCGCGCGGATGAGCGTGCGCGAGGCGATCCTGCACCACAATCCCGAGCTGACGCCCGAGGATGTCGACGATCTGGAGCGCGCCCGCGCGGTGGCCGGGCGTCTCAAGATCGCGCTTAAACCGACCTGGGGTCTGGGCAAGATCCAGATCGAGCTGTTCGAGCAGACGGTCGAAAGCCGGCTGCTGGATCCGACCTTCATCACCCAATATCCGACCGAGGTGTCGCCCCTGGCGCGGCGCAACGACGACAACCCCTTCGTCACCGACCGTTTCGAGTTCTTCGTCGGCGGGCGCGAGATCGCCAACGGCTTCTCCGAACTGAACGACGCCGAGGATCAGGCCGAGCGTTTCCGCCAGCAGGTGGAGGAGAAGGATGCCGGCGATCTTGAGGCCATGTTCTTCGACGCCGACTATATCCGCGCCCTGGAACACGGCATGCCGCCGACGGCGGGGGAGGGGATCGGCATCGACCGACTGGTCATGCTCTTCACCGACTCGCCCTCGATCCGCGATGTCCTGCTGTTTCCGCACATGCGCCCGGAGGCGGCGACCTGACGGCCGGTCGTCACATCTTTGTCGGTCGATCAAGATGTCGGCGCCCCGAGATCAAGACATGATGCGCCTCGGCGTCCAGGAGTCCCCCATGCGCTTTTTCAACACCGAAGGCCCGAACTGCCTCGCCGATCATTACACGCTTCCGCCACTCGCGCGATGGGATCTGGATGAGGTGCTGGCGCTGATCGATCGCAAAAAATACTTCCTGCTCCACGCCCCGCGCCAGACCGGCAAAACCACCTGTCTGCTGGCGCTGATGGAGCACCTGAACCGGGAGGGACGCTACCGGGCGCTCTACGTCAACATCGAGGCCGCGCAGGCCGCGCGCGAGCGGGTCGAGGCCGGAATCGGTGCCGTGGTGCAGGCGATCGCTAACAGCGCCGGCTGGCGCTTGGGGGATGCCGGGGCCGATGCGCTGGCCCGCGAGGTGCTCCAGGGGCCATCGGCGCTGGTGGGCCTGGAGGCGTTTCTCACCCGCTGGTGCGCCCAGTCCCCGCAACCGCTGGTGCTGCTGCTCGACGAGGTGGATGCACTGGTGGGCGATACCCTGATCTCGCTGTTACGCCAGTTGCGCGCCGGTTATCCGCAACGCCCTGCGGCCTTTCCGCAGACCGTCATCCTCTGCGGGGTGCGCGATCTGCGCGACTACCGGATTCATGCCAGCTCGGAAGCCGCGCCGATCACCGGCGGCAGTGCCTTCAACATCAAGGCAAAATCGCTGCGTCTGGGCGATTTCGACGCCGCCGAGGTCACGGCCCTGTTGCGCGAGCACACCGCCGAGACCGGGCAGGCGTTCACCTCCGAGGCGCTGGAGCGGGTCTGGATGCTGACCCAGGGTCAGCCCTGGCTGGTCAATGCCCTGGCCTATCGTGTCTGCTTCGAGATGCCGGAGGGGCGCGACCGCGCCCGCCCGGTCACGGCGGCGCTGATCGACCAGGCGAAGGAATATCTGATCGTCAATCGGGTGACGCATCTCGATCAACTGGCCGACAAACTGCGCGAAGAGCGGGTGCGGCGGGTCATCGAGCCGATGCTGGCCGGAACCGCGCTGGAGACGGTGCCGGAGGATGAGCGGCAGTATCTGGTGGATCTGGGCCTGCTGCGCCGCGATGGCGCGGGTGGGCTGGTGGTCGCCAATCCCATCTACCGCGAGGTCTTGCCACGCGCCCTCGCCAGTGGCCCGCAAGACTCACTGCCGCAGATCGCCCCGACCTGGCTGAACGCCGACGCCAGTCTGAACCCCGACCGCCTGCTCGACGCCTTTCTCACCTTCTGGCGCCAGCATGGCCAGCCGCTGCTGAAAAGCGCGCCCTATCACGAAATCGCCCCGCATCTGGTGCTCATGGCCTTTCTGCATCGGGTCATCAACGGCGGCGGGACGCTGGAGCGCGAATACGCCATCGGCTCGGGCCGCATGGATCTTTGTCTGCGGTATGGCGCGGTCACGCTCGGCCTGGAACTCAAGGTCTGGCGCGAGGGGGCGGTCGATCCGTTGGCCGCCGGACTGAAGCAGTTGGACGGATATCTGGCCGGGTTGGGGCTGGACACGGGCTGGCTGATCGTCTTCGACCGTCGCGCGGGTCAGCCGCCGATCGCCGAGCGCACCGTCAGCGCCGAGGCGATCAGTCCCCAGGGCCGACGGATCTGTGTCGTGCGTGCCTGACGTCAGGATTCAGGAAACCCATAGGGCGGCGCTTGCAGGCTCAGCAACGGTCCCTGCTCGCCAAGCCGAACCTCGCCGCCCTCGGCCGCGCTGACTTCGACGACCGCGAGCAGCGCATGGCGTCCATCGTCGAGTGGCGCCGCATCGACCACCCAACCTGCGGTCTGCTGGGAGGTACTGGAAGGCGCGTGGAGTTCCTCGCCCGGTTGCGGCAGCGTGGGCGAGTCGACCTCGGCGAGATACATCCGGCGTTTGATTTTGCCCAGATGCTGCATGCGCGCGACCACTTCCTGGCCGGTGTAGCAGCCCTTGTGGAAGCTGACGCCATCGATCAACTGCAGATTGATCATCTGCGGGATGAAGACCTCGGCGGTCTGGTTGTAGAGATTGGGAATCCCTGCCTGAATATCGAGCAGCGTCCAGTCGAGACGGTTGGCGGGCGTGGCCTGGCCGGCGAGCCGGTCCCAAAGCGGACCGATGGCGGCGAATGGGCCGAGGATCTCGCAACGCGGGATCGCTCCGGGGAGTCGGATCACGCACAGCGTCTCGTCGCTCGCGCAAGCGTTGTCGCGTTCCGGCAGGCTCAGCCCCTGACCGGCGAGCAGGTCCGCGAGGCGAGCGCCAGCGATACCGATGCGTATCAGTTCGTCGCTCGCGTCGTCCAGGCTGACCTTGCTGCGCAGAATGAAGATGCGCAAGCGTTTGAGTGCGTCGGGCAGGCGCTCGGCGGGGGTCTGAAGATAGACTGTCTCGGCGATGCGCATGACCCGAAAACTCGCCAGGAGGCGTCCCTTCTGGCTACAGTAGCCGCTCAGTTGAGTATGGGTGGCGGTGACTTCGCGAATGTCGTTGGTCAACTGGCCTTGCAGGAAGGCGTCGGCGTCCACGCCGCGCACCGCGATCAGGCCCAGATGGGACAGATCGAACAACCGGTTGTCGCTCGAACCAGCCGCCTTGGGAAAGCAGATGCCGCCGTTTTCTTCAACATGGGCATTGCGGGCGGTGAGAAATTCTCGCCATTGAGTTGTCATACGGTCAATCCTCGAAGCGGCTGGCGTCTGAAACGGATTTCGGTAAGGTGGCGCATTTCGTACGATACTCAAGTTGCGCCATTCCTTCGTCAAGCCATCGGCGCCGAACATGGTGACAGATGCAGATCTCCGGTTCATTGATCCCGTTCTCCTATCCGCTGCCCGTGGAGCAGCGGCTGGAAAGGGATGCTCGGGTGATCCCCTTCGTCTCGCCGCAGGCACAGGCGCAGGTGCCCTTGACCCGTCGCGCCGTGCCGAACGTTCAGCAGGCGGAACAGATCTCTCTCGGTTATCGTTCTTCCGAGCCGATCCGGCTGGCGGCGGGCAATCTCCAGGCGCGGCGCGCGCTCTCGGCGTATGAGTCCGCGCAACGGGTTCAGGTCCGCGAGGATCTTCGCGCTTTCGTTGGCGTTGACGCCTATGCGTGACCCTGCGTTTTGTCCTTTGCCTCAGCGGGTCCGCGCGGCGCCTCTTGCGGGTCGGCGATCCGCTTGATCGGACGTCTAAACCCTGTCCAGGGCGCTGGATGCGGTTTGGATCCTCAATTTTCCATGATTCGAGAACAGCCTGTCCTGGTCTGCCACGAACCCTGACGGTCGGCGGCCGAGTATCCATTGGAGTAATGCGCATGACCCAAGAGGGAGAACCCCGCGACGCCACGGTCGCCGAACGGATCGGCCTTGCTGGACGACGGCCGAGCCGGCGACGCCGCTGGCTCTGGCTGGCCGGTGCTGCCGTACTCGGCCTAACGCTGGCCGGTGCGATTCTGATGGGAAATCCGTCGAGCGATCGGATCGGTTTCAAAACGGCGGAGGTCCGACGTGGCGATCTGACCGTCAAGGTGACGGCGACCGGACAATTGCAGCCGGTGATCCAGGTCGATGTCGGCACCGAGGTGTCGGGCACCATCCAGGGCGTGGAAGTCGATTTCAACGCTCGCGTCAAGCGGGGGCAGGTGCTGGCCCGGCTCGATCCGGACCAATCGCAGGCGAAGGAGCGTCAGTCTGCGGCGGCGCTGGAATTGGCCAGGGCGCAGGTCGACGAGGCCCAGGCAACCGCCAACGAGACGGCGAGCAAGCTGGGCCGCACGCGCGATCTGGTCGCCAAACGTCTTGCCTCGCCGGAGGAACTCGACACGGCGGTCGCGGCGGCCGAGCGGGCGAGCGCCGCGCTGGCGGTGGCCCACGCCAAGGTCGATCAGGCCCAGGCGCAGCTCGACGCCGATCGTCGGACCCTGGATAAGACAGTGATCCGCTCGCCGATCGACGGCATCGTGCTCAATCGCGTGGTCGAGCCGGGACAGACCGTCGCCGCCTCGCTGCAAACGCCGGTGCTCTTTACCCTGGCCGAAAATCTCACCCAGATGGAACTGAAGGTGGCGGTCGACGAGGCAGATGTGGGGCAGGTCGCGGAGGGGCAGTCGGCGACCTTTACGGTCGACGCCTATCCGCACCGAATTTTTCCGGCGACCATTACCCAGGTGCGCTTCGCCCCGGAGACGGTCAACGGGGTGGTGACCTTCGCCGCCCTGCTGGCGGTCGACAACGCCGATCTGTCGCTGCGTCCGGGGATGACGGCGACCGCCGAGATCCTGGTGCGCGAGGAGCGGGATCTGCTGTTGATCCCCAACCTGGCCCTGCGGTTCACCCCGCCCCAGCCCAAGGCGGAACAGAGCGGTCCGAGTCTGGTCGATCTCTTGCTGCCAAGACGCCCGCCGAGCTCCAAGCGGCAGACCGAGACCGGTCAGCGCAACGGCAAGGAGGGACGCGCCTGGATTCTGCGCGATGGCGAGCCGGCCCTGATCACCTTCAAGATCGGCCTCACCGACGGGGTGATGACCCAGGTGCTTGGTGACCCGCTGGAGACAGGCACTCCGGTGCTGGTGGATGTGGAGCGGTCGGGGCGCGCCTCGTGAGTCAGCCCGCTGCGACCTCCACGACGAGCGATCCGGCGCCATTGATCGAGTTCCGGCAGGTCGCCAAGGTCTATGGCCGCGGGCTGGCGGCGATGCGCGCGCTGGACGGGGTGGATCTGATCATTCGTCAGGGCGAATTCGTCGCCGTGATGGGACCGAGCGGTTCCGGCAAATCCACCGCCATGAATATTCTGGGTTGTCTGGATACGCCTAGCGCCGGCTCCTATCGCTTTCGCGGGGTGCCGGTGGAATCCCTCGACCGCGATCAGCGCGCGCTGCTGCGCCGTCATTATCTCGGCTTCGTCTTTCAGGGCTTCAACCTGCTCAATCGGACCTCGGCCCTGGAAAACGTCGAACTCCCGCTCATCTATCGCCGCACGCCAACACTCGAACGGCACGCGCGCGCGCGCCAGGCATTGGAGGTGGTCGGACTCGCCGGCTGGGAGCACCACACGCCGGGCGAGCTATCGGGAGGTCAACAGCAACGGGTCGCCATCGCGCGCGCCATCGTCACCCAGCCCAGCCTGCTGCTCGCCGACGAGCCCACCGGCAACCTCGACACCGCCCGCAGTCACGAGATCATGGAGCTGCTGACCGGACTCAACCGAAACCGGGCGATTACCGTGTTGATGGTCACTCACGAGGCCGAGATGGCCGCTTATGCGCATCGGGTCATCCATTTTCTGGATGGCCGGATCGCCGACGCGGGACATCGATAGTGGCCCGTTGTGCTTTGATGTCCTCAAAACCGGACACCGTATCAAGCCGATGAGACGAATGCGGCTTGACGGACAAGACGGTATCTACCTTGCTGGAGGGTGCAGTGGCAACAGGCGAATCCGGTGTCGGCGTGGATCGATGGTCACCAACGCCCCTTCTTCTAGCGCCGTCGCCGCCATCTCCAGGGTCTCCAGCACCGCTGCACCAACGAACTTCGGCAGAATGTGCTCTGCCCGTAGCTGAATCACGCTGGGCGCTGTCGCATGGGTCAGGAAGAGCAGGGAGCCGAAGTCCAGATCATGGGTGAGAACGACATGATCATGGTCTCGCGCCCAAGCCATGATCTCCTTATCCAGCGCACGAATCGCCCCGATTCGACTCCAATGGATCGCCGCATGACCGGCCTCGCGCAAGAACGCTTCCCAGACCATCGGCACATTCATATCAAGCAGAATGTTCATCCCGCTTTGAGCGGCAGGTCATATTCTTCCGCCCGCCAAGTTGCATAGGCTAGGGCCGCGTAGATATCCTCCCGCTCCAGACTTGGATAAAATTCTAGCACCGCGTCGATGGACTCCCCGGACGCCAGTAGGCCTGTGATGGCGCCAACCGTGATCCGGATGCCTCGAATGCAGGGTTTGCCACCCATCACCCGGGGATCGATTGTGATGCGTTCGAGATCGGGAAAATTCATGTGTCTCTGGCCTCGTGACACTGCGTTCGGGGATCGGGAGGATTGCAGTATAGGCGCGGCCATCACAAGCCGGAAACTGGCAGTCCGTCGATTGGGTGACCGCCCTTGTCGAGGCGGCGAACCGGGTGACCCGGTCGGTGGCGGTCATCCAACATCGCCCCAGCATGTGAACAAAACATTGGCGACCTATTGCGGAACCGAATCGCGGTCGCCGGCGTTCAGGGCGGCTCCGGGCAGTGCATCGGATGGGCGCAGCCGCCACCCGTCTGGCCCAGCTCGATCTGCACCGTCGGGTGAGCGATGTCGAATCCGTCATGCAGTCCCGCGGCGGTCTGGTTCAGAAAGGCGTCGCCGGGATGCCCGTCCGGCATGATCAGATGGACGCTCAGCGCGGTTTCGGTCGTGCTGATGGCCCAGATGTGCAGGTCATGCACCTCGCTCACGCCGGGGCGCGCGCGCAGCCAGGCGGCGACGGCAGGCAGGTCCACCTGCTCGGGTACCCCATCGAACAACAGGTTCAGCGACTGGCGGAACAGCCCCCAGGTGCCGATCACGATCACCAGAGCGATCACGATGCTGGTCAGCGGATCGAGCCAGCTCCAGGCGGTCCAGAGATAGAGCACGCCGGACGCGACCACCCCCAGCGACACCAGCGTGTCCGCCGCCATGTGCAGAAAGGCCCCGCGCAGGTTGAGATCCGCTGGTTGTCCGGACAGAAACAGCGCCGCCGTGATGCCGTTGACGACCACCCCGATGGCGGCGACGACGACGATGGTCATGCCCGCAGTCGTCGCCGGTGCGTGCAACCGGTGCAGTGCCTCCCACAGCAGCGAACCCATGGCCACCAGCAGCAAGGTGGCGTTGGCGAAGGCCGCGAGGATGGAGGCGCGCCGCCAGCCGTAGGTGCGGCGCGGGCTGGCACGCAGGCGACCGGCCAGCAGAGCCGCCCAGGCCAGCGCCAGTCCGCCCACGTCGGAGAGGTTGTGCCCGGCATCGGCCAGCAGGGCCAGCGAATCGACCCGCCAACCGTAGAAGGCTTCCACCGCCACATAGAGCAGATTCAGGCCGATGCCGATGGCAAAGGCGTGGTCGAAGGTCGGGGCGGCGTGATGATGAGGTTCGGCGTGGCTCATGAGAGGTCTCTCGATGGCGGAGCGCACACGGTTCAGATGCTGGCCTTCTGCAAGTGGAGGTTGCCGCCGCTCAGGAATCAATCCCTGTTTGCCTCCGGAAGCAGACGTTCGGTCTCTTTTCTGACCACCGCGTAACACTCGCAAACCCGTGCTTCCAGACCCGCTCGATCCAGCACGGTGATGAGCCCCCGGCTGTAACGAATGAGCCCAGCCGTCTGTAATTTCCCCGCTGCCTCGGTCACGCCCTCGCGGCGTACCCCCAGCATGTTGGCAATCAGCTCCTGGGTCATGCGCAGTTCGTTCGAGGGCAAGCGGTCGAAACTGATCAGCAGCCAGCGGCAAAGTTGCTGGTCCACCGTATGGTGCCGATTGCAGACGGCCGTCTGCGCCATCTGGGTCAGCAGGGCCTGGGTGTAGCGCAGCAGCAGCGGTGGCAACACCCCATTGCGCCGCCCCCCGATGCGCACGAATTCCTCCTTGAGCACCTGTCCCTTCAACCGATAGGCGTGGCCCGCGCACTGCACCACGGCCCGATTCGGCATGGTGGCGCCCCCCATGAACAGGGCGATGCCGACGATGCCATCGTTGCCGACCACGGCGATTTCGGCCGACGCGCCATTCTCCATGACGTACAGCAGGGACACGATGGCGGTGGTGGGAAAATAGACATGCTGCAACGCGGCCCCCGACTCGTAGAGGGCCTCGCCGAGCGGCAGTGGAACCCATTCCAGATGGGGCAGCAGGTGCGCGAATTCGGTGTCGGGCAGGGCGGCAAGCAGATGGTTTTGCCGTGGGGTCGGAGGACTGGGCATGATGGCCATGGATGAGGTCTGCAATGCGCTATCCAGGATTGGAAAACCTCGCATTACAGCGGCGACCGCATTGCGCTGTCAAGCGCCGCGCGGTCGCGTGCCGCGAACGCTCCCGCTCCTGTCCCAGCAACTCCGCCACCGCCGGCAAGGCTTCGAGATGCTCGGACACGACCTTGACGATGATCGGGACACGGGGCGCGAACCCCGCGAACCTCATCGTCGCCGCGCGGCGCGACCTCGCGACCGCGCGACTTCCGATCAACGTTTGATGGGGGTGATTTTCGTCCCTTCGATGCTCAGGCTGGCCATGAGACCCTGCTGATCGAAAATGAAGGCGTAGGCATCGTCCTGTAATTCGGTCTCGACGCCGACCGCGCCGATCCCGAGCTTCAGGGCGCGGCCGAGACCGATGATGGCGTCCACCATGGCGGGCGTCGCGTGGGTGACGTTCAGTCGCCGCACCAAGGCCCGGTTGATCGCCAGCCGGTCCAGCGGGAGGGATTCCAGGGCGTCGAGGCTGGAGTAGCTCAGACCGAAGTCGTCCAGCGCCACCCGGACCCCGAGCTGTCGCAGCGCCTCCAGCAACCGCCGCGAGGCCGGCAGATCCTGCATCGGCGTGACCTCGCTCAGTTCCAGCGACAGCACGGCGGGGTCGACGTCGCTCGTCTGGGCGGCCGCGGTCAGTAGCCGCACGAACCCCTGGTGGTGAAACTGCCGGGCCGAGACGTTCACGGCGATGGCGATCGGGGTCATTGGCCAGTGCGTGCTCGATGGCGAGGCTGACGTCGTTGACCAGCGTCACCGGGACCTCGCCGGGCAGGATGCGAATCAGGTTCTCCGAGCGCAGCACCGCGTTCACGCCGCGCCCGCAGGATCTCCACCGGATGCACCAGGCCCGCGCGGCGCGCCGGGAGCCAGGCGGCGAGGATGCAGGACGTCATAAGGAACAATCCATTGACTCACTCCCGCGGTCACCATCCCGGCAAAGCCGGGGCTTTAAATTCGTGAGTCCTTCAAGCCGAGCGGGTCTAACATGATCCGGGATATCAGGAACGTGCTCGTCGCCGAGGACCGTCTGTCATGCACCGCCGTCAACTGCCGATCGGAATCCAGACCTTTGCCAAGATCCGGGAAGCGGATCATTACTATGTCGACAAGACCGGTTTCATCCGGCGGTTGATCGACGAGGGCAGTCAGTATTTCCTCTCGCGCCCGCGCCGCTTTGGCAAGTCGCTGCTCATCGACACCATCGCGGAGCTGTTTGCCGGCAACGAGCTCGATGCCCTGCGCCGGCATCTCGAATCCCTCTTCGCCGCCATCCCGCATCAGTGGCATACCGCCAACCCCATCGCCCAATACGAGGGCTACTACGCCAGCGTCTTCTACAGCCATCTCGCCGCGCTCGGCCTGGACCTCACGGCCGAGGACGCCACCCAACTCGGCCGCATCGATCTGACGCTCAAGTTCAACGCGCGGATCTGGCTGTTCGAATTCAAGGTCGTCGAGCTGGCGCCCGCGGGCCGGGCACTGCAACAGATCAAGGAGCGCGGCGATGCGGACAAGTACCGCACACTCGGCCAACCGATCCATCTCATCGGGATCGAGTTCAGCCGCGAGCGGCGCACCCTGGTCGGCTTCGAGACCGAGACTCTGTGAAGGCGTCCGACGCTCCCGACCGGACCGCTCTATCCCGCCCGCCAGTCGGCGTCGATTTTCCCATCGACGATCCCGATCCGCCGATCCGCGGCGGCGGCAAAAGCGGCATCGTGGGTCACGGCCACCACCGTCTTGCCCATGTCATGCGCCAGATCCTTGAGAATCTGGCGCACCGTGGCGCCCGCGACCGAATCCAGATTCCCGGTCGGCTCGTCGGCGAGGAGGATCAGCGGATCGTTGGCCAGCGCGCGGGCGATGGACACGCGCTGACGCTGGCCGCCGGAGAGCTGGTGCGGATGCTTGGCGCTCTGCTCGACCACGCCCAGCCGGTCCAGCAGCTCCAGGCCGCGCGCGCGCGCGGCGGACTCGTCGAGCCGGCTGAGACGGCGCATCGGCAGGGTCACGTTGTCGATCACCGAGAACTCGGCGAGCAGGAAATGAAACTGGAAGACGAACCCGAGTTTTTCCAGGCGGCGGTTCGCCAGGTCGTCCTCGCCATAGACCGAGGTGTTCTCGCCGTCGAGCCACACCTGGCCCGAGGTCGGGACATCGAGCAGGCCCAGCAGGTAGAGCAGCGAGGACTTGCCGGACCCGGACGGACCCATGATGCAGATGAACTCGCCGCGCTCGATGGTGAGACTGACATCGTTCACCAGCGTCACCGGCACCTCGCCGGGCAGGATGCGGACCAGGTTGTCGGCGCGCAGCACCGCGCTCACGCCGCGCCCCGCAGGATCTCCACCGGATGCACCCGCCCGGCGCGCCGCGCTGGGAGCCAGGCGGCGAGGATGCAGGAGGTCATGGCGAAGGCCGTGGCCAGGGCGAATTGCTGCGCGCCCCACCAGATCGGCAGAAAGACTTTCTCGGAGACGCCCGGCGGCTTGATCTGAACCAGCGACAGACCGTGCATGAATGCGGCCCCCAGGGCCAGGCCGAAGAGGCTGCCGATCACGCCGATGATGACCCCCTCGAACAGGAAAATCAGCCGCACGTCGCGCGCGTGAAAGCCCATGGATTTGAGGATGGCGATATCGCGGGTCTTCTCCAGCACGATGGTCGAGAGGGTGTTGTAGATGCCGAAGGAGGCCACCAGCAGAATCGCCGACACCACGCTGTACATGATGATGTTGCGCACCACCAGCACGCTGAGGATGTCCTCCGAGGCTTCCACCCAGGACACCGATTTGTCGCCGATGGCGTCCTCGATGCGTTGGGCGACGGCGCGCGCGGCATAGGCGTCGTCGAGCTGGATCAGGAGGCGATTGACCCGGTTGGGCCGCTCGAACAGCACCTGCGCGCGCTTGAGCAGGGTGAAGGTCTGAGTCTCGTCGACCGAGGCATTGCCGGTGCGAAAGAGGCCGACCACCTTCATGGCGCGACTGGCGCCGCTCGCCGCCACCACGGTCAGGTTGCGGCCAAGCCCGAGGTTGAATTTCTCGGCCAGCCCGGTGCCGATGACGATGCCGTTGGGGTTGACGTCGAGCGCGTCGAGCGAGCCTTCGATCATTTTGTCCTGGATGGTGGACACGGTCTTCATCGTCTTTGGCACGATGCCCGAGAGGGTAACGCCCTCCTCGCGCCCGGCGAAGGTGAGCACGGCCGAGCCGACCAGCACCGGCGCGACCCGCAGCCCTGGAATCGCCTCGATCAGCGCGAGCTTCTCGCGATAGCCACGGATGCCGCGCGTCTCGGTCTGGGGCTTGAGGTTGCGGATCTTGACCGCCCCGTCCGTCCAGCGCCGCTCGGCCGGCTGGGTCCGGGGCCGGCGCACCTCGTCCGAGACGGTGATGTGCGGACTGTTGTCGACCAGACGCTTGATGAAGTCCTGCTCGGAGCCGCGCATCAGGGAGGAGACCGCCAGGAAGAAGGCAACCCCGAGCACCACGCCGGTGAGCGAAACGAGCGTCTGGCGCCGCCGTCCGGTGAGATGGGTGAGCGCGACCTGGAGCTGGATGCGCATCAGGGTTGCGATGCGGTGTCGGGTGGACGGATGCGCACGGTAGCGCCGTCGCGCAGGGCTTCGGAGGGCATCGCGACGATCTGCGCGTCCATCGGCAACCTGTCGAGGATCTCGGTGCGTAGCGCGCCGGCCACGCCGGTGCGTACCGGCTGGCGGCGCAGCTTGCCGTCCGCCACCAGCCAGAGCGCGCCTTTCTGGAGTGCCGTCGATGGCACCAGCAGAGCGTCTTGCCGCTCGGTCACGATCAGGTTGGCGTCGACCGTCATGCCGATCTGCAAGCCAGCCAGATCGGCGAGGCGGATGCGCACCCGGAAGGTGCGCGCGACCGGATCGCCCTTGGGGGTGATCTGGCTGACCTCGCCATCGAACACCTGGTCCGGCAAGGCGTCCGCATGCAGGACGACTTTCTGCCCGACTCGGACCCGTGGAATGTC
>NZ_CAIPNF010000495.1 GCF_903866365.1 uncultured Thiocystis sp.
AGCTGCGCCACAGATCGGCGAACAGGTTATCCGCCAGGGTCTGCGTCTCGGTCAGGAAGCCGCTGGTCAGACTTGGCAGTGACGTCTGGGATGTGAGAGTCTTCAGTGTGGCCTCTTGAGTGGTTGTCATGATTCAAGCACCTGACATTTTACCATTCTTGAGGCCATTATCCTTTATAAACAAACGATTAAAGCCAGTTTTGCGCCGATTTTGAACTCCGAAACGTGAGTCATAAGGTGTCGATAAAAGTCTGATTATAGTCCGCCGTGGCCATTCATCGCCGCTCTACGCAAGCTCAAACGTTCCGGTCCGGGGCCGAGGTCGACCACCGGAAATCCAGCAATAGCTTCCCGCTTTTCTGGTCACGCAGCTCCTGCGGCGGGATCCATGCGATGAAGCTCCGCTTCATGATGCGTCGGCGTGGACGGCCGATTCGCGAAGCGGAGCTTCTTCTCACGGGTGACGAAGCCGGAGCTTCGTCACCAGTCCATGGTGGCATTGCCGAGTGCGACTCGGCGATCCCATGAACGATCGCAGGGATAACGATCGATTCCTGTCTTCCGCCTCAGTCAACGCCATCACCCCCCAACGCGCACCAGGCCAGCACCAGCGGCTCGATCCGCGCGATGAGTTCCGCCGAGATCGGGTGCCTGCAACGAACCGGGACGGCAGCCTTGGTCTGGGGTTGACAGGCGCTGGTGGCTCCATGTCGCCGCAGGGTCTCGAACAGGGCCGCCAGGACGGCTTCCTCCGACTCGCCTTCGGTGACGAGGGTGTGCAGTGTGGCGAGCAGGTCCGGCGGAAGTCCCATACGCTCCAGCATGTCCAGGTCCGGGAACCAGGACGTCGCCCTCGTCATTGATCGTGCGACACTTGACTCCAACCATCGGAGCAGGCTGGCGGCGGTCAGGATGGATGCCTTGGGTTCCAACCGATGTTTCCGCTGCAACGCCTCGCGACGCCGCCGCTGCCGATGATTGAAAGGTTTAAGAAAATCTAGGATATCGTTCTGTTCGCCGTTGTCATCGATCGAGGTCACCCGTGAGTCGGTCGGTTGGGCCTCGTCAGCCGTCTCGCGGCCATCGTCATCCTCCTCGTCATCGTCGACGATCAACATCCAGGACGGACCGCTATGGCCGTCATCCGTACTCCGGTAAAACAGCGGGATCATACCCACCACACGTCCACCAGGATCCGAGGCATTGGCACGGACCCGCTGCACGGGCTTTTGATGGGCAACGACGCGCAGTTGCGGCAGGGTCTCGGGCGGCGCGCCGTCCGGTCGGGCAACGACCATCACGAGCGGGGTCTCGGGCGTCACCAACCGTGCGTCCAGGGCCAGTTGGGCGGCCTCCGCCTTGGGCAGGGTGGTGAGACGCCGGGCGGCGGCCAGTCGCGGTAGGGTGTCGCCGGTCTCGGCGACCGGCCATGGATCCAGAGACAGAACGTGCGTCGCGTGCTCGCCGGACGGCGTCCGCGTTTGCAGCGTCACTGGCCCTTGGGGTCGCTCGGGCAGCCAGGCGAACAGATGGAGCGTATCGCCTGGGAAGACCGCGCCGATCTCGGCGGGCAACTGCCAGGCGGGTGTGCTCGGCCAGGTCAGCGAGACCTCCAAACGCGGGTAACGAGTGCGCTCGAAGTGGCGCACGATGGAGTCCGCCATGGCCTCGTTGGGATGGACCAGCACACTGGCGGCTCCGGTCGCTGCCGCCAGCCCGCGCGCCAACTCCTCGACCACCGCCAAGCCAACCCCGACCGTGAAGACCCGGTTTCCGGAGCGCCGGGCCTCTTCGATCACGGCGTCCTCCTCATCCCAAATCTGGCCGTCGCTGACCAGCAGGATATCCAGCGGTTGGTGCTGGCGTTGTCGGTAGGCCAGTCGCAGCGCGTTTCCCACTTCGGTGCCGCCGAGGTCGGCGTCGAACCAAATGATCTGCTTGCGCGCCAGCGCCAGGGTGTCCGGGCGAACCGGCCGCAAGTCGGGAAACAGCGCGTATGCCTCAGTGCCGAAGCAGATCAGATTGAAGCGATCGGTCGGGTTCAGGCGATCCAGGATCGTCAGCAGGGCCTCGCGGGTCTGGGCGATCGAGTCCCCTTTCATGGACCCTGAGCGATCGGCGATCAACAGGTAATCGCGACCGCCTGGATCGATGAACTCAGGCGGAGTCGGCTGAAGGCTGGCCAGGACGATCCAGCCGTCTCCGTCCGGCGCGTAGAGACCGGTGGAGGCGCGCAACAGTGGCGGAACCTGGAGACGGATGACGAGATCCTGATCCATGTCCGCGAGATCGTCCGCCAGCCGCACCCGCTGGAAGTCGCCCTCCGCCGTGACCCGCAGTGCATGGGAGGGCGAGTCCACGACCGCTTCGCGCAGCGCGCCGCCGAATTCCAGATCGAGACTGAAGCGGTGATGCGCCTCCTCGGCGATCAGCGGTACCTGATGCGGCTCCAACCCGGCCGCGCTGGGTTTGCCGTAACGCTGCGCCAGCGTGGTGGGGAACAGCAGGCGCATCCAGTCATCGTTCCAGCTCGAGAGCAGGGCATAGCGATAGCGCAGCCGCGCGGTCTGGCCGGGTTGCAGGTTGCCCAGGTTCACCGTGAAGAGACCGGGTCCCACCCTTTGCACCAGGATGGCGCTGTCGCCGCCATGGATGGCCTCCTCATAGGTCTCCTCGGCCTCCTGCCGGAGTCGCACCTGTCCCTCGAACACCTCCTCGGCGATCTGGATCTCCAGGTTCAGCAATTCCGCCCCGGTCGCTATCGGGAAGGTGAAGACCGCCTCGATGTTCAGATCTTCCTGATTCGCGAAGGTCTGCTCGATCCGGATCTCGCCGAGCAGTCCCTCGAATCGACCACGGATCGCGGTCGCCTGAAGGACGCAGATGGGATCTGGGGGTGATTGAATCGGGAAAAGCATGTGGCTACGCCCGCCGAGGATTCAGGATGGGGTGCGAATATAGCACAGTTCTTTAGTACATCAAGACTGTCATAAAATGCGCGTCAAGCACGAGGTGTCTGGGTCGATGACCCACGCGCCGAGACATGCTCAAGACCTGTCCTCGAACACCCGTTGAAATGGTCCGAGACAATGAATGCGCCGAGGTGACCAGCGCCGTCAACGGGCGGGCTGAGGTTCCTGATCGGTCGATGGGGCCGCACGGCACGGCGGTCGCTTCAATCCGCGAGGAACCCCGGCCCTCTATCCCTCGCTCGACCACAGGACCGCCTGCAACCCCTGGCGTGATCGTCGCGCGCGTTCTGGCGCCGGTCCGCTCGGTGCTTGGGGCGATGGATCGAGCGCACGCAAGATGACCTTGAGCGCGCCCAGAAGAATGTCGCACCACCGTCAACCCAGTCCATCACGGCGGAGCACACGGTGACGGCTGGTCACCGATCAACCCGCGCCTCAGATGGACCAACGCATCGATCCATCAGTCCTCAATGCAGGTCATCGATCGCCGTTTCGGGATTCCACTGAAAGGTTTTCAGCTTGAACACCGGCACCTCCTGTCGAGGTGCATCTGAATTGCCACCGGCCGCTTGACTGGCCGCCGACGTATTCTGAAGAATCGGAAGGCCACCTGCTGACGGATCGGCGCTGGTCGATGGCATGACCGCCGGTCTGACCGTCGGTGTTCCCGAGCGATCGAATGGCAGGATTGACTGTTGTTTGATTCGCGCAACGTCACGATAAAACTGCCGCTTTCCTGTGGACGTCATCAGCCCCAGTTCTGACATCCCCCGATACATCTGCGCCACGGAATAACCCGCCTTCAATCCATCAATAATCCAATCCCGATACCGTTCAATAAATGACTGAGATGTCGATCGATTAAGCGTTTTCTGCTTCTCCAGCGTATCAAAAAACAGCTTCCTTGAAGCGGGATCATTCGGCATATCATGTTTCATTGCAGAGTCCACCATCAGTCAAACAAATGTCACAGTTGTGTCAATGCAGACACGCATCACGTCACGCTCGATGTCACAACGCTTGCAACGCCCGTCACGGCTTGTCAAACGTCTGACGCCATCGTCATTCGGCGTCATCGCGCCGTCCTATGATGATGGCAGAGACGGCGTCTCTTTGCGAGAGCACGCCAAAAATAACGCTATCGGTTTTTCCACCGATGATTATTGACGTCATCTTTGATAAGATCGGCAGACATCGCTTGATCGATTGAATCAATGCTCGTCATTTTTAATGAAGATCGATCAATCGATGCGTTCAGTCGATTGAATCATGTAGACGCAGATTGCTGCATTAAACATCCTATGACAGCACCGATGCACCGTGCATCGGTCTGTCAGATCCGATCAAACCAAGGGGCGATTGCCGCTGCACGGGACGGCCCCCGCACGATTTGCGCCGTTTGTGCGGATGCTCAAGCTTTATTCCCCCAGGACAGACGGTGGCGGGATCGATCTCATCGGCTGATTTGGCGACGGCGTTACCGTGCAAAAAACAGGTTGTGGGTAGGTGCGTCCCTCAGTTCCACCCGTGCAGTAAGGTGGAAACAGGGGGGATGAAAACAGATGGGGAGAAACGTGATAGAGACGATCATGGGTGGAAACTGGATGTGCGAATCGAATGGCGAACAGGCGGTCGAGCAACAGACCGAACCGAAAACGCGGCAGGATTGGATCGCGCACGCCTTGCGAGACCTGAACGCTGAATTTATCTCGCGCAGCATTGCGATTCTCGATGCGATGCAGGAGGAAGCCGAAGCGTCCATGCGCCAGTATATTGAAAAGATGCTGAATGCACAGCGAGCGTATCCGCCCGAAGCGCGTGGCAGTATCAGTGTGCGAGTCCGCCGTAGCGCAAAGTCAGGGCCTGGCATGTTTCAGATTGAGTGGTATCGCGTTAAAGGACTAAAGCGCACGCACTATCTCAAGCGCGGCAAGGATCGCGATGGCAAAATTCGTCATGGCTATTCAATCAGAAGTTTTGGTCATCTCACGGACTGGGAGAAAGACTTAATCGATCGTCATGAACCGCGATTTGCGCAACTGCGCACGATTCAATCGCATCTCAGTCACATTCGGATGCGTTTCAGACTGATTGAGCAAGAAGTTCAAGCGCCGCTCAAAACAATGAATTTTGCTTCATTGGACGATCCGAACGAGGCATGAGCGAGTGCCGTCATGGCCGCGTCGTCTTGAGGATGACGCTGGCCTCGCTGACCTGCCGGCCATGTGTCGTCAGCGAGTGGTTTCGCCGCGACCGGTCTTGGCGCCGGGACAGCATCAACGAGCCTGTCTGGTGCGCTACGCTGACCGCCGGTCCAGGCGGCTCGCCCTGAACCGTTCCGCCGATGCAATCCGCAGGTGTTCGGGCTGATGACGACAGCATCCTCCATGCGGATGTCGCGAATGCTCTTGATCCGCGGCATCCGATGGCGGGAACATCGTGTGATCCCGTTTCGACACTTCCCAGGGATTTCGGGAAATCGACACGCTGACGGAACCGGTCGGCCAACGTCAGCATAAACCCGTGCCGAAACTGGATGAGTAAAGTGGACCGCCTGTCCAGGACACTTTAGTATGGCGTCCGAAGTGCCGCCCTGGCTCCCGGCGATGAAAGCCCGGAACCCGTCTAGCCATCGCAAGATTGCGACTGACATTCCTCTTCCACCAGACAAACCAAAGGAAGGCTCGGTACGTTAAATCAATACCGTACTGGTCGCCCCACCGTGATCGGAGGTCGCCAATGAGCGGGCGCTGGAAGACGATTTCGCCGTCCCAGTTTCCGTGGGAGCAGGATGCGCTCGATTTCATTCAGCGTGTGCTGCCAAACCGCGAACCATTCCGGGCCTACAGCAACTTCGAGTTTATCGCGGACGACGGAAGCATCAACGAAGTCGATGCGCTGATCATTTCGCGCTACAGCATCTTCCTCGTTGAGATCAAGAGCCGGCCTGGCGAAGTCGGCGGCGATTCGCACACCTGGATCTGGCGAGACGGCACCCGAGAATATTTCGACGACAACCCTTTGCTGCTGACGAACCGCAAGGCAAAGAAGCTCGCATCGCTGCTGCGAAAGCAACTGACCATTCAGAAACGTCGCACACCCTACATCCAGTCCCTGGTCTTCCTGTCAGACCCGGCGCAACGCTGCAAACTCACCGGCCCTGCTCGCGAAAACGTGCATCTGCGGGCGGACATCGCCAACAAACTCTTCGATGAAACGGCCCCAGTCGCCAGCGCGCAGCCCATCGACCGTGATCTGGCGACGGCGATCAACCGGGCGCTGGAAACCATTGGCATCCGTCCGCCGCAGCAGAGCCGGCGCGTCGGCGACTACCAGCTCGAACAAGTGCTTGCCGAGACCGACTTTCACCAGGATTGGCTGGCCAGGCACGTCTCGCTGACCAATCTGCGCCGTCGCGTTCGTCTCTACACCGCCAAGCGCACGCTCACTGCCGCACAGCGCTCTATGCTCGCCGACGCCGCTCGCCGCGAGTTTCAGTTGCTGGAAGGCATCCGCCATCCGGGCATTCTTCGCGCATCGGACTTCATCGACAGCGAGCATGGGCCTGCCCTGATCTTCGAGTACGACGAAGGACTTCAGCGACTCGACCATTTCATCCGGGCGCAAGGGGAACACCTGGATCTTTGGCAGCGGTTGAAGCTCGTCCGCGCGATCGCCGAAGCGCTGGATGCGGCTCATCGCTACCGTCTCTGCCACCGGGGCCTGTCACCGCAGACCATCCTGGTCAGGACTGTCGGCGCCAATTCCTTCGACGTCACCCTTTTCGACTGGCAGATCGCCACACGGCAGTTGCAGGAAGCGGAGGGTGAGACGACCGGAACGCTTCATATCGAGATGCTCTCGGATCGCGTGGCTCAAGAGATCTACCTTGCGCCAGAAGCCCGCAACGCGCCCCGGCCAGAGTCCAGCAAGCTGGATCTCTTTTCGCTCGGCGCCATCGCGTATTTCGTCCTCGCGGGCGAGCCTCCGGCCATCAGCGGCGACGAACTGATCGCTAAGTGCGAACAAGGACCGGGACTCACGTTGTCGGCGATGGTCAATGGGTGTCTGGCCGAAATCGAAGAACTCATCCAGTTTGCCACCTGGCCCTCACCCGATGATCGCTTCAGCTCGACCAACGAATTCCTGGCCGCACTCGACAAGGCGGAAGAAGCCCTCGAAGACGCTCTCACCGCACCCGCGTCGCCGCTGGCGTCCCCGTTAGAGGCCAACACCGGTAATGATCTCAACGGTTTTGACGTGATTCGGCGACTCGGTAAAGGCGGCACCAGTTTGGCCCTTGAGGTCCGTCGCAAAGGCGCAGGGCAACCGCGCCAGGGCGTTTTCAAGATCGCGTTGGCGCCGGAATACAACGAACGACTCAAGCGCGAAGCCGAAACGCTAGTGCGGCTTCAGCCCCACCAGAACATCGTCCAGTGCTTTGAACGCTTTGAAATCGCGGGCCTGGCGACCTTGTTCCTGTCCTCGGCGGGAGAGGAAACGCTGGGTGAACGTCTGCGCCAGGAGGGTCGCCTGGGCCTGGACCTGTTGCGGCGGTTTGGCGAGGAGCTGATTTCCGTTCTGGAGTACCTGGAGCGCGAGGGCGTGCCCCACCGCGACATCAAGCCAGACAACATCGGCATCCGCCCAGGGACCGGTAAACGACTCACCCTCACATTGTTTGACTTCTCGCTGGCGGGTGTTCCGGCCACCGACCTGAACGCGGGAACGCGGGTCTACATGGACCCGTTCCTGCGCAAACGCGGCATTTGGGACGGGTATGCCGAGCGCTACTCCTGCGCCCTGACCTTGCACGAAATGGCCACCGGCACCCTGCCCGAATGGGGCGATGGCAGCGCCGACCCGGCGACCCTGACATCAGAGATCGTGCTTGACTCAGAACGCTTTGATGCGTCGATTCGTAAGCCAGCGCTCGACTTCTTTGTCCGGGCGCTGGCCCGCGACCACCGCCAGCGCTTTGACAATGCCGAGCAGATGCTGCGCCAATGGCGCACGGTGTTCGAGAACGTCTCGCGACCCGTCACGGCCCACGCGACACCAACACGGCAAATCGAATTGTCCTTCGGAGACGATTCGACGGCCATCGACGGCGGCATCACGCCGAGCACGCCACTGGGGTCGCTGGAACTGGATTCTCGCCACCTCGAACTGCTCGATCGGATTGGCCATGATGCACTGGCCACGGCGGGCGATCTGGCCGACGTGCCGCGCAATCGGCTCTACCGGCACCGTGGCATTGCGTTGGCCGTGGCGCGCGAACTGCACCAGATTGCTGACCGGCTGCGGCAACAATTCAGCGGGGGCGCGGCCAGGGACGAGCAGCCCGCCGACACCACCGTCGCCAAACTGTCGGTGGATGCGGCGGCCGCCCTGCTCGTGCCCAGGAAAGGCGACGACGCACAACTCCAGGCCCTGGAGGCGTGGCTTGGCGTGAGCGCACCGGCAGACGCCTCACCGCTGCCAGAGGATCTGTTGCATGCGATGGCCGAGCGGATGTCGCGCCAGCCGGAAGTCACCCACCTGCGAGACGACGTAGCCCTTGCGTTGGCCGGGCTGGGGGGCATCGCGACGGTTGGCGAGATCGCCACCGCACTCCTGGCCCGGCGCGGCAGCGTGCAAACAGGCGCGGCCCGGCATCGCGAGGCCGAAGCGCTGACGCGAGCCGTCATCACCGTCGAGCGCACCAAGCAAACGCCCCGCTGGCAACTGGTGACGCGCGACGCAACCGTTCGACCGCTGATCGAGGCTCCTCAAGTCGAGGATCTGGTGGTCGCCACCCTGGCCAGCAGCGGTGCGGCAGGACTGTCTCCCTCGTCTCCCGAGATCCGTGCCAGTTACGCCGTGGCGCTGGGCGAGGCGGCCGACCGCCTGGCGCAACAGGATCCGCTACCCTCGTCACAGCAGGTGGCCGACACCCTGGCGTGCCTTCCGCCGCCCGCGGGTGATGCGGGGCTGAGCGCTGAGCGGCTGATCCGCCTGGCGGCCGCGTGCGCCCGGCAAGCGGCCTTGTCCTCGCGCCTGGAGTTCTATCCGGCCCAGTTGTCCGCCGCGCGTGCCGTCAAGCTGGCCACCAACTCGCTGCTCGGTCTGCGTCAGTTCGATCTGGAGACCATCCGGCGCCGGATCTTTGCCCGTTACCCCGAGGCCGCGCCCTTGCCCGGTCCGGTCGAACTGGAGCAACTGCTCAAGGATGCCGGTCTGGAAGTGCAGTGGGACAGCGCCAGGCGCGCCTTCGTCACGCTCGATTCGGCGGGCATTATTTCGGGCACCACACAGATCACCCGCTTCGGCACCAATCACCGCCCGCGCACCGCCACCGCGCCGGATGTGCAGGCGGCGCTGCAGATCGACGAACGCATCAAGCACACCCTGAGCAGCGGCAAATTACTGACGCTGTCCGTCGATCCCAAGGGGCTCTCGCTCGCGCAGCGCGAACTGTCGCAGCGTTTTGGTCTGAAGGTCATCGACTTCGACGAAGTCGTGCTCACCCTGCTTGAGGCGCAGGCCCAGGAATGGGAGGTGGACTGGAACACCCTGCTGGCCGCCGATGCCGCGCCGGCGGGTTCGGTGGATGCGCAGAACTTCGCGACCGTGCTGAGTGAAGTCTGGCCCAAAGTCGAAGCGCAACTGCTGCGGGACGATCAACCGGGCTTACTGGTGAATCTCGGTCTGGCGGCCCGGTGGCAGCGAATGCCGCTGTTCGCCAGGCTGGCCGAGGCCTGCATGTTTGGCCAGCGTCCGCCGCTGATTGCCCTGATCGCCAGTCCGCTGACACCGGACAACCGTCCCGTGCTGGATGGAGAAGCCGTTCCGGTGACCATCAACACTACGGATTACGGTCGTATTCCGCGCGCCTGGCTCGAAAACGCCCACCGTATTTAAACCGCGCCCAGTGCCATAAGCGATGTCGCGACACCATGCCCAAGCCCACCAATCACCATGACGCCCTCTTTCGCGCCCTGCTCGACGATCCGCGCCGGGCCGCGATCCTGCTGCGCGAGCAACTCCCCGCCGCGCTGGCCGCGCGTCTGACGGAGGATCCCCCACGCCTGCTCGATGGCACTTACATCGATGAGCATCTGCGCGACACCCAGAGCGACCGGCTCTATGAGGTCACGCTCACCGGCGGCAAGCCGGCGCTGCTCTATGTGCTGCTCGAACACAAAAGCGCGCCCGATCCTGGCACCCCGCTGCAACTACTCGGCTATCTGGTACGGATCTGGACCCGCTATGCCGAAGGCCGCGCCACGCGGTTGCGGCGGCTCCCGCCGATCCTGCCCCTGGTGCTCTATCATGGCCGTCAGCCCTGGAGCGTCCCGACCTCGATTCTGGATTGTCTCGACGCCGATCCGGACGTGCGGGAGTGGCTGCGCGATCTGCGCTATCAGGTGCGTGACCTGGGGCCGATGCCCTATCCCGAGCGTTCCGCCGATCCTGCCGTGCGCGCCGCGCTCGGTGCCCTATGCGCCGTTTTCGTACGCGATCTGGCGCCGGCTGACCTCGCCCGCATCCTCCGCGATCTCCCCGACGGCGAGGCACTGGAACGGCAGGTTCTGGTCTATATTGTGCGCCACTACGCCATCACCGAAACCCAGTTTCGCGCCGCGCTGGCCGCCGCCAAGCCCGCACGCGAGGAGGCTTTACACATGACCGTTGCTCAAGAATGGATCGAACGCGGGATCGAAAAGGGGATTCAGCAGGGGATTCAGCAGGGGATTGAAAAAGGCGTCCACCAAGGCTTTGCACAGGGACAAGCCGCCGCCGTGATCGGCATTCTGGAGGCGCGTTTCGGCGTGGTCGATCAGCGTCTCCGCCAGCGTCTCGCCGAACTGGACGCCGACGCCTTGCGTCCGCTCATCCGCCGTGCCGTCACCGTCGATTCCGTCGCGGCCTTGTTCGAACCGCCCTCCGCACCTCCGCATTGAACTTGGTCAAGTTCGAAATTCGCCTAACGGTAGCCATGATTCATCGCACCAAACTGCTGGCGGACCTGAAGGTCCAGGTCCGGGATCTGGAGAGCGATCTGCGCGGTCGCTTTGCCACTCACGCCGACTACAGGGAGCGCCTGACGACGGACTGGCAGGCCGCCCGCGACGCCGGGCGCACCG
>NZ_CAIPNF010000496.1 GCF_903866365.1 uncultured Thiocystis sp.
ACACCTCAGAGTCTGTTTAAAAAGTTTTCCTAATTAGATTAAATGGTTGCGGTTACGCTCTCCACGCGTTTAAGGCACAAACTAGGTTTCCGTCGGTGCCATGTTCAGGAACCATATGTAATTCAATGAGAACTTTTTGAACAGACTCTCAGCCTGGCCAACATGCTGGAGGTAATGATCCGCGATTATTCCCGCCGTTATCCTGTCCATGGATTCAATCAGCAGGATGCGTCACGTCATGGCTTCAACCGTTGAAGGCCGCAACGAACCCACGACCCGCGCCGAACCGATCAATCCCGCCCTACATTAGAGATGATCATAGCGTCAGACATCTCCGTCAGTGAGTCAATCTCCGCAAAGATTTAACGCAAAAGGAGCGATCTGTTGATCAAATCATTACGTGCTCGACTATTTTTCTGGATGCTGGGCGGTAGCGGACTGCTGTTTCTACTCGCCTTCGGAACCATCGCCACGCTCGCGCAGAACAACGCTCGCGATCAAGCCTTGGCGCTGGTGCGCGACATGGGCGATACCTACGCCAACCGGATCGAAGCCGAGTTCGCGCATTCCTACGCCGTGGCGGAATCGCTGGCCCTGGCGGTGTTCGCCATCCACCAACGGCAGCCCGAGCGCGCCGTTGCCTCGGCGGTCAACCAAGCGGTGCTCGAAGCCAATCCGCAACTCATCGGCCTGGGTTCCTACTGGGAGCCGAATGCCTTCGATGGACGCGACCGCGAATTCGTCGGCATCGCGCCGGAACACGATCAGAGCGGTCGTTACCTCCCGTACTGGAACCGGGCGAGCGGAGCGGTCGCCGTGGAGCCGGTCACGGAGTATGAGACCGCGGATTGGTACAACATCCCCAAGCAACCCCGTCAACCCTGGGCGAGCGAGCCCTATGCGTTTCCCATCGGCGGGCGCCCGGTCATGATGGTTTCGCTGATGGTGCCGATTCTCGGCGAGGGGCGTTTCCTGGGGTCGGTCGGTGCGGATTATCCGCTCCAGGCGCTTCAGACCATCCTGGCCGAGGTGCGGCCGTTCGGTTCCGGCCAAGCCAGTCTGCTGTCCAACGCGGGCCTGTATGCCAGCCACCCCGACAGCGCCCGGCTGGGACAGGCGGCGCACGACCTGCCGGCGGAGGCACTGGCGGCGATCCAACAGGGACGGTCTTACGAGTTTGTCGATGGCGCCGGTTCGATGTCGCTGGTGCGCCCGATCACACCAGGCAAAGCGCAGAATACCTGGGCGTTACTGCTCACGTTTCCCCTGGACGCGGCCTTGGTCGAGGCGCGCCGGATGACCTGGCTCGCCGCCTTGATCGGCAGCCTGGGGTTAGTGATCCTGGCCGCCGTGATCTGGCCACTGCTCACCCGGTTGCTGCGCCCCTTGAAGACACTGGCGCAAACCCTGTCCGACTGGGAGGGGGATGTCACCCAGCAATTAACCGTCGCGCGCCAGGACGAAATCGGCGTCATCGGAACGGCCTTCAATACCTTCATGGCGCGTCTACGCGAACTGGTGCTGGCCATCGCTCGGGAAAGTCGCCACCTGGACGCCACGACTCAGGAACTCATTGGCGCGACCGAGGCGGTGGTCCAGCATTCGCAACAACAGCTTGAGGCGGCGGGCCAGATGCAACGGGAGATGGACGACATCGCCCAGTCCATCGTCGAGGTGGCTCAACAGTCGGAGCAATTGCAGGAACTCGCGCGGAACACGGGGCAGTTGACCGCGAGCGCCGCCAACACCGTCAATCGCACCGCCGAGGACATTGGGCAGATTGACCACACCATGCAGTCGGTGGCCGCCGGCGTCCAACGGCTGGACGATCGCTCGCGCGAGATTGGCACCATCGTCAATGTCATCCGCGAGATCGCCGATCAGACCAATTTACTGGCGTTGAATGCCGCCATCGAGGCGGCGCGCGCCGGGGAGCAGGGACGCGGCTTCGCGGTGGTCGCCGACGAGGTACGCAAACTGGCCAATCGGACGGCCCAGGCCACCAGCGAAGTCACCGAGACGATCAGCACCATCCAGCAGGAAAGCGCCCAAGCCGTGAAAACGGTGGGGGTGACCTCGGCGCAGATGAATCGCGGTGTCGCCCTGTCGCGGGAGGCCGCCACGGCCATCGAAACGATTCGTCTACACGCGGAGGATATGCTGAGCCGGGTCTCCGCCGTCACCCAGCAAGCGCATCAGCAATCCGCCACCAGTCAGGCACTGTCCGACAACGTCGACAGCATGGGCACGCTAGCCAGGAAGAACGACCAGGACATTCTTCTGGCGCAGGCGGGCGTTCAGGGACTAGCGGAACTGGCCAGCAAACTCAATGGGTTGGTCTCCCGGTTTCGGGGTGTCGACGGCGGGTAAAGCGCCGCCGTCAAAACTCGGTGGCGCGGCCGCCTGGATTGAGGAGGCGATGGTCGAAGTTAGCCCGACAGGCTCTCCATCCGGATCCGCATCACCGCTCCCCGCACCGAGTCCAGCGCCTCGATCCGCGCGATGGCTTCGTTCATCCGGCCCTCGATCACCCGATGGGTGAGCATCACCAGCGACACATGGGACTCGCCCTCGCCCGGCTCCTTCTGCTTGATGGCCTCGATGCTGATCCCCTCCTCGCCCAGGATGCTGGCGATGCGCGCCATGACGCCCGGCTGGTCGAGCGCGGACAGACGCAGATAGTAGGAGGTCTCGATGTCCTCCATCCGCAGCACCGGCGTATCGACCAGTTCATCGGGTTGGAAGGCGAGATGGGGCACGCGGTTGCCGGGGTCGGTGGTCAGGGCGCGCACCACGTCGACCAGATCGGCGATCACGGCGGAGGCGGTCGGCAGGGCGCCCGCGCCCGCGCCGTAGTAGAGAGTCGGGCCGACCGCATCGCCCTTGACCAGCACCGCGTTCATCACGCCATCGACATTGGCGATCAGACGACGCTCCGGAATCAAGGTCGGGTGGACACGCAGTTCGATGCCGCCCGGCGAGCGCCGCGCGATCCCGAGATGCTTGATGCGATACCCCAGCTCGGCGGCATAGGTGACATCCAGCGCGCCAATTTTGGAAATGCCCTCGGTAAAGCAGCG
>NZ_CAIPNF010000497.1 GCF_903866365.1 uncultured Thiocystis sp.
ATCCGGGCGTGGTTCGGGAATCAGTTGGATCCGGCCCGTGCTTCTGAACTGCGGGAGCGTTTGCAGGCGGCGGGGGTACCCATTTAGAGGGCTCAGGAGGGCTTCGCCAGTTGCAGCGAATGTGAGCAGACGACGGATGATTGCGCGCACGGACAGGCCGCCGCGCTCTGAGTTGCAAAGAATGTGAGCACAGCCCGGAAGATAGAATCAACTAATCCGAGCAGGAAAAGCCTGATGATTGCGCGCATCGGCTCGGATGATTGCGAGCGGCTACAGATAGTGATACAGTCCCAGGCTGGCACCCAGAATCACGGCCACGCACAGCATCACGGATAGCGTCAGCCGCGCACCAATCCCAAAGAACCGCGCCCTCATTGGACTCGGAGACCTTCGATGTCATCCGAGATGGCGTTGATCATGCCCAGACGGCGCAACTCCTTGCCGACCCGCTCGATATCCGCGCGGCGCAATTGCCAATCCCAACCGGCCTCGCCTGGCGAGCCCATGATCGCGCGCACTTGTTCCAGCATCCAGCGCTGATGTACACGATTGGCCGGAATACGTTTCGCCCGCTGGTACTTGAGCACAAGCTCTATCGTGCCCTCGGGATCCGCAAAGGCCCGTTCCCAGCCACGCCGGGTGGCGGCTATGAAGGCATCGATCACGGCGGATTTTTCGTGCCGAGTCTGCTCCAGCACATAGAGACCATCCTCGGGGAAATCGATTCCATATTCAGATAGCCGGAACACCGTGAGATCTTCCGGCTCCAGACCCGCATCGATCAGCCGGTGATACTCGTTGTAGAGCATTCCCGACATGGCCTCGACTCCGCCGCGCAGAAAAAGATTGACCGTGACCGACTGCGGAACGCGCTTGACCTCCAGCGCCTGTGCCCGTAGCAGTGCTTCGACGGGCAGGGAGGGATCACCCCTCCAGATTCCGACACGCCGACCATTGAGATCGGACAGGCGATGCACACCCGAGCCGGCGCGCGCGATCAGTACCACCGAGGAACGCTGAAACACTTGCCCGACATTGACCAGGGGCAGACCCTCGGCGCGGGCCTGGATGGCCGTCGACAGCCACAGGATCGACAGGTCCGCCTCGCCCGCGCGCAGGGCTTCGAGCGGTGAAAGCGCATCATCCATATCCAGGATGCTGGTTTCGATCCCAGCCTCGCGGTAAAAACCACGCTCGAGCGCAACATAATAGCCAGCGAATTGGGCCTGCGGCTGCCAAGCGAGCATCAGCCGCAGGGGCGTTGGCGCCAACGCCGCACTTTCGGTTCCGGCCAGGGTCTGCGCCGCGCTGAACAGGGCCATCAGCAGCAACCAACCTCTGCCGCAGTGGCCCCACCGCTCAATCATGCGCGACACCGCCGGTATCATCAGTTCCTCCGCGAGAAACCCCGTCCGAAAGGCGCGGGGAGGTCGTTTACTCAAAGACTTGTGAGAAGTTGTCAGCGCCGTAGGTGCGGCTTTAGCCGCATCGAATGCCGGGTCGTCGGCGCCGATGCGGCTAAAGCCGCACCAACGGGTTTGTCAGATGCGGCTAAAGCCGCATCGACGGGTTTGTCAGTGGCCTGACAAACCTCCGCCTTGCGGCGGAGGTCGTTGCCCGGCCGGCTGTTGTATAACCAGCGTGGTCAGATTGCGTCCCTGCTCGCGCCGGCAGCTCAGTTCACTCACCATTTGACGGGTCAGGAACCAACCCAACCCCCCGATAGCGCGCTGCTCCAATGTCGTCGACAGCACGGGTTCGGGTTGGGTCTCGGGATCGAAGGGCTGTCCATCGTCGAGCACATCGAGCACGAAACGATCTGAGCCGGGACATACACGCAGCTCGATTTCGCCTGGCTGGCCAGTGGGATAGGCATAGTGACAGATATTGACGAACACCTCCTCAAGCGCCAGTTCAAGACGCCCGGCGAGACGTGGATCGAGTCCGGCCTGCTCGGCCAGCGATTTCAGGAATGTACGCGCTGCGAGCAGGTTGTCGAGGGTGGCGGATAGACGCAGACGCGCGGAGGTCATGATACGCTGATCTCAGCGAGTGCCTCCGGCATGGAGTCGCACACATGAAAAAGTGACAGCAGACCAGTCATCTCGAAAATTTCGCGTACGCCGGGCTGGAGATTGACATAGATCAAGCTGCCGCCATGCGCCATCAGCGGCTTGGTCGTGTTCAACAAGGCGCGCAAACCGGCGCTACTGATATAAACCAAGGCGCCGAAATCCACGACCAGACGCTGCGCGCCTGCGGCAATCACGCGATTGAGCCGCTGCTCGTAGTCAGGCGCGGTCAGCGCGTCGAGCTGACCGGAAACCTTCAGGACGTGAATATTCTCTTGGAACGTGACTTCTATATCCATGGCATGAAAACACTCATAGCCGAACAGTGAACGATCAGGGTGATTGATTGGGGGAGGTTGGCGCCTCCCGTTTCTGCAAGCGTGATCGCAACGCCTGCTCCAAGGCGTCCAGTTGAGTCTCCAGACTAGCATCGACCACGCCAATCTCGGTCTCGAGGATGGCGTCGCCCCGCCCCAAGCGTGGATCGGGAAACACCTCGACCATTCCGAGACCGTGATAACCGACCAGCAACTCATGCAGCCGCTGGCGTAATGGTTCGGCGAGCGCCGGACAGACCCGGATCGTTGCCTGCGGCTGATTGCGCACCACCTGCAGCGCCTGACGCACCACCCGCACGGTGAGATCGGTCTCCTCGAACTCACCAAGGATCTTGCGTACCGCAGCCATGACCAGATCGACGACCTTGTGCTCGACCACGCCAAGATAGTCCACCGCGTACTCGACGGTTTCCAGCATCCGCGTGGCCATCTCCAAACGCGCCTGGGTCAGTCCCTGCTCATACCCGGCCTGGCAGTGCGCCACCTGCTCGCGCTCGGCCTCGGCGCGCGCATCATCGGACTCGCGCCGCGCATCTTCGAGTATTCGAGCGGCCATGACAAAGGTTTGATAGTCCGCCTGCTTCAGCAGACGAGTGCCGGGAGCCAGCGTTAATGACGTATTCGTCAAGCGAATAAAGGGATCCATGCGGGCGGTAGCTCCCGAAGCAGTTTGCGCAGGATGGGCGGCAGCGCGCTCGAACGCGGCGCCCGAGCAGCGTTCAGCGTAGGCGCCCAATCCACCGGCAGCTTCAACGCCAGACGCTGGGTCAGCGCCAGGTCCAACGCGCCAAGTCCCTGGAGTGCGCAAAAGCGCGCACCGATTAAAGCAAAGCGGGTCGCGGGATCGGCATCCAGCTGGCGCGGTTCGGAGTCGAAGGCGGGAATCTGCCCCAATAGCGGCGTCTCGCAGGTGACGAAGCGCCAATCCTCCGCGCTCAGCGCCGCCTTGAGACGACGCCGTCGCTCGCCGGAGAGTTCGAGCCGCAATTCAGACGAGCGCAGCGCCAGACCGAGCCGCCGCAGCAGATGTTCGAGCCAGGGACCATCGAGCAACGCCAGACGCGCCCAGGGATTGGCGAAGTCTTCAACATAACAGCCGTCGAGCGCCAGACACGTCAGTAAATGGCGCGAGAGTTCGCCGCGTGCGCGCGGCGAGCCACGCAAATGCCCGAGCATCTCGCCGTGCGGCAGCCACTCATACCAGGAGTCGTGCATATAGTGCGCCGGCTGTGTATTGAAGATCAGGGCCCGTTCGCACCAGATCGCCTTTGGCAGACCTAGCCTGACGTCAAGCATCGTGGCCGATTTTCATCACTGTCGAGCGTCGCATTCGCCACCAGAGATAGGCGCTTGCGCCGGACGATAGGATCAACAACAGCCCCAGCAGAACAGCGACCCAAAGCCAAGGCGAGATGTTCGAGGTCTCCAGTTGCGACCCGAAGCCCGAGATTCGCGGCGTCTCATGATGCGGAAAGAGCGCAACTGAGATCTTGTCGTAACTCAGACCATCGACGCTGTTCTGCACCAGCGTCTTGATGCGCGGGATCGCCTCCTCGATCTCCACGCCGGGCAGATACTTCACGAACACCGAGGCCGAGGACGGCGCTTGCGGCTGTCCGAACACCGCCGCCTCCGGCAGTACGATGAGCACCCGTGCCGAGAGCACACCATCGATTTGCGTCAACGTTTCAGCAAGCATCTGCGACAACCCGTAGGTATAGCGCACCCGCTCCTCCATCGGCGAGGAGATCAGCCCCTGTTTCTGGAAGATCTGTCCGAGATCAGAGAACTGCTCGCGCGGAAAACCCTGCCGGCGCAGGATCTCGATGGCGTACGCCACTTCGGTCTTGGGTACGCTGATGGTCACGAACTCCTTGGCGCGGCTCTTGGTCGCGGCGATGTTGTGGCCCAGCAGCACGGCCAGGATCTCGTTACCCTCGCGTTCGGAGAGATTGGAATAGAGTTCGATCTGTTGACAGCCTGAGACCAGCAGCGCCAGAAGGCCGATCATCAAGGCGCGAACGAGCCGCGATTGCGCATTCTCTCGCCGGTTAGGCATGGCTCATTGGCTCTTGAGCAGCGTGTTGATGTTTTGCTCAAGCTTGCTCGCCACTTGGCCAATCAGCTGAGCGCCAAGCGTGACCTGAGCGACTTGCATCTGTAGCCCGAGCAGATCCATGGGGGTTAGATCCGCGCGGTTGGCCAGGGTGTCGAGTTCGACACCTACCGCGCGATACTGGCCGCGCAGGTGCTCCAATCCGCGCAGGATCAGGTCGCCCGGCGCCGAGATCCGCTCGCTTGCCGGGGCGGCGACTATGGGCAGAACGATCACTGACGGCTCCGGCACACCCTGCAACGCGACCTGAAAACGCGCCTGATCGACCGCGTTGACTGCCGGCATGTTCGCGGGAGCCGATGGTGCTGGCACGGATGCCAAGGCCGTTGCTGGCACACTGACATGAAAGGCAATGGAGTCGATCATGGTTGTGGGCGCTCAAAACGGCATGACGCGCCCCACGGCCAACAGCCGCGCGTCGGCCGAATGAGGCGAGGCAGCATTAGGCGATGGGCGTTGCAAGCAAATTTTGCGAAAGCCGCAAGGCATCTTCATCGCCATCCTGACCATTGATAGCGGCGTACAAGATTTGATTGCGCTCATTGGCGCGGCCCTGTTGATGGAGCGCCAAACCCAGATACGCGAGCGCCAAAGTACTGTTTGGATTGGCTTTGAGCGCCCGCTCGCGCAGAATGTACTCAGCGCCATCCGCATCGCGCTGACCTAATCGGACTAGCGCATGGATCAGATAGGGGCGCTCGCTCTCGGGACGCAAGACGACCAACGCCGCGACCATTTTCTCAGCGTGATCGATCAGGCCACGACCGCCCGCGATCAAGGCGAGCTCGGCCAACAATTTGATCGAATCCTCGTCCATATCCATTGTATTAGTGACCCTCGCAGAATGCCCGAAACCGTGTTTGACTAGATTTTTTGGATAATTCCCTGGGCGGTCTGCTTGACATCGCTGACGATCGCCGATGCCAAGCTAGCCATCTGTTGATATTTGCTGATATCCAGCCCCATGTTCAGGAGCTGCCCCTGATCCGAAGCGTCAAAGTCGGGACTATCCATCCGCGCTTGCAGATCGCCCGCCTTGGCGCTGAGCGCACTCATGAGGGAACCGACATTAAGGCCGCTCATAACGATTCTCCAGTCTAGGTTTAAAGTTTGTGGCTTGATCGCCACACCGTCTCGACAACCTTGCTCGCCGACTCAAAGCCATGATAAATCGTATTCAATTCGGCAAACTCCGCCGGCGTCGCTCCGGCATCCATGTGTCGCTTGACCGCGCGCGCGGCGGCGTCCAATCGTTGCAACAGCGCATCGCGCTCATGGCCATCGATATCGTCGCGCAACCGTTGCTCGATCCCGAACCAGGGTTCATTGTCCAGTTCCTCGGTCATTCGCCTTTACTCCAACATGGAAGGTCTTGCGTTCCGCGCCATCGAACGCGATCACGCGATCAAACTGGATCTCCTCGACCATATAGCGCCCATCGATCAACTGTCCCTTGGTTAACCGTTCACCATCGCCCAGAACCGCATAACTGATTCGATTGGCTCCGATCAAGGTTCCAAGGATCAGGATCGGCGGATCACGAGCGGTTTTCACCGCGACCGAAGCGGGTCTGGAAGCTGAAACCGCCGACCTCTCGACCAGCAGAATATTCGATTCTAAGGCGCGAAGATCCGGATAATGCGTGGCGAGCCCGTCACGGATCACCTCCCAGCGCGCCATCTCCTGTGTGTCCAAGCGTCCCGCGATCACGGCGGGAAAGAGATCGGATGTGATGACGAGTTTGCGTTCCAGATGCGCCGTGCGCAACTGTTCGCGCAGATCATCGAGAAACAGATCGACCGACTGAAACGCATTAGAGACATGGCGCACTCCGGGTACATCCGCGTGAACCGTGTTCACGACCTGATCCGAGGTCAATCCCGAACGCAGCCATCCATGCAGTCGTACCTCTCCATTCCCAAGATACTCATAGCCGAGTAACCCCGCGCCGAGCTGCTCCAGCGTCAGCGCTAACAGTTCACGGATCCGCTCCTCGGGCCACAGCCGATTATCCACGCGCTGCCCATCCGCAATTAACGCCGCCGTCACGCGATCCCGCATGGCCTGCGTCTCGCAGTAACCGCTGAGAACCAAAACCCCATCGGTGCGTAAACGGATCTCGATGCCAGCCAAGCCCATGGATGCGGCGAGCGTGTGCGCACGCTCGGCCCGGCGATCAGGCGGGTCAGCGGTCACCAGCGTGTGATCGCTGCCGCGTCCCGAAATGAAGAGAGACCAGGATGCGAAGACCAGAATCAGGAGACCAAGCAGGGCGACAATCACCAACCTGCGGCGCCCGCCGTCGCGACCAGCCGCGCCGGCATGGGATGGGCTTGGCGCACCCTCGTCGCTAGTCCCCGCGCCATCTGCCTGGACGATTGCCGAATCCTGTCCGCCTGTCACGCCGACTTCCGCAGTGGGCAAGGCATGGAGAGCGGGTTCTGTCACGCATAGTTCCAGCCAATTCGTTTCCGGCGATCCCAGCGCTATCTCCAACCCGCTCACCCGAAGTCGCCTAGCCGATGCGATCTCGATGGAATCACCTGGATCGAGCCGTCGCTCCTTCAACTCAATAGGGCTGTCCAGCGACTGAAGATGGATGCGTTCCCCTTGGACTCGCACGAGGAAATGCCGGGGGGCGACCCGTTCATCCCACAGCACGATGTCACAGCCATCGTCGTGACCGACGGTATAGCTGCGGCCATCCAGCAAGGACATCCCGGCCCCTTGCTGAATACCCGTCAGCACACGCAGAACCCATCCCGAGCACACGCATGCGGATTCCAGCTCGTCCATCAGGATGGTCATCTGCGGTTATCCGCCGTCATGGAAACAAGAAATACGGCATGGCCGGAGTCTTCATGCGTGGCTCTTCGGTTAATCGCTCGGTCCAGAGTTCTAGTTGGTTGACAAAGGCCTCGAGCGCGACTTCGAGCCTATCGAGCGTCAGGCCTGATCTCGACAGCCGTCTGAACAGGATGAGATCCCTACTGTCCAGGGTGAGCGACAAGACCTCCTCGCGGGTGCGCAACTCACCCAGATACGTACCAAGAAGTTCGAGCAAGCGATCCCAGGCACGGTCGTCCCCAGACGGAAGCGGCCCTAGCGAGGCCTCGATCATGACGGTTCCTCCAGTTTGAAACAAAGCGACATCGAACCGGCCATCGATCTCCAATTGGTAAAGGTCGCGTCCATTCACATTCGTCGCTAGGAGTCCCCAACGCTCGCCAAGACGCGCCAACAGATCATCCCTCTCGGTATTAGACCCGCGCATCGTCGTTTCCAAAGTCATGAAATTCGGTTGGTTCCCGATACTGTCGACTGAAATCCCGGCGACCGCCGCGCGATCAAACAAAGATCGCGCCTGCCGGTAACGATGGCGGGCTCGGGTTCTCTCGCACAAAGCCGGTCTGCTCCAGGAGCAGGGTCCGCAGGCGATCGATCTCGAGCGCCAGGTTCTCGACAATGTTCGCTAGCACGATCTCATCGCAACCGCTGTAGCTAAAGCCGTGAACCAGCAGGATCGCTTCGTCATACAGGCTGAGGCCCAGGGCGCCGCCGTGGGTTTCGTTCCCGAGGCAATTCATCTTCAACGCGGCTTTCACGATCAAATCGTCCACCGCTTCATCCATCGTCAAGTCGAGCACCCGGCCCACGATCACAAAGCCATCCTCATCATCCTCGGCTGGCATAAGACTCAGCACGATATCCTCGCCATAGGTGATGGTGCAGATTCGTTGTTCATCGAATTCAAGATCCAGACCCGCCACTTGCCCAAGGCACGAGACCCAGCGTGTGAGAAGAGCAAAATGATCATCCATCCTGACCAACTTCCAATTGCATCATCATTAAAATCAACATCATTGGTCAGCCTTTAAATTCATCTGGATCATCAGTCAAATCAACATCATCCAAACCTTCAATATCATCTTCTTCAGAAATCTTTTTATTATTAGTTTCATTAGAATCATTAGTCTCCAAATCAATCGCGACATTATCATAATTAGATATTTTAGTCTCCGTTGGATATTTATTAGTATTGTTAGAAATAGTATCAAAAATATTCATGGACTTGTTATGGATTGTAAAACTCCCGAGTCCTAATTTATTGATACCAGAGATCGGTTCGCCATGATCGTGGATTCGAATTCCGGGACCGATGCGTCTTGCCGTCTGTAACGAGGTCAGGAACTCCCAGCTTGTTGAAAGTTTATTGGCAAGCGTGGAGTGAGAAACCACGTCGCCTTCCACGCTGGTATTGAAAATCAGATCATTCTTTACCGCGTCATTGATCTTTTGCTGTCCGAGACTTCTTTGGCAGGCAGGAGAAAGGGGTGTTCCGCAATGCGACAATGTTTTCACTCCATGGAAGATACCGGCATAACTGGCCTCTCCGCCGCCCTTGGAGAAACCCTTCACCTCAAGCGTGACGTTCAAGTTATTCTTATTCAGTTGACCGACCACCTCCTTGAGTGCACCCACTATTTCCGCCGCGCGTCGGTAACTTGGCGGTACATGCGCGCCGATAACACCTGATGTGGTGAGGTTTCCAGTCCACTGCTCTGCCTCCATCATTTTCTTATCAAGGAAATTGTCAAGCTTATCGATACCAGATCCGGTTCCTCCAAATACAACGTGGATTTTTGGTTGATGACCCGATGGTACATACGGGCCGGTTTCAAGCAATATTTTGGCAACCAACCCTGTTTTTTTATCCACGATGCCATCCTCCCCAATAGCACCCTTTAAGTGATCCGGCAACGCTTCGCTCATTGCTTTTTTTAAAGCTAAATGTGGGAACTTCAAATTTATACCTTTTTGATCATAATTTTTTTCCACATCTTTCTTGGTGAACTCGTGCAGACCCCTGTCATCCCCGCAGGCGATCTTGACATCCTTGTTCAATTCCTCAAACTTGTTATATCCGGGTATTGTTAGCTTCGAGAGATCAGTCGATGGTGTTACCTTCTCGAACGTCTTGGAATAAACGTTCTTACCGCCAACATTGAGGTTCGCTGTCGGTATCCCTAATTTGCTCGCCAATGCCTGAAGCGGTGCCGGCGCCTTGAGAGAGGACCAAATCTTGCCCGCCAAGGTCTCGGGATTAAAGGACAGGCGAAAAGGATAGGGCAGGATCGCGCCAATGAGATTTCTTAATGTTTCTCCCAGATGCTTGGGAGTGAGAGCCCGGAGACCTGTTGCCAGACCGTGATCGAGCCAAGATGATTTAGAAATATCAACCTGGGTGTGTTGAACCTGGGCGTGGTGAACCGATGTCATCTCAAAGATACTCCACGTTAGGGACACGCATGATCAAACTGTTCCTTCGTCAGTAGGCACGTATTCATGAAAACAATCAATCGCTGCGCAAACATCTCGCCATCCAGGCCGGCGACGGGAAAGTGCGCGGAAAGAACGAACTCCATCTCGTCCGGCGACAGACCGATCGCACCCTGAATTTTCCCGGCCAGGTCGACATTGAGCTGGAGCGCCATTCGCATGGCCTGCCGCATGGCTTGCTCATCGGTTGGAGCTGATCGCAGAGTGCAAAAAAAATGGAGAACGTCATTGGCGTCGAAGGCTCCGATATGCACCAGGAGATCTTTTTCGCACTGCAACGAAACAAACCCGTTGTCTGTGATCGAGGGGGGCGGGACACCAAGCACCTCCGCCAATTCCGCCACCCATTCATGCAGCAGCTGTCTTGTGCTCATGGCTGAGCAGACGATTCCGCAGCGGGTGCTGGAGAGGCGTTCACCAGATCGAGCAAGCCCGTCGCGCGCTCGCGTAATGCCGCGTATTCAGGGCGATCGCCGGACCATTCGATGGTCGCTGTGAGCGCGCTGATGGCCGCATCCCGGTTGCCAAGCGCCAGATGACAATCAGCCGCCAGCAAGGGCGGCTGCGGATCACCGAAATCGATCAGCGTGACATAGGTGTAGGCCTCGATCGCCTGCTCATAGTGCTTGAGCATCTGCCGGCAGGCACCCAAGCCCAGCCAGTGCTTCTTTTCCAGATGATCGAAGAAACACAAAAACTCGAAAATTTTGTTCGCTTGCTCATAGCCACCGCTGGCGTACATGCCGTAACCGACACTGTAAATGGTTTCGAGGTTCTCTTCGCTCAGATGATAGAGATCGGAGAGCGTTTTTCCGTTTTGCACAAAATCCAGTGCGATCTGCGCGAGATCCTCGGCATTGAGATCGATGGCTGGAGCATTTTGGTTAGAGTCAGGGGCATCATTCATGCGATCACTCCGGAAGTCGAACAGGGATCCTTTGATGGATTAGACCAACCACCGATGCGCAGGTCGAAAACGCGCGAGACCGAGACGAACAGGCGGAATGCGGCCATGGTAAACAGGCAATACAACCGTGATGGCGAGTACGCGATCAGGCAAAAATCTTGCTAACTAACCTTTCCTGACTTTGCAAAACCTCGCTCATCGTGTTCTTTGCACCTTGAAGCAGTTCGCTGGCAAGATCTCTTGACTTCAGCCATTCCTCTCGCTGGTTTGCTGCAATCGTCTCCTGGCCTTTTTCTCGTGTCGCCGCCGCATTCTCGAGTTGCGCGCCGAGATTCAGGCCAGCTTCACCGATCTTCGCGGTGCCCTCGAGCACCTTAGCGAAACCTCCGAATCCTCCTTGAACTAACTCCGCCCCCGTCTTGCCTAACTTGCCCCCCCCGGCGGCTCCCCCAGCCAGAGACCCGACGATGTTGGTCGCTCCAGCCAGTATCTGCGCACCACCGGAAACAATTCCCGCCGCGAGCGCCCACCCGGCCGCGCTGGCAGCATGATCGGCCTGTTTTTGGATACTTTCGACCTGCGCCTGCCCCGCAACTCTTGCGGCATCTTGCTGACTTTTCCGCGCATCCACACCAAGCTTGTACATTAGCGCGAGCACTGCAAATAGATCCAGATCCGCAAACTTCGTCATCGTATTGAGCGCGTCGATCGCTTTCTGAAGATCCGCGACCGCAATGGGATCCTTGCCTTTCGGAAGCAGGTTCAATGCATAATCGATCTGGACGTCCGAGTAACCATCGGCCTTCGCGATTTTCTTGACCGCATCAACAAGCTTAGCCTTGTCAATATTCTGGGTTTCCGAAGAGAACTTGGCTTTCTTATCCTCGGTATCCCAGCCGACATAGTCGCTATCTTTGTTATGTTCTTTGAGCGACTGACTAATATGACCGAGACTCGTCATCTGCTCTATCCTCCAATCGATGGCTCATGACCATTTGTTTGCATTGACAGTGCGCATCTTTACATGCTTCGGGGTGGCGTATACCACCGTCGGCGTTAGACAGCCATCTTGGAGATGATCTTTTCCTTGGTGGCACTGGTGCTAGCCAGTATATCCATGCATTTCGAGATCGTTTCCTCCCGCTCCCCAATAAACTTCTTGATCCGCTCTTGATCCTCTTCCATCTGCAGTTGCAGCTTGGTGATATCCGCATCGATCCGGCGTGCATCCACCTGCAGCATCGATGCCTCGTATTCGATCACGCTTTTTTCAACGGTCAGACACCCTTGAGCGATCTGCATCCCGCCGGAAACCAACCCATTGACCAGTTGCACGACGGTTGAGAGGATTTGGGCTGATTTCACCGCGCTGTCGACGACACCAGCGCCTAGGGAGAACGCGGCACTACCCAATGAGGCCACCGCGCTGGCTAACCCCGTCACCATCTGGTACGCAAACAGCGTCCACATAAAGGCCCTTCCTAGGTCGGTATTATTCATCCACTCGTTGGTTGCGGGGATTTCCTTCATCACGGCTAATGTCGTACCAGCAGCCCACGACGCCGTTCCAACCGCCGTGCCCGCAAGGCCAAAGGCGCCAGCGCCAATCAATAGCAACCCTGCGGGTGCGCCCGCGCCGGTGACCACTAAGGCCACGCCGAGAATGAGCGATATCACAGATGTTGCCGCACCGACATAAAGAGCCGCCGCGCCCAATCCGACGCCGATCCATCCGAGCACCTTCATGGCCTCGCCTTTCTGATTGGCCTCCGCCATGCGCTGCCGCGACTCCTCCATTTTCGCGATCCGCTCCTTGTTTCGGACGGTCTGATCCGCGACATTGCCTTTGATTTCATTGATGTTCAACTGCAGCTTGGCGTCCATGATTTTTGCAGTCACGACCATGACATCCAGCATCGTGTCATCGACGTTAAAATTCTTTTTCGGAGGCAGAAGAACTGGAGGAGGTGTTGAAGACCCGTCAGATTTCCCCAGATCCGGTACTTTAGGGTCATCAGCGGGGAGTTTGTAACCGCCCGCTTTTTTCCCTTCTGCCCCGGTATCGCGTTGCAAGATGTCGAAGTTCTCGCTGAACGGTCTTGGAGAAATCTTGGGTGAGTCCATGGTTTTCATTCCAGCCCAATGGATAGTGATCTTAACTGAGGTGATTGCAACATGAGTGCAAATGAACCCCGGTCAATTTGGAAAAACCCGCGCATCCGCTAACCATCGATTTCTCAGCGCATGTTGCCGGTAATTGTTTCATTGAGCTTTTCAAACTTGGATATTAGAGTAGACGCCATAGTGAACGTGTTGTTGATATTATTGGTGTATCTTTGAATCTTTAACTGATCCGTACTACTGGTGCTGCTGATCTCGTCAGAATCCGGCTTTAATCTTTCACTGACCTTCTTTGACAGACCCGCCATGGTTAAATTTGTCCCATCAACAGGGCATCCGCCGGCATAACGGTCAAGAAACTCGGTTATGTTTAGTGTTTCGTCATCCCCAGTCAATTCATTGGTGATTGTTATCGTCTTCTCGGCAGGTTTGATATTTACATTGTCTTTTATCATGTTATTGAATACGGCCATTCCCTTGTTTAAATTCTGAAGTTTGATGTTATTGCTCTGCACCTTCGCCACCTCTGCTGCGCACTTCTCGGACTGAGCGCCGTAGGTTTGGAGTGTGACGATGAAAATCATGTCTTGAAGAGACATTTTGCTTATATCGGTGAAATTAACGCTATTGGCTGCTGTGATTGCGAAATCGCCAGACATAACTGATCTCCTGTTTTCCGCTGTTTTGATGTCTTGATATTTGTTTCTGGAAATCATTGATTGAGCCAGACGCTGTCCGTCGAACTCAAACCGAACTCAAACCAGATTGCGCGTTCGAACCTTGCTCACCCGCCCCGCCATCGCCTGCTGGCGTATCTGTTCAAGGGCGGTCGCCATTTCGGCCTCGAAGGACTCCTGCATCTCGGCGACCTTGGCTCTAATGTCCTCGCGCTCTTCCGGTGTCACATGCGGACTTTCCAGAAAACGCTGGATCGACTCTGCGCTCAGGCCGTTCTCGTCGAGAAACCGCTGATACTGTTCCAGCGATGATTTCGCATCGCGGATCGTGGCGCTCATTTCCGCGATCACGGCTTCATTGCGTTTGATGGTTTCTTCAAGATCGGTCATGTGCTATTCATCCCATAAAAGTCAAAAAAGACACTAAGGCGTGGATCCAATCAAGAG
>NZ_CAIPNF010000498.1 GCF_903866365.1 uncultured Thiocystis sp.
TATCAAATGCTTAATGAGATATGTACTGTACTGAGGCCGAATAGCTTAAATGGGTATTGTATTATATGATTGCCAAGGTCTTTAGTGTTCTATTCCTGAAGTATTTATACCATTGAAAATTCGAGAAAAAAACCCCGAACACCCATGAAGTACGATCAAATCTTGTATAGGTTTTGCTTATACAGATTGATCCATCCAAGACGATGGGGGAGCGAATGGCCAAAGAAACGACCTTAGGCGATCTGTTGCGCAGTCAGGGCGTGAGCCGACGCGCCTTTCTCCAGTTCTGCACGACGACGGCCACCATGATGGCCTTGCCGGCGGCGGTCATCCCGAGCATGGCGCGCGCGCTGGAGCAGGCGCGGCGGCCCTCCGTGATCTGGCTGTCCTTCCAGGAATGCACCGGTTGCACCGAGGCGCTGCTGCGCTCGCACGCGCCCAGCATCGAAAGCCTGATCTTCGATTTCATCTCGCTCGATTATCACCATACCCTCCAGGCCGCGTCCGGCGACGCCGCCGAGAAGGCGCGCGAGCAGGCGATGCATGAGCACGCCGGCGACTATCTGCTGCTGGTCGACGGCTCGATTCCCACGCTCAAGGGCACCTCGACCATCGCCGGCATCGACAATCTGGAGATGCTGAAGGAGGGCGCGGCAGGCGCGGCGGCCATCCTCGCGGTCGGCACCTGCGCGGCCTATGGCGGTCTGCCCAAGGCGGCGCCCAATCCCACCGGCGCGCGCTCGGTCGAGGAGCTGATCACCGATAAGCCGATCGTCAATATCCCCGGCTGTCCGCCGATTCCGCTGGCGATCACCGGCGTGATCGCGCATTACCTGACCATGGGCGCGCTGCCGGAAGTCGATCATCTGAAGCGTCCGCTGGCCTTCTATGGCGAGAATGTTCATGACCGTTGCTATCGCCGTCCCTTCTATGACCGCGGTTTTTTCGCCGAAACCTTCGATGACGAAGGCGCACGCAAGGGCTGGTGTCTCTACAAACTGGGCTGCAAGGCGCCGGAAACCTACAACGCCTGCGCCACGATCAAATGGAATCAGGGTGTGAGCTTCCCGATCCAGTCGGGTCACGGCTGCATCGGCTGCTCCGAGCCGAATTTCTGGGACAAGGGCGGCATCTACGAGTCGGTGCCGATGGCGCAGTTCGGCTCTGGCCCCAAAATCGCCGTCGCGGGCGCGGTCGGCGTTGTCGCGGGCGCGGGGGCCGCGTTGCTGGCACGCTCCAAGAAACACAAAAAAGAGGCGGAGCTTCACGCGGACGAGTGATGCGCTCGGCTTGCGGTATCCGTCCAATCCAAAGGATCCAACGGAGGAAACGACACCATGTCACTGTTAGAGTTTGCGCGCGGTCCGGCGATTCACTGGTCGCTGATCATCCTGGTCGCCGGCACCATCTGGCGTCTGCTGGGCGTGCTGGTCCTCACTCGCGGGGCCGATCTGTCCCGCCCTCGGGACGCCTTCGGTAACTTCAAGGGCTATCGAACCGTCTTCAGCCGCGCCTGGCCGAGCGGCGAGTTCACGACCGCCACCCGCTATCAGACGGGCATGGCCTATCTGTTTCACCTCGCCACCCTGATCGTCGTGGTCGGGATCGTCCCCCACATCGAGTTCATCACCGGTCTGACCGGCGCCTCTTGGCCGGGCCTGCCCAATGCTGCGGGTGTGGCCTTCGGCATCATCGCGCTGGCCTCGCTGCTGGCGCTGATCCTGCGCCGGATCGCCAAGCCGGCGGTCTACTGCTCGAATTGGGGCGATTATTTCGCCTGGTTCGTCATGGCGGCGCCACTGGTCACCGGGATGATGGCCTTCGCGCACCTCGGTCCCCGCTACGAGACCATGCTGGCGATTCATCTCCTCAGCGTCGCCCTGCTGTTCGCCTGGTTCCCGTTCGGCAAGCTGATGCATTCCTTCTGGTTCATCTTCTCGCGCGCCCAAAGCGGTGTCGCTTACGCGCACAAAGGGGTTCGGATATGAGCACGACCGCCACCACAGCACCCATTTTCCCGAGCTTCGAGCAGGTGGTTCAGGGCTTTGCCGGCCAGATCGGTCAATTGCGCGAGATGGCGCCGAAACCGACGTTGTCCGACGCGGTTCGCGTGCGCCGGGCCATCGATACCCTGATCGCCGAGACCAATGCCGACGAGGCGGTCTGGCTGGAGAGTTGCATCCGCTGCGGGCAATGCACCACCGCCTGCCATTATTTTCAGGCGACCGGCGAGACCAAGTACGCGCCGATGCGCAAGATGAATCTCTATCGCAAGGTCTATCAGCGCGAGATTGGCCCGTTTCGCTGGTGGTATCAATTGGTCACCCGTGAGGTCAAGCTTAAGGATCTGGAGGAGTTACAGGAACTGGTCTACGACTCCTGCTCCGAATGCGGCCGCTGCACCATGGTCTGTCCGATGGGGATCGACACCGCCTCGCTGGTCCATCATCAGCGCAGCGCGCTGGTGGCCGCCGAGTTGGTGCCGCCGGAACTGGCGGCCCTGCGCATGGAACAGAAGCACGCCGGGACGGTGTTCGGCGCCTCGGCCGACTCGCTGCGGAAGATGGTCGATACGATCCGTGAAAAGGCCGGCGTGATCATTCCGCTCGACAAGGAGCGCGCCGAGATCATGGTCCTGAGTTCCGCCGTCGATCTGGTCGGCAACGGGAACGGCCTGCTCGCGACCGCCCGGGTGATGAATCATCTGGGCGTGGATTGGACCGTCTGTAGCGACGGCTTCGAGAGCGCGAACTTCGGTCTCCTGTCTGGCGATATGTCGCTCTGGAAGAAGCAGGTCGATCCCATCGTCGCCGCCGCGCAACGCATCGGCGCCAAGATGCTGGTCATCGCCGAATGCGGACACGCCTATCCGGCGCTGCGCTGGAATCCGATGCTCAAAAGCGGCGAACTGCCCTTCGAGATGATGTACATGTCCGAATATCTCGGGCGTCAGGCCAAGGCTGGTCGGCTGCAACTGACCCCGTTGAAGGGCAAGATCACCTATCACGATCCCTGCAAGACCGGGCGTCGCGGCGGCGCCTTCGAGGAACCGCGCGCAGTGCTCAAGGCGATGGACGCGGATTTCGTCGAGATGCCGGCGAACAAGGAATACAACTGGTGCTGCGGCGGCGGCGCGGGGATCTTCCTGCTGGAGCGCGCGACCCGGCTGCGCGAGGAGTCCTTCAAGATCAAGATGGAACAGGTCAACATCACGGGCGCCGAAACCGTCGTCGTCAGTTGCGCGAGTTGCCGACTGAATTTCGAGGCCGGTCGCGTCAAGAACCATTGGGATCGCAAGGTCGAAAGCCTGGTCGAGCTGGTTGCCGAGCATCTGATCGAGGATCCGCGCGCCGTCCCAATCAATCCAGCTCAAGGAGTTCGTGCATGAGTACGCGAATCGTTGTCGACCCCATCACCCGAATCGAGGGTCATCTGCGCATCGAGGCGCAGATGGATGGCGGGGTGATTCAGAATGCCTACTCCTCGGGAACCATGGTGCGCGGGATCGAGACCATCGTGCAGGGTCGCGACCCGCGCGATGCCTGGGCCTTCGTGCAGCGCATCTGCGGCGTCTGCACCCTGGTGCATGGCCTGGCCGGCGTGCGGGCCGTGGAGGACGCGCTCAAATACCCGATTCCGCCCAACGCGGAGCTGATCCGCAATCTGATGGTGGCGTCTCAGTACGTGCACGATCATGTGATGCATTTTTATCACCTGCACGCGCTGGACTGGGTGGATCTGGTCTCGGCCCTGAGCGCGGACCCCCAGGCAACCTCCACGCTGGCGCAGTCCATCAGCCGCTATCCGCGTTCCTCGCCGGGCTATTTCGCGGATGTCCAGAAGAAGCTGAAGGGGTTCGTCGAAAGTGGACAGTTGGGGATCTTCGCCAACGGCTATTGGGGACATCCAGCCTATAAGCTGCCGCCCGAGGCCAATCTCATGGCCGTCGCCCACTATCTGGACGCCCTGGCCTGGCAGCGCGATGTCGCCCAGCTTCACGCCATCTTCGGCGGCAAGAATCCGCATCCGAATCTGGTCGTCGGCGGCATGCCCTGCGCCATCAGCATCGACTCGGGCAATCAGGCCGGAACCGCGGTGGATGTCGCCGGTCTGGAGCTGGTCCGTTCACTCATTGTCAAGATGCATGAGTTCGTCGAGCAGGTCTATGTGCCCGACACCGTGGCCATCGCCGGGTTCTACAAGGACTGGTTCACCCAGGGCGAAGGGGTTGGCAACTTCATGTGTTATGGCGACTTCCCGGCCAAGGGCTTCGGCGACCGGAGTTCCTATCGGGTGCCGGGCGGTGTCATTCTGAAGCGGGATCTCTCCAAGATCCACGAGGTCGATCTGCACGCCGAGGACGAGATCCAGGAATTCGTCTCGCGTGCCTGGTACGACTACAAGGACGGGAAGGATCAGGGACTGCATCCCTACCAGGGCGAGACCGCATTCGCCTATACCGGCCCCGAATCGCCCTACAAACACCTGGACGTGGAGAATCAATACTCCTGGCTCAAGTCGCCTCGCTGGCGCGGTCAGCCGGTGGAGGTCGGGCCGCTGGCGCGCATCCTCATGCTCTATGCCACCGAGGATGCGCAGACCCGGGAACTGGTCGATGGGACGCTCAAGACGCTCGATCTGCCCTTCGAGGCGCTTTACTCGACCATGGGGCGCACCGCCGCCCGTGCCCTGGAGACCCAGATCATGGTCGATGCCATGGATGGCTGGTACGACCAGCTCCTGGCCAACATCCGCGCGGGCGATGTCAGAACCTTCAACGAAGAACTCTGGGATCCCGCGACCTGGCCCAGCAAGGCCCAGGGCGTCGGTCACATGGAAGCGCCGCGCGGCGCGCTCGGTCACTGGATCGTCATCGAAAATGGCAAGACCGCCAACTATCAGGCCGTGGTGCCGAGTACCTGGAACGCCGGGCCGCGCGATGCACAGGGTCAGACCGGACCCTATGAGGCCGCGCTGCAGGGCCACGCGCTCCTCGATCCCGAGCAACCCATCGAGATCCTGCGCACGGTCCACAGCTTCGATCCCTGCATCGCCTGCGCGGTGCATCTGACTGACCCCAATGGGGAGGAGGTGCTGAAAATCCATGTGCGCTGAACCGAGCCGATGGCGGAAGGCCGGTCAGTCGCGCACAGCGTGGCGAGTCGGCCCTTCAGGTCATCGAGGATTGCAGATAACGGCATCATAAAACCAGAGGATGATGGAGATGAATAGTTTAGACAGACTCGCTGAACAGCTCATCCGTGAGCATCAGGTCAAGCAGCTCAAGTTTGACGAGATCGAGGCACGGGAGCATGTGGAAAGGCTGCGGACCAAGGATGCCCTGGCTGAAATCATGGCCGATTGGCGGCAGAGGAGTATCAATCTGGCGGGTCCCATGGGCGTTCTGGATGTTGTCGCCCAGGATCTGGAGAGCTTTGTCGAATTGTTTGAACACGCTCCTCGCTGCGAGTTGCCGATGCCACTCGAACTTCGCCGTCCCGTGCAAGTTTGCTGAACCCGCCGAGACCGTTTGGACCGCCCCGCCCGCATGGGGGCGGGCGGAGGCGATTGACCTTGATCAGACCGCCCCCGCATGCTTTGAAATCTCGCATGGACGACATTCCATTGAGAATCGTCGCCGAAGGTGAGTCGCCGCTTGCGTATCGAGAGTGTCTGGCGGAACACGCTTGCAATGCCTTTTGTCCCGGCCGGGCAACGAGGCCACGACGCGGATTCGCAATGCCCCCTATGAAATAGTTGCCAGAGGGTAGCATCAGCGGTCGCAACCAAAGGAGCATTATCTCCTGCGTGCCGAAAAACTCTCGGTTTCGCTGCCTCCCGAAGCGATCGCGCTGATCGCTTGTTATCGTGCCAACCATGCGATCAAGAGCGGTTCGCAAGTCATCGAGCATGCCTTGCGCAAGCTGCGGGCGAGGAACTGGAATCGGCTGACTGCGAGGTGGCGATCACGGAAGCACCCGACTGGGACGCGACGCTGAGCGATGGGCTGTCCGATGAGACTTGGTGAAATCTTCTCTGCCGACATCAGTCCCACCGTCAGCTCAGAGATCAACAAGCGTCGTCTGGTGCTGATCGTGAGCAACGATGCCAATTATCGGGCCGCGATTACCCTCATCATCCTGCCCATCATCTCCACCGTGACCTGGATCTTTCCTTTCGAGGTTGCGCTGTCGCCGACTGACTCTGGCCTGCCCAAGGATTCCACGGCCCAGGCCCAGCAAATCCGCACCATTTCAAAGGAACTGCCGCATGTAGCCGACTGTTTCTTAAATCTGGCGGCTGGGTCCATAAACCGACCCAGGCGTCCCGTTCAGCCGCCGGTCATCGACATGAAGCGGATGACCTGCTCCGGACGCTCCTTGAACTCATGGCGCTCCGGTTTCCGCGCGATGGCGCGGCGCAGATGCACGATCAGCCCCGCGTCGTCGATTCCCTCGCGCAGCAGGTCGCGCAGCGGATAGCGGCTGTCCTGGCCCAGACACAGATAGAGGATACCGTCGACGGTCAGCCGCACCCGGTTGCAGGTCGCGCAGAAGTGCTGGGAGATGGGCGTGATGAAGCCGATGCGCGTCTCGGTCGCGCCGACCCGGTAGTAACGGGCCGGGCCGCCGCCGGGGAGAATGTCCGGGATCAGTTCGAAACGCTGTTCCAGACGCCGCTTGATCGGCCCCAGATCGCCGAAGGCGTTTGCCGCGGCCTGTCCGGTGGCGCCCATTGGCATGGTCTCGATCAGGCGCAGGGTGAAGCCGCGCGCCGCGCAGTAGTCGAGCAGATCCTCGATCTCGTCGTCGTTCACCCCGCGCATCACCACTGCGTTGACGCGGATCGGTCTCATGCCAGCGGCCTGGGCCGCCGCGATGCCGCGCAGCACCCGGTCGAGATCGCCCCCGGTGATCTCACGGAAGACCGCGGGGCGCAGACTGTCGAGGCTGACATTCAGGCGCCGCACGCCCGCGCGCCTGAGCGGTTCGGCCAGCGCATCCATCTGGGTGCAATTGCTGGAGAGCGAGAGATCCTCCAGGCCGGGCAGGGCGGACAGACGCCCGGCCAGTTCGGGCAGGTGGCGCCGCATCAGGGGCTCGCCGCCGGTCAGACGGACATGTCGCACCCCCAGGGCCGTGAAGGCGCTGACGACACGTTCGATCTCCGCGAAGGTCAGCCAATGCTCGGGTTCCTCGAAGCCCTTGAATCCCTTGGGCAGACAATAGCCGCAGCGCAGATCGCAGCGATCGGTGACCGAGAGTCGCAGATAGTCGATGCAACGGCCGAAGGGATCGGTCAGTGATGTGTAGTTCATCCTCGGGTATCCTCTTTAAACCGCGTTGGCGCCGCTGTGCGTTGGTTCATTTGAATCTTCCGGGTAGAAAACGCCGGCGTCCACCATGCGCTCGAACTGAGTGCGGTCGAATCGATACCGGGGGAACCTTAGAAGCCGAGGATCGCGGCCAGTTCCAAACTCATGTTGGGAAAGCGCGCGGGGTCGAATTCGCGTTCAAGGGATGACATCGCTTCGCGCAATTAACGCGCAGGCTTGGCGGTCACCCACAAAAAAGCAAACGGATTTCGCGCGACTGATTCCCACGTACAAACGCTCTTGCGGAATAGATGAAAAAGTTGCATGCAACGATCCCCAAAGAAATACAACAGAAGACTCAAGTCCTTTAACCCGAATGTTTCATAAAGCTGCTGGCAGGTCCAGAAATCGATGGGTTGGCAAGGAAACGGTGATCGGAGGTGCGATATTTTTTATCAATTGGTTAAACCTCACGTTTCGGAGTTCAAAATCGGCGCAAAACTGGCTTTAATCGTTTGTTTATAA
>NZ_CAIPNF010000499.1 GCF_903866365.1 uncultured Thiocystis sp.
CGGGCGACGGGTCATCGTCTGGTGGCCGCATCCACGTCAGGTTTATGCGGATGCGCTTGACGAGCAGTCCTGGCAAGACGCTGGAGCGGGGCCGCAAGAACGCTGATCGCCCCGTTGGACGTGCGACATGAAGACGAATTAGCTTCGCTTGCCCGACTGGCTCGCCATCTGATGCTGGGACGAACCACGCTGGATGCTGAATTTCCAGGGTATCGCTACAGTCGCGACGACTGGTTGCGTGAACAAGGGGCAAAAAATTGAGGAAAAAAATCGGGTTTCCGCAGAGGCAATCGCCCTTTGACCGGCATTGGATCTGGATTCGGGACCGGTCGCCCAAGATCCTTGACACAAGGCTCCGTCGAAAGGCGTGAGCAAACAGGAGATGAGTCAGCCATGATCGAGATCGAATACATCGTGAAAGACAGCAACGGAAACGAACGCTTGCGCACCGCCGACAAGAAAGTCGCCGATGCCTATGACCGGGTACTGGAGAACGCGGAGCGCCTGGCGCAGCTGCTACGCGCCGATCAGGTGTTGCCAAGTCTGCCGGACGCGGATCTAGAGGAACTGACCCTCTATCTGGCCCGCAACGCGCAGAATGTGGAGCGCGTACTGAAAGGCAAGGCGCCGGAACGCGAAGCAGTCGATGCGGACCCATCGCCTGCCAACAGGGCGAATAATGTCGCGCCCATTAAGGCGGCCGGCTGACATGGAACTGACTCGTGGCCAGCGCGTCCCGCTTCCGGATCTGATCCGCTCCACCACGTTTCAGGTGGCCGTCGACCTTCAGGGGGTCGCGTGCGATGTCTCCTGCTTTGGCCTGGATGCTCAGGGGACGCTCTCGGACGAGCGCTATCTGGTGTTCTTCAACCAGCCGCAGACTCCCTGCCGTGGTATCGAGCAAATCGCGCTCGCCGGCTTTGTCTCTGGCTTCACCCTGATCCTCGCCCGTCTGCCCACCACCATCGACCGTCTAGTCTTCGTCGCGGCCATCGATGGGCCGGGTGTCATGCGGCAGTTGTCGACCGGGCGCGTGGTGGTGTTCGACGGTGACCGGGAAGCGGCCACCTTCGCATTCCAAGGAACGGATTTCGACCAGGAACGGGCCTTGATGCTGATCGAACTCTATCGCAAGGGCGATGGCTGGCGGCTCGCGACGACCGGGCAGGGGTTCAACGGCGGTCTGGATGCGCTGGTCCGCCACTTCGGCGGTGAAGCTGTGGAGGAGGCTCTCCCGCCGATCGCGTCACCGCCGCCCGCGCGCTTGTCACTGGAAAAGCGCATCGAGCAGGAAGCCCCGCATCTCCTCAGCCTGGCCAAGAAGGCGACCGTCAGCCTGGCCAAACAGGGTCTGCAAAGCACCGTGGCGCGGGTCGGGTTGGTGCTCGATGCCAGTGGCTCGATGCGGGAGCAATACAAGCGCGGTCGGGTTCAGGAACTGCTGGACCGCGTGTTACCGCTGGCGCTGCACTTCGACGACGACGGGAGCCTCGATGTCTGGGCCTTCGACCGGGAGCCGAAGCCGTTGCCGCCCGCGACCACGCGCAACATCCAGGGCTATCTTGATACCGCCAATGGCGGCTGGAAAACGTGGTACGGCGGCGCCAACGACGAACCCAAGGTGATGCGGGTCGTGATCGATCACTATCGCCAACACCCCGACGCGCCACCGGCCTATGTGCTCTTCGTCAGCGATGGCGGCGTCCATCAGAACCGGGAGATCAAGGCGCTGATGGTGGAGTCCGCTCGGTATCCGATCTTCTGGCAGTTCATGGGGCTGGGTGGGCGCAACTACGGCATCCTGGAAAAGCTCGATACCCTGGAGGGGCGCGTGGTCGATAACTGCGGGTTCTTTGCCGTTGACGATTTGCATCAACTGACCGAGGAACAGTTGTACGATCGGATGCTCCAGGAGTTTCCGCAGTGGCTGCGGGCGGCGCGGACCAAGGGGATTGTTCGCTGACCCGGATGCGGTGCGCAATAAGAGAAGAAAGGTGCTGGACGCTGAATAAACCCGACACGTATGTGACTCCTACGATTTTTAAGTATAATACCTAGTGTGACATAAAGTGCGGAGTAGCGGGGCGCGTGAGGATCTTCAAGAACGCTTGGTTCGATCGCTTCGCGCGCAAGCAGAAGATCCAAGAGGCGGCGCTTCGCGAGGCCATCCAGCGAGCCGAGCAAGGCTTGATCGATGCCGATCTTGGTGGCGGAGTCATCAAGCAGCGTGTGGCGCGCCCCGGACAAGGGCGATCAGGGGGCTATCGGACCCTAATCTTGTACCGCCAGACGCATCGCGCCTTCTTCGTCTACGGATTCGCCAAGAGCGAGCAGGCCAGCATCAGTGACGAGGAAGCGGCCACCTTCAAGGCGGCGGCGCGGCATGTCCTGGATCTGACAGACGAACAACTCGCGGCACTGATCCAGAACGGGCAATTTTCGGAGGTTGATGACGATGGCTAAATCGTACCGCAGCGACGCGCTCGCCGCGATCCATGAAACCATGGAAGCCCTCCACGCGGTGGGCGCCATCGACAAGCAGACCCTGCGCGCGTTCGACGACACTTGTCTGACGCCGGTCGATCCCCTCTCGCCGGCGGCCATCCGCGCTCTACGCGAGCGTGAGCATCTTTCACAGCCAGTCTTTGCCCGTTACCTCAACGTGAGCAAGAATCTCGTCTCAGACTGGGAGCGCGGTGTGAAGCGCCCCGGTGGGCCAGCGCTTCGACTCCTGACCGTCATCGAGAAGAAAGGGATTCAGGCGATCGCTTGAACGCCCATGGACGAGACATTCGCACACCCGGTCGCCCGATGACCTGCTAACGTTGATATCCGATGGTTGGGTTTATGCGCATCGCTGGTAACCTGTTTGCCGACCTTCCTCAAGTCGTAGAGGGCGAGGTCTTCGAGGATCTTCTGAGGTGTCGCAATCTCCAGATTGAACGGATCGTCAGCAGCGATAGCCCTGATTCCGGACAATACGATCAAACGCAGGATGAATGGGTCTGCTTACTTCAAGGAGAAGCCACGCTCCGGGCAGGCGACTACCGATTCATCCCCGCGCGGACGTCACACCGCGTCTTGAAAACATCACGCGAGCCGTGCTGTCTGTGGCTAGCGGTCCATCTCTATCCCGAGCGTCCTCCGCTTTCTTGATCCGTCCCCTGAGCATCCTGTTCCTCACTGTCGTGGCCGTCGCGGACACCGACGCGACATTCTTGATGACCATCGGCGGCGCGTGGATGCCAGAAGCGGTCGCACCCACGACGTCCACCCGTATCTTACCGGCACTGGCTGCGGCGCTGACCGTCCGACTGCCCGCATTGCGCGCGGCGGAAGCGGCACAACGGCTGGATCAAGCGTCTGAAACCGGTCCCAGGCTGATCGGCTTCGGTCGGTCCATACCCGCGCATCCGGCCCTCGCTCCGGCCACCGGCAGCGCCAAACCAGCCTGGCAGACGCTTGCGGACGGACGGCAGGTCAACGCGTGGCGAGTGGAGTCACCGGGCGCGCTGGGCGTGCGCTTGGGGGTGCGGATCTTGAGTCTGCCCGACGCGGCGATTCTGCGGTTTATAACCCCCGCGACGGGGCGCGTGGCGGTCATCTCTGGGGCCATGGTCAATGCCAGTGTGCGGCGAAACCGTAGCGCTGGCGTCCCGAACGAATCAGCGGCGCTGTACTGGTCGCCCTTGATCGAAGGGGAATCGATCATCACGGAAGTCGAATTGCCAGCCGCCATCCAGCCGGGCGGCGTCAGGTTCGACCTGAGTTGGCTGTCGCATTTTCACCGTCTTCCCGTCTCGGGGGGTGCCCCGGTCCCAGCCGCCGAGAACGACTGCCACGAGGATGTGATGTGCCATCCCGGCTGGGATCCGCCCAGCCGGGCGACCGCGATTCTGCTCTACACCCGTCCCGATGGGGGTAGCGGCGTCTGCTCGGGCACGCTGCTCGATGACGCGGATCCCGCGACTCAGATCCCCTATTTTTTGACCGCCCATCACTGCGTTCCCGATCAAGCGCGGGCCTCCAGCTTGGAGACCTATTGGCTGTATCGCTCCCTCGCCTGTGGCGGGTCGGTCGCTGACGCTCAGGCGGTCACGGGAGGCGCGGTCCTGCTGTACACCGCTAGGCCAACCGACACCAGTTTTCTGCGGTTGCGTCGCGCGCCGCCGGCGGGGGTGGTCTTCGCGAACTGGCAGGCGCCATGGGTACGGTTGTGGCTGGAGTGCATCATCCGCAGGGGCAGCCGCAGCGCATTGCCGTGGGCGTGCTGAGTGAGTCGCTGAGCTGTCTTGCTGTCGAGGACTGTGGCGCGGACCCGGACGCCATGGAGGAACAGTTTCTACGGGTGACGTGGGCGCAAGGGGTGACGGCGGGAGGTAGTAGTGGCTCGGGGCTTTTTCTGGAGAGCGGTGAACTGATTGGCGTCCTCTATGGGGGATACAGCGGTTGCGGAAAGCCGGATGGTCCCGATGACTACGGGCGCTTCGATCTAGCGTATCGGGCCGCGCTCGACCGTTGGCTGAGAGCGCGTTGACCAACCTGCGGACTTTCGCGGAGAACCAAACGATGCCCTCTGTCAAGAACTGGGTTCTTCCAACCTTGACCGCTGTCGTCCTGCTGCTGGGTTCGACGGCGTTACCGGCCGTGGAGTGCGTTGCGACGCCATCTCCCGGCTCGGTCGAGCGTAAGGCAATTCTGGACGCACTCCGCGAGCACAGCGAGGACGCGGTCAGCCGCGAGATCGTGTTTGTGGTCGGCGCGCTCAAGGTCTGTTCTGGCTGGGCCTGGCTGCACGCGCTCCCCCAATCGCCCGATGGACGTGACCGTTTTGAAGATATCTCCGCGCTGCTGCGGAAGACGCACGGTCGATGGCATGTCGTCGAAATCCCCTGTAGCGAGCCGGACAATCCCGAATGTCTCGGTGAGCCAGGCTATTTCGCACGGCTGAAACAGCGCTTTCCCGCCCTACCGGACGCGATCCTGTCTGAGTGAAACGGTGTGTGGGGACTGGAGAGCGAATGTCCGTCGTTCTACACTCGGTTTGGGTTGAGGTTTCATTCGATCCGAACCACTGCAACAAGCGGACTTGCCCAGGGCCAGCGAGATTAGGAGTAAAAAGCGTGCAAACGATCAACACCATGCCTGAGCCGGCCTCGTTGCAAGCGGTGATCCCGATCACCATCCCGTTGGCCAACACGCCAGCACCAAGGAGCGCCGGGAACCGGCGTTGAAGGCGGTGGAGGAACTGCGCGCCGTCGACGAAATCCGCAGAGAGATACGCCTAGCTGCAACCGCGGGGCACCGAGGGATTTGATGACGTGGAGGCGCTGTGGACGCTGGGGTAAACGCTCAACGAGGCGCGGGCGACGGCGGCGACACGGCGCACTCAGACCGCCTCGGTGCGCGCTCGACTGGCGCACCAGGCGGGCGGTCAGTGGCGCGACTTGCTGGCGTATCTGGAGGGGACGGGGGACTTGCGGGACGGGGCGCGCGATTGAAAAACGCAGCGGCGGCACCATATTCAAAAACTAATCGGTAAAAACGGCTCATCCGCACTGAATCCCCCCCGCGTCCATGATCGCCAAAAACTGGCGTTTTTCTTGCTTTAATCAACTTAGGTTTGTCGTCTTTTGGTGGATTTTTTCGACTCCACCTGCCTGCGATTTCCCGTATCGCTCACTGGATAGGCGCGGATTGCGTTCCGCCGAGAGGAGCCGACGATGATGCGTTTGACGACGTTCTTTTCCCCCCGTTGCTGTGGCGGTCCGGTCTTGGCGCTCTCGCTGGCCCTCGTCTTGTTCGGGGCGCTGTTCATGCTTCTGTCCGCCGAGGGCTTGGGTTGGGTCTTCGTGGGGACGGGGCTCGTCACCTTTGGCCTGTGCATGGTGCTGGCATCCGAGACGGCTGTCTCCCATGCCACAAAATAGGGCATCCGCACGGCAGGAACACGGGTGTCGTGATCATCTTCTTCGGTCCGGCGTTCTGGCCTGTTATTGTGCCGCCGTGTTCACGGGCTGCGCGGCGACAACGACGTTCACGTTGACGCCTTCACCGCAATCCCCGATCTGTCAACGTGGGTCGCAACGGGCCAGCGCGATGGTTCTCTGGGCGACA
>NZ_CAIPNF010000500.1 GCF_903866365.1 uncultured Thiocystis sp.
CGGAAATTCTCACCACCGCGTTGGTCGCCGCCCTCGAGTTTGGCGGATGCTTCAAACGGGCACATCGGTTCCTGCATGAAACGGGCTATCTGTCACATCGGCTCAGAGCGAGTCGCTTCGTGCGCCGTCTCCATCGTTGCGAACCGTTCGTGATGCCGTTGTTTCACGTCTTGGCCAGCCTGGGGCATGAACTGAACACCGAGCGTCTCTACATCGTCGACAGCTTCCCGCTCCCCGTCTGCGACAACATCCGGATTCGGCGCTGTCGTCGCTATCGGGGCGAAGCCTGGCGCGGCTACCAGGCGAGCAAACGCCGTTATTTCTATGGCCTGAAAATCCACATAATGGTTACAGCTCACGGACAACCCGTCGAGTTTTTTCTGACGCCCGGTGCAGACAGCGATGCCAAGGCATTGAAACAGTATGCCTTCGATCTCCCGACTCAGGCGACGATCACTGGCGATAAAGCCTATAACGATTATCGTTATGAGGATCTGCTCGAGGAGGCCGGTTTGTCTCTGCTGCCGCTCCGTAAGAAAAACTCCAAGCGTCCCCATGAACCGGCGCTGACGTACTTGATGTCCTCCGCTCGTCATGCTGTGGAAACAACCGGGAGCCTCATCGAACGACTGCTACCCAAACATATCCACAGCGTGACCGCTGCCGGTTTTGAACTCAAGACGGCTTTTTTTATCCTGGCCTGTAGCATCAACTTCCTTTTCTGAATCAGCCAAGGTGGCAACTTGGGTTATATATTGAAGCTGAGCGTCTTGGTCAGGTTGTTGAATCCATGCAGACGCAGCTTCTTCAGCGTGGTGGGCATCGTCGGGAAAAGCTCCTTGGGGGTTTGTCGGTTAAATTGGGAGCGCGCAAACTACCGATCAGGATCGGTCGATGCAAGCGAAACTCGCAAGTCGGGGAATCTTTCGGAAACCGGCAAGGCGCTGTCAGCGACCGGCCACCAGTCCCTGACGCTCACGCGGTTCGCGACTCAGACGTCGCGGATCTCGAAGTCATGAGTGATGGTCGCCATGGCGCCAAGCATGATGGATGCCGAGCAATATTTTTCCGCGCTTAAGCCGATGGCCTTTGCGACCCGCTTGGGGTCCAGGGCATGGCCGGTCACGATGAAATGCGCGTGAATGTTCGTAAAGATTTTCGGGTCCGTCGCGGCGCGCTCCGCCTCCAGTTCCACCACGCAGTCGGTTACCGCCTGGCGCGCCTTGCGCAGGATCGTCAGGACATCGAACTGAGTACAGCCGCCCATGCCGATGAGCAACATCTCCATGGGTCTGACGCCGAGATTGCGTCCGCCCGATTCAGGTGCACCATCCATGACAATGCCATGCCCCGAACCCGACTCGCCAAGCATGGCGACACCCTCGATCCACTTCACCCGCGCCTTCATACCGCCTCCCGATCGATGCATTCGGTCCGCCGGTCGGACCTTGAAAGATTCCGGTTTTTCACTGCCGGGAGGCTAGCATAGTTCGACAAGGCGCGGCAGCATGCCTAGAATCGTTAACAACCTCAGCCTTTGAACAGACCACTCTATGAGCATACTGAAACCGCTGCAGGAAACTCCACGCTGGCTGGAGCCATTTCTGGCGCAATGCCACACCAAAACCTATGAGAAGAATGTCGACTTCATCCGTCAGGGCCAGGCGGCGGAGACGCTGTACTACCTCATCGAGGGTTCGGTCGCGGCCATGATCGATGACGAGGAAGAGCGTCGCGAATTATTGCTGGCCTACATCAACAAGGGCGAGTTCATCGGCGAGATGGGCCTGTTCGTTCCGCAGAATACCCGGAGCGTGATCATTCGCACCCGCACGAAATGCAAGGTCGCCGAAATCACCTATCAACGTCTTGATCGACTGCTGAGCGAGGAACTCAAGGATGTCGCCAAGGAGTTTCTCTACAGTATCGGCCTGCAACTCTCGCAACGGCTGCGCACGACCAGCCGCAAGGTCGGCCATCTCGCGTTTCTCGATGTCACGGGTCGCATCGCCGGCACCCTGCTCGATCTCTGCAAACAACCCGACGCCATGACCCATCCGGACGGCATGCAGATTCGCGTGACCCGCCAGGAACTCGGGCGCATCGTCGGTTGTTCGCGCGAAATGGCGGGGCGGGTGATGAAAACCCTGGAAGAACAGGGATTGGTCAGCGTCAAAGGCAAGACGATCGTGGTCTTCGGGACGCGCTAGGACGGACCGGCGACACGCGCTCTACCCGGCGGGCTGAAAAACAGCCGCGCCAGCTCGGCGCCGGGGTCGTCGGCCCGCATGAACGCCTCGCCGACCAGAAAGGCATGCACCCCGTGCGCCCGCATCCGCGCGACATCGCCGCCGTCCAGGATGCCGCTCTCGGTCACCAGCAGCCGATCGGCGGGAATGGACCCGAGTAGCGCGAGCGTTGTTTCCAGGCTCACCTCGAAGGTCCGCAGATTCCGATTGTTGACGCCGATCAGGCGTCCGGGCACCGCCAGCGCCCGCTCCAGTTCCAGCGCGTCATGCACCTCGACCAGCACATCCATGCCAAGCGCATGCGCCAGCGCGTTCAAGTCGCGCAGACGCGCATCGTCGAGACAGGCCGCGATCAGCAGGATGCAATCCGCGCCCATCGCGCGGGCCTCGTGGACCTGATAGGCGTCGATGATGAAATCCTTGCGGATCACCGGCAACGCACAGGCCGCGCGCGCCTCCTTCAGATAGTCATCGCTGCCCTGAAAGAAATCGATATCGGTCAGCACCGAGAGACAGGCCGCGCCGCCGCCGGCATAGCTCGCCGCGATCTCGGCGGGCCGAAAATCCGCGCGCAGCAGACCCTTGCTTGGGCTGGCCTTTTTGATCTCGGCGATCACCGCCGGTTGACCGACGGCGAGCTTCGCGTGCAGCGCATCGGCAAAACCGCGCGCCGGTTCGTCGCCCGCTCGCGCGATGAGTGCGGACAGCGGCAGGCGTGCGGAACGCACACGCACCTCTTCCAGCTTGCGATGAACGATCTTTTTCAGGATATCGGGCGTTTCGGCCATATTCATGTTCTCTTGAACCGCGTTCGACGAAGTATCACGCAAAGCTCGCGGTCAGCGCGATTAAGCGCTCCAGCCGCCGCGCCGCCTCGCCGCTGGCAAGCGCGGCATCCGCCAGCGCCATGCCCTCCGCCAGGGTCTCCGCGCGGCCCGCCGCGTAAATGGCCGCCCCGGCATTGAGCTGGACGATATCGCGCGCCGGACCCGGTTGGTTGGCCAGGACTCCGCGCAGCAGGGCAAGACTCTCCAGAGGATCCTTGACGCGGATTGTCTCCAGATCGGCGCGAACCAGCCCGAAATCCTCCGGCCGGATGCGATAGCGATGAATCGCGCCGTCCTTCAGTTCGGCCACGTCCGTGGTGTCGGCGATGCTGATCTCGTCCAGACCGTCGCGGGCATGGACCACCAGCACATGCCGGCTGCCCAGCCGTTGCAGGACCTGCGCCAGCGGCTCCAGCAGGGTCGGACTGAAAACGCCCAGCACCTGATTGGGTACGCCGGCCGGGTTGGTCAGCGGTCCAAGAATATTGAAGATGGTGCGCGCGCCCAACTCGCGGCGCGGCCCGATCGCGTGCTTCATCGCGCCGTGATGGCCGGGCGCGAACATGAAGCCGACACCGACCTCGCGCACGCAGCGGGTCACCTGCTCGGGCGTCAGCGTCAGATTGACGCCTGCCGCCTCCAGGACATCGGCCGCTCCGGACTTGCTGGAGACCGAGCGGTTGCCATGCTTGGCGACATGACAGCCCGCCGCCGCCGCCACGAACATGCTGGTGGTCGAGACGTTGAAGGTGCCGGAGGCATCGCCGCCGGTGCCGACGATGTCGACGGTCCGTTCCAGCCCGCCGAGGTCCACGCCGGTCGCCAGCTCGCGCATCACCGAGGCCGCTGCGGCGATCTCGGTCACCGTCTCGCCCTTCATACGCAAGGCCACCAGAAAGCCCGCGATCTGGGCCGAGGTCGCGCCGCCGGTCATGATGGCGCGCATCACGGCGGTCATGTCTTCTTCGCCGAGATCATGCCGTTCGAGACAGCGGGCGATAGCGTCCTTGATATTCATTCGTCACGGCCCTCGATGAAGTTGCGCAGCAGGTCATGACCCTGCTGGGTCAGGATCGACTCGGGATGGAACTGCACGCCCTGAATGGGCAATTCGCGATGACGCACGCCCATGATGGCGTCGCGAGCGCCGTCCTCGGTCTCGGTCCAGGCGGTGATTTCCAGGCACTCCGGCAGGCTCGCTTGATCGATCACGAGCGAGTGATAGCGGGTCGCCTCGAACGGATTGGCCAACCCATGGAACACGCCCCGGTCAGTGTGATACATCGGCGAGGTCTTGCCATGCATCACCGCCGGCGCCTTGACGATCTGGCCGCCGAAGGCTTGCCCGATCGACTGATGACCGAGACAGACGCCCAAAATCGGCACCCGGCCCGCCAGCGCCCGGATCAGCGGCACCGAGATACCGGCCTCGTTCGGGGTGCAGGGACCGGGCGAGATCACGATGCGTTCCGGCTGCAGGGCCGCCACCTGCTCGACCGAGAGTTCGTCGTTGCGTACCACCCGCACCTCGGCGCCCAGTTCGCCGAAATACTGCACCAGGTTGTAGGTAAAGGAATCGTAATTGTCGATCATCAGCAACATAAAGCGTCTGCCCTTGTTTGTTCGGTATGGCCATCGTCGCCAATGCGCGGGTTTGCTCTGTCAACCGCTCATTTTCTCAAGAATTCATTGGGTAATCGGGTTTTCCAATCCGGCATCAACAGCAGGTCGCAATGGACGACCGTCCCGCCGGGATCGACCAGCTCTAACTCGCCCACGCGCGGGGACTCGATGGCGTAGTGATCGGACATCAGCCGCAACACGGCCTGCTTGTACTCGGTATCCAGATTACCGGCCAACTGCGGTCCTTTCGTTTCCAGCACCACCACCCGGTTCGTCTCCCGAGCGCGTTGCAGGGCAAAGATGAAGTCGGGATAAATCCTACCCCGCCGCCAGCCCTGAATCCCGTACTGCTGGCGGGCGACATTGCGATGCCACCAGGTCAAGGTGGCCTCGCTGTCCAGATAGACCGCGATGTTGCGCTCGTCCTGACTGGAAAAATCGCCCTTGTAGAGCGGCGCGAACAGGCTTTTTTGCAGCGGTCCGCCGCTCTTCCCGATCAGTTGTTCGGCGCCCTCCGGCTCATAGGTATCGGCCATGAACGGCATCCGCCAGTTATGATCGTCGGTGCGCAGCCGGAACTGAATTCGCCCCTCGGCGACCGCCGCTCGGAAGACCGCCTCGGCCATGCGGTCGCGTTCGCCGTCCAGCCAGCGGCGCAATTGCTCGACGATCAGCCCGCCCACCGCGCCCAGTGTCTCGGCGTCGAAACCGCGCGCCGTCAACCCCGCCAGCAGACGCCCGACGATCTCGCGGGCAATCCAGGGATTCGGCACCAGATCGGAGACCATCCGCACCGCGTAGGCGGGATCGAAGCGCAGCATCTCCACGCTGTGACCGCTGATCTCGTCAAGGATGCGTTCTTCGCCCACATCGGCCAGCCGGAAACGGCGCATCTGCTGTTCGGCGCTTTGGGCGTTGTCGGGAATATGCGCAATCAGCGGCGCGGGATCGAGCGCCGACCAGTCCAGATAGAACAGGATATCCTGTTCATAATCGAGCGGTCGAATCCTGCCGCCTTCAACCGCGAGCACTCGTGGCAGATAGATTTCAGTCTTGGCAAACGCCTCGCGCCGGGGAATCGAACGGCTGCCGTGGTCAGGATTGCCGCTGTCGCCGCTGATTCTGAGTTCCTTCACCAGATCACCCAGCCCGTCTTCTTGCAACCCGGTCTTAATGGCCTCCACCACACCCGCCGTCGCGGCGTGGTGGGTGATGACATAGCTTTCATCGAGCAGTGGGATGCCTGTCTTGTCGGCCTGTGGCTGGCGCAGGATGCGCCCGACCAGTTGGGTCAGTGCCGACAGATTCTGACTGGCCGCCAGGGCGCAGAGCACATAGGCGAAAGGACAATCCCAACCCTCCTGGAGCGCCTGCTTGGTGACGATGACCCGCACCCGGTTGGTCGGCGCGAGCAGATCCTGATTCTCGGGGTTGGCCAGTTCGTTGGTGTCGGCGGTCTTGATGGCGATTTCGGCCTCGTCCAGTCCCGCCGTGAGCAACCAGTCCTTGGCATCAAGTGCGTGGATATGGACGCCGTCGCGTTGATCCCGGCCGGTGCGCTCCACCTGAACCAACAGAATTGGACGAATGTAGCGGCCGCGTTCGCCGTGCAGTCGCCGCGCCTCGACTTGCAGCCGATTCAGACAGTCGAGCGCCGCACTCAGGGTATTGCGCCAGTCGGTCCCCTGGCGGGGGTCGAGATTCAGGGGCATCTTGATCATGCCCTCGCGGTCCAGTTCGGTGCCCGCCACCTCGACCAGGATATTGGCATGGCGGGCCGGTCGCGGGTTCGCGCCACCGCGCGCCGCGACATCTTTGGGCGTCGCGGTCAGTTCCAGCACGAAACAGGGGTTGAAGCCGTAGAGGGTCGCGAAGGCCAGTTCCGAAATCGCCTTGTGACCTTCGTCCATGACCACCACCGGGCGGATCAGACGCAGGGCGTTCCCCAGCGAATCCTTGACCAGCGGCCAGAAGGCTCCGGACTCGGCGGATGTGCCGTAAGCGTCGAGATTGGGTATCTGGTCCAGCACCAGCCGATGGGCTTCCACGTCGCCCTCGGGCGGAAAAAACCCCCGCACGTCGCCGCGATCGCGAAACATTTTCAAGGATTCGCGGCTCTGCCGGTTGGCCGATGGGAGCATCAGCAGCATGACGCACAGATGCGATTCGACATCGCGGGCGTCGAGCGGATCGGTCTTTTCCAGGATCCTCACCCGCCCCGCCGCCGCGCGGTCGAGCATCTGCCGATAGGGATGCTGGCGGTCGGTCAGTTGGCGCCTGGTCTGGCTGTAGATCGCCTCGTTGGGCACGATCCACAGCACAAAGCCGGTGTTCCGGCCCAGATAACGCCCGCAGAGACGCGACAGCGCGGACACCGCCAGATAGGTCTTGCCGCCGCCGGTCGGCACCTTGAACACGGCATTGGGCGTCGCCCGGCCGATGCCATCCAGACGCGGCGAGTAGGGAATGGCCGCGCGCGAGGGCGGAAGCCGGCCGGCTGTCTTGAGCGCATTCCAGGCGTTCGCGGCGAAATCCGGGATGTCGAGCCCCAGGTCCGGCTGTTGACGCGCCAGATCGGCGATACCATCCGCGCGTTTCTTCTGCGCCGACAGTTCGGTCAGATAGGCGTCGAACAGGGTCAGCACCCGTGCCTGATAGTCAAGATCGCGCATCGTTGTGTCAGCGTTCGTTAGTGGATCGGAACCGGATCGCCAGAAGCCCTAGCTGTTATCGGAGAATTGATCGGGCGTGAGGCCAGAGGCTCTTATCAGGCTACGGAGGGTTCCTGTTGCGACTTCACTGTGATTCGGAACAGACAGAGTCGCAAGGCGATCGTCTTTGACCAGGATGATATGGCCACCTCTTTGCCGAGCGATTTTCCATCCGAATTTTTCAAATATCCGAACCACTTCTTTCCCGCTGAGTCTGAGCAAAGACGGCATCAGGCAGCGATCTCAATTTGCTTGGTCTCGATCGTGAGCGGATAACCCTGTTCCGCGCGAACTTCCAGGCATAACTGGATTGCTTCTTCGATATTTGCCAATGCCTCGTTTTTTGTCTTTCCTTGAGTCACGCACCCAGGGATTGATGGGCATTCCACAATCCAGATACCGTCTTCGTCTCTGTCGATGGTGACTGAGAATTTCATGGTCAACGACCTCTTTGTTGTGGAGCAATGTCACGCCGCCTTGAGCGGCGCGACATCGTCCGCTGTCAGTTCCGGTGCAACAAGTTTCGTAGTGTGGATATGTTGCATGCAACATGCATTGCGGTATATTGTGTTACATGCAACTCAATAAAGGAGATTCGCATGGCAACCACGCACGTGAATGCACGCGTTCAAAAGCACCGCGATGCGCTGCGCGGGTCAGGGCTTCGTCCGGTGCAGATTTGGGTGCCCGATACGCGACGGCCCGGCTTTGCGGAAGAATGCCGCCGTCAGTCTCGCCTTGTCGCTCAAGCGGATATGGCCGACACGGACATGCAGCAGTTCATGGATGACGCCTTGGCTGACCTGGATGGCTGGACCGAATGATACGCGGCGACTTGGTCACTGTCGCCATGCAAGGCGATTGTGGCAAGCCGCGACCCGCTTTGGTGATCCAGTCCGATCAGTTCAACGAGCACGCCACTGTGACCGTGCTGCCACTGACCGGCACGCTGGTTGCCGCACCGCTGTTGCGCATCACCGTTCAGCCCAGTGCGGAAAATGGCTTGCAAAAGCCATCGCAGGCGATGGTGGACAAGGCCATGACGGTGAAACGCGACAAGGTCAGCGCGGCCTTTGGGCGCATGGATGCCACTGCGATGGTGGAGGTCGATCGTTGCCTGGCGGTGTTCTTGGGAATCGCAAAGTGAAGGCGATAGAAAATCATCTGGCTCATGGGGCGAAATGTGTGGTTGACCGGTGCCAGGTCAGCACAAGCAGTCGATTCAGAAGGGAGTGCTTCCCCGTCAGAGGATGCCTTCACTCAATTCGCCCCATGAGCCAATCATCTTTGTGGTGACGCAATATCAGGCGGCCTTGAGCGGCGCGACATCGTCCGCCGTCAGTTCCGGCGCGCCAAGACCGGCGAGGATCCGGTTCAGGTCCGTTACCGTGACGTTCATTGGCGCGGTGATCTCGATACCGATCGGCCTTCCGTCCTCGGCATAATCGACGATCATGCCGGGATCGGCTTTCGCGGTTCGGTGACTCCTGTCATGCGGCGCGCGCGGAAGATAGAGATAGGCGGCCATGGCGCGCCCGTGTCGAAAAGTGACTTCAAGATAAGGGGTCTTCATGTCATTGGTCCCATACAGGATAAGCGGTGATCACCACCAGGACACGCTCGATCGTGTCTGGCTCGACAATGACCTCCCAGGGATGTTGGTCATGTCGGGTCTCGATGACCCAACGACCCTCGACCACATCTTGTCTGTAACTCCTGGCGTGTTGGAGCATCTCCCGCAGGTCGACCTCGTTGAATCGGCGGTCTTCCATGCGCTTGAGCAGGTGTGGCGTCCATTCGAGATCCCACTGCCACCAATCCGGAAAGGCGCGCCGCTTCATGCGATGCGATACAGGGCAAACGGCAGGGGCGCGAATTCGACCGGCAGACCGGAATCATTCAGCAGCTTTTGCGAGACGAACTTGGCCGGGGCGAAGACCCGATGCGGCTTGTCCGGCTTGGCGTTCACCAGGGCCTCGGCGCGCGACAGGGTCAGGGCCGCCGCGCGGGATTTGAGAAATTCCAGATCGGGGCGGTAGATCAGCCAGACATGATCGTGGCTGGAGGCGCCGAGATAGCCGCAGCCCGCCACTTCCTCGTTCGGCAGCGGGCTGGGGGCGATCTCATTGGTGGCGGTGTGGAACAGCAGTGCGCCCAGTTGCGCGAAGGCCGGCAGCGAGTCGCCGGTGAGCATCCGGTCCATCTCCACGGCCTCGCCCAGGGTGCAGAAGGCGAAACTGCCGCCCAGTCCCGCGACCCGTTCGGTGATCGCCTTTTCGCCGGTGACGATGAGTTCGCCGTCCTTGACCTCGGACTTGATGCGGTCGAAGCGATGGCCTTCCAGGGTCTTGATGGATTCGACATGGTCAAGCAGCCTGTCGGCCTTTTTCAGGCTGGTGAAGGTGAGCCGTTCGCGGTGGAGTTCTTCGCGTTGGTTGCCGGAAAAGGCATAGCCGTCGATGACGCGGCGGGCGCGTTCGGCGGTGAGGGTGTCGGCGTAGTCCTCGCATTCGACCA
>NZ_CAIPNF010000501.1 GCF_903866365.1 uncultured Thiocystis sp.
AGGCCTCCCGCGTTGGCAGGATCACAGAGGCGTACCAGCCGGCGATCGGGATCTGCCTGACGGACACCAGCACATCCTGTCCATGCGGGTTGACGACGACCGCGGAGCCCTCGTAGCCCTGCATAAAGCGGTCGATCCAGGAGCTGGTGCCCGGCGCTGGCAGCACTTCCATGATGCGGGATTTATCGGAGGTGGACACGATCATCCGGGTTTGCGGCGTCACCAGAAAGGTTTCGCCGGTCTTGCCGTAGCGGTTTTCGGTGATCCGATCCAGAAAATTGGGCTGTCTCAGGTCGATCACCCCCGCCAGCACCCCGCTCGCCCGACCCTGCGCATCGAGAATCGGCACGGCGATGACCACGATGGGACTCGGTGATTTTCTGCTGACGAGCGGCTGACTGACGATTGGCTTGCCCTGCGTCAGCGCCGACTGGAAATACTCCCGGTCGGCGACGTTGATGCCGACGCGCTGGGCCGACCGCGGGATTTCGGCGATCATGCTGCCCTGCGCGTTCACGGCGATGAAGCCACGATTGAACAGGTCTTCCATGATCGGATGCTGGTCCAGCAGCGACTGCACGGCGGCGCTGTCGCTGAGGAGGTCGGGGGGGATTCTCCGTGCCAGGCCAGTGAGCGCCCTGATCCGAAAATTCAGCGCATCGTCGATCTCCGACGCGACCACGGACGCCGAGGTGAACTGCTGCGCGGACAGGAGCGCAATCAGGTCTCGACGCAGCATCTGACTGGCATACCACAGCATCGACCAGAGGCTGATCAGAAAGATGGCCAGCGTCAGCAGCGTCACGCGGGTTTTGAGCGAATTCCAGGGAATGCGAAACAACGACATCGGTAATTCCATGACCTTCGAGGGTGAGCGCGCCTTGCGGACGCGCGACCATTATCCATCGCGTTCCCCGCCGCCGATCGATCGACGAATGGCAGGCGGTCAGTCCACCAGTTCTCCCTGCAACACCCGCTCGAAGGCGAGCTGTCCGTCCCCCAGCGTGACCTCGATCAGATCGCCGGGGGCGAATTTGCCGGATAGAATCTCCTGCGCCAGCGGGTTTTCGAGCTGGGCGCGGATGGCGCGCTTGAGCGGACGGGCACCATAGACCGGATCGAAACCGGCGGCGCCCAGATGATCGAGCGCGCGGTCGTCGACCGTGAGACGCATGTCCCGATCGGCCAGACGCTGCTGGAGAAAGTCGAGCTGAATCCGGGCGATGGCGCGGATCTGCGCCGGTTGCAGCGGATGGAAGACGACAATTTCATCCAGCCGGTTGATGAACTCGGGCCGGAAGGCGTGGCGCACTTCCTCCATGACGGCCTCTTTCATGGCCGCATAATTGGCCTCGCCCGCGCGCTGCTGGATGATGCTGGAACCGAGATTGGAGGTCATGACGATCACCGTGTTGCGGAAATCCACGGTGCGCCCCTGACCGTCGGTCAGGCGTCCGTCGTCAAGCACCTGAAGCAGCACGTTAAAGACATCCGGATGGGCCTTTTCCACCTCGTCAAGCAGGATCAGGCTGTAGGGACGTCGCCGGATGGCCTCGGTCAGATAGCCGCCCTCCTCGTAGCCGACATAGCCGGGCGGCGCGCCGATCAGGCGCGCGACCGAGTGCCGCTCCATGAATTCGGACATATCGATGCGGACCATCGCCTCCTCGGTGTCGAACAGGAAGGCGGCCAGCGCCTTGCACAGCTCGGTCTTGCCGACGCCGGTCGGCCCCAGAAAGAGGAAGGAACCGATGGGGCGCGAAGGGTCGGACAGCCCGGCGCGCGAACGGCGCACCGCATCGCTGACCGCACGCACCGCCTCGTTCTGACCGACCACGCGGCGCTCGATCTCGGACTCCATGCGCAGCAGCTTGTCGCGCTCGCCTTCGAGCATTCGCGAGACCGGGATGCCGGTCCATTTCGAGACGATTTCGGCGATTTCCTCCTCGGTGACCTTGGTGCGCAGCAAACGCTTCTCGCCCTGAGCGCCCGCGCCCGTACCCGCCGCCGCCAGTTGTTTTTCCAGTTCCGGGATGCGCCCGTACTGAAGCTCGGACATGCGGGCCAGATCGCTGGCGCGGCGCGCGGTTTCCATCTCCATGCGCGCGCGGTCGAGCGCCTCCTTGAGGTGCGCGGTGCCCTGGACTGCGGCCTTCTCGGACTTCCAGATCTCGTCGAGGTCGGCAAACTCGCGTTCCAGCCGCTCAATCTGACCCTCAAGGTCGGAGAGGCGCTTGCGCGACGCCTCGTCGGATTCCTTCTTTAGGGCCATGCGTTCGATCTTGAGCTGGATCAGACGACGGCTGAGCTTGTCCATCTCCTCGGGCATGGAATCGATTTCCATGCGGATCTGCGAGGCCGCCTCGTCGATCAGGTCGATCGCCTTGTCCGGGAGTTGCCGATCCGCGATGTAGCGATGCGACAACACCGCCGCCGCGACGATGGCCGGATCGGTGATCTCAACCGCGTGATGGACCTCGTAACGCTCCTTGAGTCCGCGCAGGATGGCGATGGTATCTTCCACATTGGGTTCGTCCACCAACACCTTCTGGAAACGGCGCTCCAGGGCCGCGTCCTTTTCGACATATTTGCGATATTCGTCCAGTGTGGTGGCACCGACACAGTGCAGCTCGCCCCGCGCCAGGGCGGGCTTGAGCATGTTGCCCGCGTCCATCGAGCCCTCGGCCTTGCCGGCGCCGACCATGGTATGCAACTCGTCGATGAAGAGGATGATGTTGCCTTCCTGCCGACCGATGTCGTTCAGCACCGCCTTGAGACGCTCCTCGAACTCGCCGCGGAACTTGGATCCGGCGATCAGCGCGGCCATGTCGAGCGACAGCAGGCGCTTGGTTTTGAGCCCCTCCGGTACCTCGCCATTGACGATGCGCTGGGCCAATCCTTCGACGATCGCGGTCTTCCCAACGCCAGGCTCGCCGATCAGCACCGGATTGTTCTTGGTGCGCCGCTGCAACACCTGGATGGTGCGACGGATCTCGTTGTCGCGCCCGATCACCGGGTCCAGCTTACCCTGCTCGGCGCGTTCGGTCAGATCGATGGTGTACTTCTGGAGTGCCTGACGCTGTTCCTCGGCATTGGGGTCATTGACCGCCTGCTGCCCGCCGCGCACCTCCTGGATTGCCTTCTCGATGGCCGTCTTGCTGGCGCCCGCCTCGCGCAGCGCATTGCCCAACACGCCCTTGTCCTCCAGCGCCGCGAGCACGAACAGCTCGGAGGAGATGTATTGATCGTTGCGCTGTTGCGCCAGCTTGTCGGTCAGATTGAGCAGTCGGTTGAGATCGTTGCCGAGATGCACGTCGCCGCCCGCGCCCTGCACCGTCGCCAGGCGGTCGAGCGCCTCGCCCAGCGTCGAGCGCAGCCGGTTGGCGTTGACATCGGCGCGGGTCAGCAGGTGGCGAACGCCGCCGCCCTCCTGATCCAACAGCGCGACCATCAGGTGCACGGGTTCGATGAATTGATGATCGCGACCCAGGGCCAGACTCTGAGCGTCGGCTAGGGCCATCTGAAATTTCGCGGTCAGTTTGTCCTGTCTCATGGGTGCAATCCTGTCTAAATTTCCGGTTGATTTGTTGTGGAAATTGGGGCTTGACGCCGACCGAATCAAGCCGCCGCCGATCGCATCAGGGATCGACCGGAGGCAGACGCGCGCTGAGTTCGTCCCAGACGATGACCACGCCGGGCAGGATGCCGACCGGGGTTGCGCCGACCAGGTCGCCGACCTCGGGCTTGCCGAATTGACCGTCCACCAGACGATAGATCGTCAACAGGCGATCGATGGGATGCACCAGCCAGTATTCGCGCACCCCGGCGCGCTCGTAGACCTGACGCTTGCGCCAGTGGTCATGGCTGGCGGTCCCCGGCGAGAGCACTTCGACCACCAGATCCGGCGCGCCGCGCACCCCGCGCCAGTCGAGCTTGGCGGGGTCGCAGACCACCAGCACGTCCGGCTGCACCACGGTGTCGATACGCGCATCCTCCTCGTTGTTTTTCGGCAGACGCACATCGAGCGGGGCGATGAAGGGGCGGCAGGGATGCTGGCGCAAGGCATTGACGAGCTGAACATAGATCTCGCCCGCCACTTCCTGATGGGCCAGGCTCGGCGCCGGGGCCATCGACCAGGCCACGCCGTCGATCAGCTCATAGCGAACCTCGTCGGTCCAGGTCAGATAATCGGCATAGGTGTGAGGGTCAGTGTCGCGTTGCGCCAGGGCCATGATTCGGGTCTCCGGTTGGTTGATGCGCTGATCCACGCAGGCTCGCTTCGATACGACCATTGCCCGACCCCTGAATCTGCCGGACGCCTATCGTCGGATCTCGCTGGTCTACCGCCGCAGCTTTCCCCGTCGCCGCGCGCTGGAAGTCTTCGCCGAGATCGTGCGCGAACACCTGCCGAACACGGTCAGACGCATCAACTGATTGGCGTCGACTCCGCGAACGCAACGAATTGCGCATGCGCAACTTTATCGGACGTTTGACAAAATAAATTTCTCGCTATCCTTGACGCGGACCTGGTTTATCTGCTAGTTGTTAAGTTAGCCACACGTTGCGAAAAGGAGAAAGCGAATCGCGAAGCTCGCTGCAATGGCTGATTCGTGCGACGATTCATCCTCTTTAAATCATGGATTGCGAAGCGTCATGTTGCTCGTTCGCAACCGACTTCTTGGGTCCACGGATGGTTTTATGGCACTGCGTTTGCTTATTTATAGATTAGCCAACAGCGAAATCAGCAATCATTGTCCCATCGCTACATCGACAACACATCACGCTTAAGGGGAGATTCATCATGAGCACCAAACAATCGCAAGCCATCTGGGAACTTTGCCGGCAGGGATTTCCGCTCTCCGCGGACGACGCAGCCAAGTGCTGGAACAATGGGCAGCGTTTCGATTTACGTGAAAAATTTTCCGTCGAACTGGGTCGATCATTAGAAGATCTGATCGATCAGTGTAATTGGGAAATCGAAAAAAACAGCGAAACCGCTTGAGTACCAGTCGGCGGCCAATCGCCTCTGTCGAACGACCACGAACGGCGTGTCGCCACGCCGTTCGCCCCCGCTTTTGATAGGCGACCCTTCGCCCTATCTTCAACGGATCGCCTCCCGCGCTCCTAAACAGCATGACAAGAGTCGCCTTCCCCCTCGCCTCCCCAGATTCGGCCGCTTGCAAACTCTCTCGTCAGGAAGACCAAGATGTCAGCCACCCTTCTCATCGTCGACGACGTACCGGAAAACCTGGCCATTCTCGGCCAGTTGCTGCGCGCGGCCGGTTACCGCGTCAGGGCGGCCAACCGTGGAGCCGTCGCGCTGAAATATGCCACGCTGGACCCGCCGCCGGACCTGATCCTGCTCGACCTGATGATGCCCGAAATGGACGGGCACGAGGTGCTGGACCATCTGCGCGCCGACCCGCGAACCCGCGAGATTCCGGTCATCTTTGTCACCGCCATGGACAGCGCCGAGACCGAAACCCTGTGTCTGGAGCAGGGCGCCGTGGATTTTATCGCCAAACCCATCGTCGCCTCGGTCGTGCTGGCACGGGTGCGTAACCAACTGGAACTGCGGCGGGCGCGCGACTGGCTGCGCGATCAGAACGCCTTTCTGGAAACCGAAGTCGCGCGCCGCGTCGCCGAAGTCCGGGCTATCCAGGACGAGAGCGAACGTAAAGCGAATTTCGACGACCTGACCGGATTGCCGAACCGCAATCTGCTCGACGACCGTCTGGCGCAAGCCATCGAGCGCAGTCGCGCCGACGCCAGCCCGCTGATCGTCCTGATGTTGAGCCTCGACCGTTTCAAGAGCGTCAATGCGCATCTCGGTCGCGGGGCCGGCGACCGCGCGCTGCGGGTGGTGGCGGAGCGTCTGGCGCGTCTGACGGCGGCGACCGACACCCTGGCGCGCGTCGAAGGCGACGAATTCATCCTGGTGATGGATGCCGACGAACGCGAGGCGGTCATCCGTTACGCCCAGCCGATGCTCGATGCCGTGATGGCGCCGCTGCGCATCGACGATCATGAAATCGTGCTCTCCGCCAGCATCGGCATAGCCACCTTCCCCAAGGATGGCGACACGGCCGACCGGCTGTTGCGCCATGCCACGGTGGCCCTGTCCAAGATCAAGATCGCCGGGGGACGGGGGTTCCGCTTTTACGCGCCCGCCATGAACGCGCGCGCCCTGGAACGTCTCGATCTGGAGCGCGATCTGCGCGAGGCCATCCGAGAGGGCGGGCTGGCGCTCCATTATCAACCGCAGGTCGACCTGCGCAACGGTCAGATCATCGGTGCCGAGGCGCTGGCACGCTGGCAGCACCCGCGACGCGGCTGGATTTCTCCGGGCAATTTCATCCCGGTGGCGGAAGAATCCGGGCTGATCGGCCCGCTGGGCAAGTGGGTGCTCCACGAGGCCTGCCGCCAGAACCAGGCCTGGCAAGCGGCCGGGCTGCCGCCGGTGACGGTCGCGGTCAATCTGTCGGCGCTCCAGTTCGCCGCCTACGATGTCGTGGACTTGACCGCCGCCATCCTGCGCGAGACCGGACTCGCCCCCGAATATCTGGAGCTCGAACTCACCGAAAGCGCCGCGATGGCCGATACGCTGGCCTTCATCGAGGCCACGCAGCGCCTGAAGGAACTGGCGATCTCGCTCTCGCTCGACGATTTTGGCACCGGTTTTTCCTCGCTCAGCTATCTGCGCCGCTTCCGCATCGACCGGCTGAAGATCGATCAGAGCTTCGTCCGGGATATCGTGCAGGATCCCAGCAGCGCGGCCATCGTGACCGCGATCGTCAGCCTGGCGCACAGCCTCAATCTGGCCGCCATCGCCGAGGGGGTGGAAACCGAGGCGCAACTCCAGTTTCTGCGCGCGCACGATTGCGACGAGATGCAGGGCTATTATTTCAGCCGCCCGCTCCCCGCGTCCGAGTTCGCGGCGTTGCTGCGCTCGGATCGTCGGCTGGCGTTTCCGGCCGAGACCGTCGCCGCCAGCCGCAACCTGTTGCTGGTCGACGACGACCCGCAGATTTGCTTCGTGCTCGAACGTCTGTTCGCGCGCGAGGGGTATCGGGTACTGACCGCCGGCGACGGATACGCCGCGCTGGAACTGCTCGCCCTGCACGCGGTGGATGTGGTGGTCTCCGACGGCGAGATGCCGCGGATGGACGGCCCCGAGTTTCTCGCCCGAGTCAGCGCCATGTATCCCGGAACCATGCGGATCCTGCTCTCCGGCATCCTCGACCCGCAACGCATCGCCAAGTCCATCAACCAGGGCGAGATCTTCAAATTTCTGACCAAACCGTGGAAGACCGCCGAGCTGCGCGAGGCGGTTCGGGAAGCCTTCCTGATCATCGAAAATCGCGCCCAGCGGAATCCGCTCGCCCTCCCAGGCGGCAGTGACTCGAACCCACCCTAGCGCGGACGCCTTGCCGAGGATCAACCATGACAGGCTCACCGAGCCAGACCGAGGACGCGGCAGAAATCCGGCCTTCCGGCGGCAGCGCCCCCGGTCACAAGGAAGCCGAGAAGATGGCGGCGTTGTCAGCCGTTGTCAGACACAGCGACGCTATCATCGTGGTCAAGGATCTGGAACTCCGGGTGATCGCCACCAATGCCGCTTTTGCCAGGGCAGCGGGCCATGCCTCGGATGAGGATCTGATCGGCAAGACGGACGCGGAAATCTTCGGGGTTTCGCCCGACAGCGAGCCCGTTCGTTCCTACATGAGGGACGAACTCCAGGCGCAACGGCTCCCGCCCGGCGAGTCGATGATCCGGGAAGAACCTGTGATCACGCACGATGGACGGACGCTCTACTACCTCACCAAGAAATATCCCATCTACGGTCCGGAAGGCCGCCTGATCGGGACCGGCAATATCTCGGTGGACATCACCGCGCGCCGGGAGGCGGAGCGGCAACTGCGGGAAACCAACCGCGCGCTCGCGGCCGCCATGGCGGAGGCTCGCGAGCTGGCCACGCGGGCGGAGGCGGCCAATCGCGCCAAGAGCGCCTTTCTGGCCAACATGAGCCACGAGGTTCGCACCCCGATGAACGCCATCGTCGGCCTGACCCAGCTGCTGCGCCAGGAGACCGCCGCGGCGGCGCGGCCCGCGCCAGACGGCGCGCCCGGAGCGCGAACCGGGGACAACGCGGCAGGCATCGGCGCCCTGGACCGACGTCTGGCGAAGATCGAGACGGCGGCCCATCATCTGCTGGAGATCATCGATAACGTCCTCGATCTATCGAAGATCGAGGCGGATCGATTACAACTGGCGGAGAGCGATTTCGCCCTTGCCGACGTGCTGGACGCGATCCGCGCGCTGAATGGCGTCGCGGCGAACGCCAAGGGGCTCGCGATCGAGATCGACAGTCAGGCGCCGGGGTGGCTGCGCGGCGATGCGACCCGTCTGCGTCAGGCGCTGCTCAAGTATGTCGACAACGCGATCAAGTTCGCCGAGCGGGGGACCGTCCGTCTGTGCGTCAGAGTCCTGGAAGAACGGGGCGCGCGTTTATTGCTGCGCTTCGCGGTCAGCGACAGCGGACCCGGCATCGTGCCCGAGGCGCTTCCCAGACTGTTCGACGCCTTCGAGCAGGCCGACAATTCGACCACGCGCGAATTTGGCGGCGCCGGGCTGGGGCTGGCGATCGCGCGCCATCTGGCACACCTGATGGGCGGCGAGGCCGGGGTCGAGAGTACCCCTGGACAGGGCAGCACCTTCTGGCTGACCGCGTGGCTGTCGCGCGGCGCGGGAACCCTGCCGACCCCCGCCCCGCTGGATGCGGGCGCGGTCGCGAGCCGCACATCGCCGGAGGCCGGGGCGGTCTCGCGAGCGGACAACGCGCCCAGCCAGCGCGCGTTGCCGATGGCGGGCGTCGCGGACCCGATACCTGACGCCGCCGCTGGCGCGCGCGAATTGATCGAACGTCTCAAGACGCTGCTCGCGCAAGGCGACATGGCCGTCAACGAACTGCTCCAGCCCGAACCGGCCCTGCTCCAGGCCGCGCTCGGGCGCGAGCGCGGCACCTTCCTGCGCCTGATCGAAGGCTTCGATTATCCGGGGGCGCTGGCGTTATTGGAAAAGATGTCGCGGCCCAATGACCCAGCATGACGCGATTGAATCGCCACACGCCAGGGGAAGGAGCGATGCCAACCGAGGGCGATGTTGGTCGGGTGCGAATCTGGAACCTTGGCGCTTGACATGAAGGGTTTCGCCGCGCTCTCCCCATCCTGCGTGACTATCCAATTTTTCTTAGCCATTTCAGCAAGATCGCGAACAGCGCATCCGGGTCGACGGGCTTGGCGATAAAGTCGTCCATTCCGGCATCCAGGCAGCGCTGCCGGTCCTCCACGAAGGCATTCGCCGTCAGGGCGAGGATCGGCACGGTCGGGCGGTGGGTCAGGCGGCGGATCTGGCGGGTCGCCTCCAGGCCGTCCAGATTGGGCATCTGAAGGTCCATCAGGATCAGATCGTAGGCGTGACGGCCGGCCAGCGCGACCGCTTGCAGGCCATCCTCGGCCAGCTCGACGACCATCCCCACCTCGGTCAACAGCATCTCGGTGACCTCGCGATTGATGGGTTCATCCTCGGCCAGCAGGATGCGGCGGCCCTGGTAGTTCCTGACGAGCAGTGTCTCGGCGGAGCCCGGCGTCGCCGGGGAGAGCAACTCGGTGGCGGATGCGCCCTTGTGGAGCCGGACCGTGAACCAGAAGGTGCTGCCCACCCCGGGAGTACTCTCGACACCGGCCTCGCCCCCCATCAACCGCGCCAGCTTGTGGGTGATGGTCAACCCCAGCCCGGTGCCGCCGTAGCGGCGGGTGATCGAGGTATCGGCCTGCTGGAAAGGCGTGAAGAGCTGGGGCAGGATCTCCGGGGCGATGCCGATGCCCGTGTCCCGCACCTCGAAGCGGACCCGCACGCTGTCGCGAGCATCCTCGATGGCCAGGGCGCGCAGGGTGATGGTCCCCCGGTCGGAGAACTTGATGGCGTTGGTGACATAGTTGAGCAGTCCCTGCCGGAGCCGCGTGGGATCCCCCCTCAGCGACCAGGGCAGCGGTTGGGTCTCGACGGCGAGATTGAGCCCCTTGGCCTGGGCGCGCTCGTAGACGAGGGAGGCGACATTGGCGACCAGGGCGCCGACGTTGACCTCGGTGTCCTCGAGGACGAACTTGCCGGCCTCGATCTTGGCCAGATCCAGGACGGCATCGATGATCTCCAGCAGATGATCCCCGGCGGCCTTGATCGTGTCGAGCCGCTCGGCTTGCTGAGGGGTGACCTTGGAGCGTTTGAGCAGATGCGTCATGCCCGTGATGGCATTGAGCGGAGTGCGGATCTCATGGCTCATGTTGGCCAGGAAGGCGCTCTTGGCGACATTGGCCGTTTCGGCGGCCTCCTTGGCGAGCATGAGCTCGCGGGTCCGTTCGGCGACCAGTTGCTCCAGGTGCTGGCGGTAGTGGTCCAATTCCTCGGCCGTCGCTTTCTGCTCGCTGATGTCGATACAGAAACCAATATAACCGAGAAAGGCGCCCTGGCTGTCGTAGCGTGGATTGCCGTCGCCCCGGATCCAGCGATAGTCGCCATCGGCATGGCGCAGCCGATAGTTCATGCTGAAGGGTTGGCGCCGCTCGAAGGCGGTGACGTAAGTTTGCAGACAGCGGTCGATCTCCTCCGGATGCACGCCCTCCGTCCACCCCTTGCCAAGCTCCTGCTCCAGCGAGCGTCCGGTAAAACGCAGCCAGGGCTCGTTGAAGTAGTTGCACAGCTTGTCCTGCCCGGAGGTCCAGATCAGCATCGAGCCGCTATTGGCCAGCGTGCGGAAGTGCTGCTCGCTCTCGCGCAACGCCTGTTCGGCGGCCAAGATCGCTTCAGTGCGTTTCTGCTCGGTCAGATCGGTGACGACCAGGCAAAAACAGTCCTGCTCCGCATCGAGTCGCAAGACACTGAAGGAGAGATAGCAGGGGACGGCAAGGCCGTCGCTGGCCAGCAGGCCGATCTCCCGGTCATGGCCGGGGTGCGAGTCGTTGCGTTGGAACAGTGCCTGAAATGCCGCCTGGTCAGTGGGCGCGATCCACCGAGCGAAGGTGGCGCCGATCACCTGTTCGAGCGGCGTTTTCAACAAGTCGGCCAAGCGTCGGTTGGCATAGAAGATCACCCCCTCCGCCGTCAGGATGAGCGCCCCCTCGCTCATCGCCTCGACCAGGAGCCGGTAGGAGCGGTCGGCGCCCTGGAGCGTAAAGACCTGGGGGCCATCGGTGCCTGACACCACCAGGGCATCCACATCGCCGCTACGGATGGCCAGCAGGGTCTCCTCGGCCTCCGTCAGGCGCTCGCGCAGCGCCTGGTTCTCGGCGATCAGGTCCGCTGGCGAAGGCGATGGTTTCACTTCGTCTTACCCTGAAGATCCAGGCCGACCAGAACCCGTTCCGTATCCGAGAGGGTGCCGATCATCCGATGCAAGGGGAGCGGCAGCGCCTTGATGAGGGTCGGCACGGCGATGATCTGCTCACCCTTGGCCAACTGAGGTCGCTGATAGAGGTCGATGACTTCGAGCGAGTAATTCCCTTGCAGGTGCTCTTTGCAGATCCGCTTGAGGTTGGCGATGGCGCGCACGGATTTCGGCGTCGCGCCGGCCACATAGAGCCGCAGGACAAAGGCCGGCGGTGATGGTGGCGGGGCCGCAGCCTGGTCGGTGGTCGCATCCGAATCGGGCGGTTTCATGGTTGGCATGGCAGGCTCGACATCGCAACAAGTTGGACTAATCCTCAGCGCGCGGCAGCAAATCCAGCCCGATCAGGACGCGCTCGGTATTCGACAAATCGCCGATGATCTTGCGCACCGGCTCGGGGAGCTTGCGCACCAGGGTCGGGATGGCCAGGATCTGATCGCCAGCCGCGAGCTGAGGCTGCTCCAGCAGGTCGATCACCTCGATCCGGTAGCGTCCGGCCAGGTGTTCTTCGCAGAGCGTCTTGAGGTTCGCGAAGGCGGTGATGGATTTCGGCGTCTGACCGGCCACATAGAGCCGCAGCGTCCAGATCTCGGACAACGCATCCGCGGGGTCGGCTCCAGAGGGGACGTCCCGCGACCCGGTCGTGGATTCGTTCATGAAGGATCCTCCGCCACTGTCGGCGCCGCGTCGGCCTTGCGGCTCCAGGCCATCTCGACCCGCTCGCGCGCCAGTTGTGCCTCACGCCCCTGCTCGCGCTCGATCAGGGCCAGGGTCTCGGCCTCCCGTGCCTCGAATTCGGCGCGGATGGCCGCGACCTGCGCATCCATCAGCGCGCGCTGGCGCTCCAGCTCACGCCGCCGGAGATCGATCTCCTGCTGGCGCGCCAAGCGCTCAGCCGTGTCCTCCGCCTCCCGCGCCAGGCGCGCCGAGCCGGTCAGGACGCCCCCAGGACCGAGGTAGACGTCCCGAAGCTGGACGCCGTGCGAGGTAATGAGAAACTCGCGGTTTTGATTCGAGTGCTCCATGCCGCGCGACTTGAGGATGCTCAAGGCGCGAGTGCGCTCGCCGCCGGTCTCGACCGCGAACAGCAGCAGCCAGGTATCGCTCAGGGAGGAGATGCCGGCATCGGTGCGATCCAGCGCGCTGCCGCCCATCGTCAGGCTGGTGAAAAAGCCGGTGATCTGATTGAGCTTGAGAAAATCGATCAGTCGCATCAGCATCGATTTGACCTCGATCTCATTGGTCGCACTGATGAAACTATTCAGCGGATCCAGGATCACGATCCGCGGACCGAAGGTGTGAATTGTCTTGTGCATGGTCGCCAGGTGCGTTTCCAGCCCGGTGAACGTGGGTCGATTCGCCTTGAATTCTAGCAGGCCCTGCCGGACCCAGGGCGCAAGGTCGATCCCCACCGAGCGCAGATTGCGCTGGATCTGACTGGGCGATTCCTCGAAGGCAAAATAGAGCACCCGCTCGCCGCGCCGGCAGGCGGCCTCGGCGAAATGCCCGGCCACACTGGACTTGCCCGTCCCCGCAGTTCCCGAGACCAGGATGCTGCTGCCGCGATAGAAGCCTGCCCCGCTCAGCATCGCGTCGAGGCGCGGGATCCCGGTGGAGACGCGCTCCTCGGAAGCGGTGTGCTCCAGGCCCAGCGAGGTGACCGGCAGCACCGAAAGACCGTGCTCGTCGATCAGGAAGGGATATTCGTTGGTGCCGTGGGTCGAACCGCGGTACTTGACCACGCGCAGCCGTCGCGTGGAGATCAGATTCTCGACCCGGTGATCGAGCAGGATCACGCAATCCGAGACATACTCCTCCAGACCCTGGCGGGTGAGCAGTCCCGCGCCGCGCTCGCCGGTGATGATGGCGGTCACGCCCTTGTCCTTCAGCCAGCGAAAGAGACGGCGCAGCTCGGCGCGCAGGATGAGTGGGTTGGGCAGTCCGGAGAAGAGCGATTCGATGGTATCCAGCACCACCCGTTTGGCGCCGATCGTGTCAATCGCGTACCCGAGCCGGACGAACAGACCCTCCAGGTCGAACTCGCCCGTCTCCTCGATCTCGCTGCGTTCGATATAGACGAAGTCCAGCGCAAGCTGGCGGCGCTCGACCAGATCGTCCAGGTCGAAGCCGAGCGAGGCGACGTTGCGCGTCAGTTCCTGGGTGGTCTCCTCAAAGGCCATGAAGACGCCTGGCTCGTCGAACTGGGTCGCGCCACGCACCAGGAACTCCATGGCCAGCAAGGTCTTGCCGCAGCCGGCGTCACCGCAGACCAGTGTCGGCCGGCCGGTGGGCAGGCCGCCGCCGGTGATTTCATCCAACCCGTCGATGCCGGTGGGCGATTTGGGGAGTTGTGCAGGTGCTGGGTCCATGTCGATCTCTCTTAGCCTGTAGCCTGTAGGGGCGAATTCATTCGCCGCGTTGGTTGCGCGGATACCGGGGATGTAGGGGCGAATGAATTCGCCCTACAAGGATGCCGCGCAACATTCGCGTCGAGCGCATCGATCCCAGCCTTGTAACCCTAAAGCAGTATCCGCTCGATCCCGCCCGCGCTGGCCTGCTCCAGAAACCGCTCCCGCCAGCCCGCGCCGAGCAGGCGTTCGGCCAGTTCGACCACGATGTAATCGGTCTTGAGCCCGGTGTCGTCCTGGTATTTGGCCAGACCCTGCTGACAGGCGGGGCAGGAGGTCAGAAGTTTGACCTCGCCGTTTTCGACCCGCTCCCGACCGGTCAGATCGCGGATGCCCGCCGTCAGTTCTTCCTGCTTGCGAAAACGCACCTGATTGGCAATGTCCGGGCGCGCCGTGCCGAGGGTGCCGGCCTCGCCACAACAGCGCTCGGACAGTTTGACCGGCTGACCGATCAGACTGCACGCCACCTTGATGGGCGCGTGGATCTTCATGGGAGTATGGCAGGGATCGTGATAGAGATATTGAACGCCCGCGACGCCGTGCAGACTGACGCCCTGCTCCATCAGCCATTCATGGATGTCCAGCAGCCGGCAGCCGGGAAAGATGCGCTCGAACTCGTACTGGAGCAGTTGATCCATGCAGGTTCCGCAGGACACCAATACGGTTTTGATGTCCAGATAATTCAGGGTATTGGCGACCCGATGGAAGAGCACGCGGTTTTCCATGGTGATCCGGCGCCCACGGGCCTCCAGACCCGAGGCGCGCTGCGGATAGCCGCAGCAGAGATAGCCCGGCGGCAGCACGGTCTGCGCGCCCTGCTCCCAGAGCAGCGCCAGCGTCGCCAGACCGACATCCGAGAACAGCCGCTCCGAGCCGCAGCCCGGAAAATAAAACACCGCTTCGGTCTCCTCCGCCGCGACCCTGGGATCGCGCAGGATAGGCACCTGGGTCCGGTCCTCCAGCGCGAGCAGATGGCGGAAGAGGCGTTTGGGCAGATCGACCCGGATCGGCCGGCTGACCAGATCCAGCACCTGGCCCGGCAGGGTCGGCCGGCCGGTTGTCGCGCCGGGATGCGCGGTGCGCCGGGCGGTCAGACGCAGCCATTTCGCCACCCCATGCGCCCGGTTCATGGCCGCGAAGCCCCATTCGGCAAGCCCCCTGCGCAGGAATCGGACCGCTCGCGGATCGGTAGCGTTGAGGAAGCGCATGGCCGCCCAGGCGCCGAGGTTGAAGCGTTTGCGACCCCGCTCGACCAGGATGCGGCGCATCCGCATGGTCACGTTGCCGAAATCGATATCGACCGGACAGGGTGTCAGACATTTGTGACAGACGGTGCAATGATCCGCCACGTCGTTCATCTCGGTGAAATGACGCAGCGACAGACCGCGCCGGGTCTGTTCCTCGTAGAGAAACGCCTCGACGATGAGCCCCGTCCCCAGGATCTTGTTGCGCGGCGAATAGCTCAGATTGGCGCGCGGAACATGGGTCATGCACTTCGGCTTGCACTTGCCGCAGCGCAGACAGTGCTTCACGTCGTCGTTCAGCGCCCCGAGTTCGGTTTCTTCCAGGATGATCGCCTCTTGCTCGACCAGTCGCAGCGAGGGGGTATAGGCGTCCTGAAGCCCGGAACCCGGCATCAGTTTGCCGCGATTGAAGCGGGCCTCGGGATCGACCCGTTGCTTGTAGGCGACGAAGGCATCCAGCTTCTCGCGCTCCAGGAATTGCAGTTTGGTGATCCCGATCCCGTGCTCGCCCGAGATGACGCCGCCCAGTTCGGTCGCCAGCGCCATGATGCGGGCGACGATCCGATCCGCCTCGTGCAGCATGGCGTAGTCCGAGGAATGGACCGGGATATTGGTATGCACGTTGCCGTCGCCGGCGTGCATGTGCAGGGCGACGAACAGGCGCGAGTCGCGAATCCGGCGGTGAAGATCGACCAGATGTTCGCGCACTCCGGCCATGTCCTGACCCGCGAAGATGTCGTTCAGGCGCTCGGCGACCTCGTTTCGGTAAGACTGGCGCAGATCGCGGCGCAGCAGCATCGAGAGCAGGGTGTCCTGGTCGCGCATCCGGCCTTGTTCGTTCGCGGTCAGCAGATCCAGGTTGTCGGCGGCGGGCTGGTCCAGATGGTCCAGAATCGTCCGCCAGCGGGCGCGCGCCGTGCCGACCGCCGCGCGGGCGACCGCGCTCTTGGACTTGAGAATCGCGGTTTCTTCGTCCGAATCCTCGTCGCCGCCGTCCAGGCTCTCCAGAGAGTCCAGCACGGCCGCCAGGATGGCGTCCTTGTTGCGGATCGACTGCTCGATATTGATTCGCTCGATGCCGCGGCTGTACTCGGCCAGCCGGTCCAGCGGAATGACCACGTCCTCGTTGACCTTGAAGGCGTTGGTATGCCGCGAAATGGCGGCGGTGCGGGCGCGGTCCAGCCAGAAGCGTTTGCGCGCCTCGGGGCTGACGGCGATAAAACCCTCGCCATCGCGCGCCTGGGTCAGTTCCACGACATGCGCGGCGGCAGCGCTCACCGCCGCTTCGTCATCGCTGACCAGATCGGCGATCAGGACCATCTTGGGCAGTTCGCGCCGCACCGACTTGGTGGCGTAATCCACCGCGCGTACATAACGCTCGTCCAGATGCTCAAGACCGGCGATCTGGACGCCCGTTCGTGAGGCGATGTCATCCTTCACCTCGATGATCGCCGGCACGGCCAGCTCCAGATCGGTGCCGAAGAATTCCATGCAGACCGTGCGCACATGGTCCGGCATGCGATGCAGGATAAAACGCGCCGAGGTGATGAGACCGTCGCAGCCTTCCTTCTGCACGCCCGGCAGACCGGAGAGAAACTTGTCGGTCACGTCCTTGCCCAGCCCTGCCTTGCGGAACGACGGCCCCGGAATCTCCAGAATCTCGGGCTCGCCCTTGGGCGTGATCCCATCCGGCAGAAAGCGACTGACGCGAAAACGTGCCAGCGGTTGATCATGGATCTTGCCCAGGTTGTGATCCAGCCGTTCCACCTCCAGCCAGTCAGCATCCGGCGTGACCATGCGCCAGGAGGCCAGATTGTCCAGCGCCGTGCCCCAGAGCACCGCCTTCTTGCCGCCCGCGTTCATCGCGATATTGCCGCCGATGCAGGAGGCATCCTGCGAGGTGGGATCGACCGCGAAGGCCAGACCCTGACGGTCGGCCAGATCCGAGACGCGCCGGGTCACCACGCCCGCGCCGCAGCGCACCGTGGGCACCGCTCCCGCCACGCCGGGCAGCGCGATGCGCTCGACGCCCGAGAGGTCTTCGAGTTTTTCGGTATTGATGACGGCGGTCAGCGGATGCAGCGGCACCGCCGAGCCGGTATAGCCGGTGCCGCCGCCGCGCGGGATCAGGGTCAGACCGCAGTCGATGCAGGCGCGCACGATGGCCGCGATCTCGGCCTCGGTGTCTGGCGAGATGACCACGAAAGGCAGTTCGACGCGCCAGTCGGTCGCGTCGGTGGCGTGCGAGACGCGCGCCAGTCCACCGAAATCCAGGTTGTCCTTGCGGGTGATGCCGGCGAGCGCCTTGCGCAGTTGGGTCCGCTGGCGCTGCTCCGACGCGAACCAGTCGCCGAAATCGTTCACGGCGGCCCTGGCCGCGGCCAGCAGCGCCGCCGCGCCCTGATTGTCGTTCAGCCGCGACTCGAACTGGTCGAGCCGATGCGCGAGCGCCTGCAACAGCAGACGCCGGCGCTTCAGATTCTCCAGCAGGTCATCCTGAAGATAGGGATTGCGGGTCACCACCCACAGATCGCCCAACACCTCGAACAGCATCCGTGCCGAGCGCCCGGTGCGGCGACTGCCGCGCAGTTCCTCGATCAGCCGCCACATCGGTTCGCCAAGGAAACGGATGACGATCTCGCGATCGGAAAAGGAGGTGTAGTTGTAGGGGATTTCGCGGATGCGGGGCTGGTGATCGGTCATCATGAAGGTCGGGCCGGCTCAGATTTTATTGCGCTGCACAAATAACAGAATACTCATGGGCGCGCCACCCAAGGGTCGATCACGGTCAAGCCGTCGATGGACTCAAAGTCACTGGCGTTGCGCGTGGCGAGGGACATCTGATTCGCCAGCGCAATCGCCGCGATCTGCGCATCCTCGACACTGATGGGCCGGCCTGATCGAGTACGCACAGAAACGATGCGTGCAGAGTGGCTGGCAGCGATCTCGTCGAACGGCAGGCAGCGCCCAGCAAAATCCTCCTCGAACATGACCCGGGCGGCCAGGCTCAAACCTTCCTGCCGCTTCCCCCGAGGCATCAGCGCCAGACCCAATTCAATTTCGGCACGACTGACAGCGCTCGTCCAGACAGCACCGGCGGGCTGTTCGTCCAGCCAGGCAACCACCTGAGCAGCAGGCTGCGGACGCATGAACTCGGAGAGCACGTTGGTATCGAGCAGCATCATGCCCGTTCATCCCAACTCGGCGGTGTACGCGGCGCTTGGCGGCGAGGCAAGACCAACTCTTCGCTGGCCATCTCGGCAAAACGGCCCAGCAAACGCTGGCCAAGCCGCGATGGCGCGCCGGTGTGGGCAAGCGCCCCCTTCAGGATGCGTCGCGCCTCTTCTTCCATCGACACCCCATGCTGTGCCGCACGGAGACGCAGCGCCTGCTTGGTGGCTTCATCCACGTTACGAATGGTCAAGGCGGCCATGGGCCTTCCCTACATTGATATCAATGCGATCATTGTTATCATTGACATCATGCCTGTCAAGGCAGCCTCGGCTTCAGCGCCATATCAGCATCTGCATCTCGAAAACCTGAATTGCCATTCGCTTGACCTGGATCAAACGGTTCATCGCCCCACGCGGTTAGGTTTGCACAGATGCCCTCCCCCCCCGCTCCACATCGCATCCTTAGTGATCGCGTCAACACCTTTGGTCAGTACCTGCTGAAGCGTTACGGTCAGCGGGTGCATAAGCTCGCGCTCCACGCCGGGTTTACCTGCCCGAACCGTGACGGCGCCAAGGGTCACGGCGGCTGCACCTTCTGTAACAATGTCTCCTTCAGCCCGAACGCCGAGAGTCAGGCACCCATCGCACCCCAACTCGATGCCGGACGCGCCGTGCTCGCCAAGCGCACTGGGGCGCGGCGCTTCATGGCCTATTTTCAGGCGTATACCAACACCTACGATCCGGTGGACGCGCTGCGCGAGCGCTACGACAGCGCGCTGATCCATCCGGACGTGATCGGGCTCTCGATCGGCACCCGCCCGGACTGCGTGCCGGACGCCGTGCTGGACCTACTGGCCAGCTATCGGGCAAAGGGCAAGGAAATCTGGCTGGAACTCGGGCTGCAATCCGCCGACGACCGCACCCTGGAGCGCGTCAACCGCGGCCATGATTTCGCCGATTATCGCACCGCTGTCATCGCCGCCCATCGGCGCGGGATCCCGGTCTGCACCCATTTGATCGTCGGCTTGCCCGGCGAGGGACGCGAGGCGGCGATCTCCAGCCTCGACCGCGTGCTTGAACTCGGCGTGGAAGGGCTGAAGCTGCATCCGCTGCATGTCGTGCGTCACACCCGTCTGGCCATCGATTGGAAACGCGGCGAGTATCAGCCGCTGACGCTGGACGACTATGTGACGATCTGCGCCGATCTGGTCGAGCGCACCCCGCCAGCGGTGATTTATCATCGCCTGACCGGAACCGCGCCCCGCGATATTCTGCTGGCGCCCGACTGGTGCAGCCAGAAATGGGCGGTCCTGAACGCGATCGAGGCCGAGTTGTTCCGCCGCGACGCCCACCAGGGCGACCGGGTCGCGGCACTATCCCTTCCGAAACTTGTCAGCATTGGCTGACCCGTAAGAGAGCCTTCACCATGGAACTCGTCTGTCCCGCCGGCAATCTGCCGATGCTCAAGGCGGCCGTCGATCAAGGCGCCAATGCCGTCTATATCGGCTTTCGCGACGACACCAACGCCCGTCATTTCGCCGGTCTGAACTTCAACGACAAGCAGATCCGCGAGGGTCTGAACTATGCCCATGACCGCAAGGTCAAGGTCTTCGTCGCCATCAACACCTATGCGCAGCCCAACGGCTGGGAACGCTGGACCGCCGCCGTCGACCGCGCCGCGGATCTGGGCGTGGACGCCATCATCCTCGCCGACATGGGCGTGCTCGACTATGCCGCCGAGCGTTATCCCAACGTCAATCTGCATCTGTCGGTCCAGGGCTCGGCCACTAACCCGGCGGCAATCCGCTTCATGCACCGTCACTTCGGCATCAAGCGGGTCGTGGTGCCGCGCGTGCTGTCGCTGGCCCAGGTCGCGCATCTGATTCAGGAGGCGCCGGTACCGGTCGAGATCTTCGGCTTCGGCAGCCTCTGCGTGATGGTCGAGGGGCGCTGTCTGCTGTCCTCCTATGCCTGCGGTCAATCGCCCAATACCTATGGCGCCTGCTCGCCGGCCGCGCATGTCGAATGGCGCGACACCCCCAAGGGGCAGGAAACCCGGCTCGGCGGCGTCCTGATCGAGCGCCGCTCGCACGACGAACCCGCTGGTTACCCGACGCTGTGCAAGGGACGTTATGATGTCGCCGGCGAACTGCGTCACGCCATCGAGGAGCCGACCAGTCTGAATACGCTCGACATCCTGCCCGGCATCCTGGCCGCCGGGGTCAGCGCCATCAAGATCGAGGGCCGCCAACGCAGCACCCGCTATGTGTCGCAGGTCACCCAGGTCTGGCGCGAGGCGATCGACGCCTGCCAGCGCAATCCTCGGGCGTTCCGCCCCAAGGAAAGCTGGCACCAGATCCTGGCCCAGGTGTCCGAGGGCGCGCAGACCACGATCGGGCCCTATCATCGGCCCTGGCACTAGCTCTTTGAGGTATCGGTTGTCGGTTGTCAGTTGTCAGACAACACCAACTGATCACCGATAGCTGACAACTGATAACTGATAACTGATAACTTCCCCTGACCCATGCCAACAACTTCACAGAACCGCCCGCGTCTCACGCTCGGTCCGATCCTCTATCACTGGCCGCGCGAACTGGTGCTGGATTTTTACGCCGAAATGCTCGAAACGCCGGTGGATGTCATCTACCTGGGCGAGACCATCTGCTCCAAGCGTCGACTGCTGCGCCCCGAGGACTATTGGGAGCTGGCCGAGCGCGTCGCCGCCGCGGGCAAGGAGCCGGTCATCTCCACCCTGGCCCTGATCGAATCCGACGGCGAACTCAAAACCCTGCAACGTCTCTGTGCCGACGAGCGCTTTTTGATCGAGGCCAACGACCTCGCGGGCCTGGATTATCTGGAGGGTCGACCCTTCGTGACCGGTCATTCCATCAATCTCTACAACCAGCGCACGCTCGCCTTTCTCGCCCAACGGGGACTCAAGCGTTGGGTGCTGCCGGTCGAACTCGGGCGCGAGACGACCACCGCGCTCATCAAGACACGCCCGAGCGGCGTGGAGTGCGAGCTATTCGCCTACGGACGACTTCCGCTGGCCTATTCCGCCCGCTGCTTCACTGCCTACAACCGCAATCTGAGCAAGGACGACTGCCAATTTTGTTGTGGCGAATATCCGGACGGCCTGTTGGTCTCTACCCAGGAAGGCGTCCCCTTTCTCGCGCTCAACGGCATCCAGACCCAATCCGCGACCACCCACAACCTGCTGTCCGCGCTGGATGAAATCACCCAACTTGGCGTCGAGTTGCTGCGGATCAGCCCGCAATCCAATCGCACGGCGGACATCGTCAAGGTCTTTGCCGACGCGCTGACTGGCGATCTGGATCTTGATCAGGGTATGGCCAGACTGCGCGAATGGTGCCCCAGCGGACTCAGCGATGGCTATTGGAGCGGCAGGGCCGGAATTGCTTCGGGGGCTGCGGTCTAAGAGTCGGCTCATAAAGTTCAGCTTGAAAATGAAAAAGCGATCAGGCCCGAAGGCCTGATCGCTGTTCGTCCCTGCCGCCTCAGATCACGACGAAGACGTGAGCATAGGCGATACGGCCAGGAGATCCGTCTGTGACTTACCAGGCTCCTGCAGCGTCGATGCCGAGGCGAGCGACATTCCGGCGTTGATTCCGAAGTCCGGGTTGCTTTGCATGAAGTTGGTGAGCGTCGTCGCGATGATCGCCACATGCGCGGCAAAGCCGGTCGTCTGATCGGACGTGTCGGTCAGCGAAACGGTCGTGCCAGTCGGTGTCCCGGTGCCGGTCGCAAACTCGGCCATCGCCTGCACCATGTCGCTGACCTGGGTCCGCAGATCGTCTCCCGCCGTCTGCACCTCTGCTGTTTCGACTTTGAACCAGACATCCGCCATCTCGTGCGTCTGACCATCCAGCGTCTCGAAGCTGGAGACCAGTCCCACCCAGTTACCGTTGTTATAGACCGGGTTGCCGTTGCTATCGAACGGGGTCTGTGCGTTCAGATCCAGCCTCTTGATGCCGATGTCATCGGTGAGGCTCTTCAACTCACCCGCCTGACTCACGCCATCCGAATTGCTGTCCTGCCAGACCTTCAGCTCGGACCAGGCTTCGTCTGCCGCCGTGATGGCGCCATCGCCGTTGCTATCCAGCTCGCGCAGCGCGACATAACCCTCGGCACCCTTCTCGCCATTGGCCAGACGGGTGGCGGTACCGAACAATTCGGTGCCGTCGTCGATCCTGCCATTGTCGTTAAGATCGCGGACCAACAGACCGTCGTCGGGACCGACCCATCCATTGCGCGTCGCCTGCCCCGTCGCCCTTAGATCGAATTGAACGCCCGGGTTGAGACTCAGCGTCTCAATGCCGTCGCGATCAAGGTCGAGCATGATCGGCGAAGCCAAGGCAGCAAGCTGTGCAGTATTCAAAGAGCCAATACTGACCTGGGCGGTCGTTACGCTGCCCATCAAAACTCCCAGTTGGGTGGTACTCAGGGCCGCAAGGTCTGCCGCGTCGATCGCTACCATCTGGCGGGTGGTCAGGGCACCAAGCTGCGCGTTGGTCAAGTTTGCCGTCTGGGCCGTAGTCAGGGCGACGATCTGCGTGGTCTTGAGACCGGCGATATCGGCACCCAGCGCCACGATTTGCGCAGTGGTCATGGCTGCAATCGCGCCGACTGTCAGCGCCGCCGCCTGTGCAGTATCCAAGGCATCGACCTGCGAGGTGGTCAGTTTGGATGCCTGCGTGTCCGTCATAGACGCGATTTGGCGGGTCGTCAGGGACGCGATATCCCCGACCTCAATCGCCGACAGTTGTGCCGTATCCAGGTTGGAGAACTGGGTCGTGGTCAGCGCCCCGACCTGACTGCCCGTCAGGGCGACGATTTGAGTGGTCTTCAGCGACTGGACCTGACTGACCGTGAAGGCTGCCAGATCGCGGGTCTCCATGACCGATATCTGACTGGTGCTCAGGGCTGTTACCGCCGCCGTGCTCAACGCCGCAGCCTGACTGGTGGTCAGGGCGATGATCTGATCGTTAGTCAAGGCATCGACCTGGGTATCAAGCAGCGCCTGGATCTGAGTGGTCTTGAGTCCGGAGATGTCTCGGGTTTCGATCGCCTGGATCTGAGTGTCGCCCAGTGCAGCGATAGCGGCAGTGCTAAAGGCACCAATCTGGGCGCTGGTCAGAGCCTGTATCTGGGCGCTGGTCAGTGCGGCGGCTTGGGCGGTGGTCAAAACCTGCACCTGCGTGGTGTTGAGGCCGCCGAGATCGGTGCCGAGCGCGACCACCTGGTCGGTGGACAGGTTGAGCACGGCGCTGGTGTTGAAGCCGCTGACCTGGACGCTGGTCAGCGCGCCCAACTGGACGGACGACAGACCGTACAGCGTGGC
>NZ_CAIPNF010000502.1 GCF_903866365.1 uncultured Thiocystis sp.
CCCCGAGGATCGAGCCGCCACACCTCCTCCGCGAGCGCGGTCAATCCGCGTCGGCGAAAATTGGGCGAGTCGTCGAGCGCATCGAAGCGCGTCAGTTCGGTGATCGCGTAGCGGTCGGCAAACAGACGCTCGACCTCTTCGCGATGCACTGAAAAGGGTGGTCCCGCCATCTGGCTTTGATCGTAGTCGAGCGTGATCAGCAGGCTCGGGGCCGCGCTCGGTACCAGAGTCTTGAAGTGCGCCGCGTACCGGGATCGCAGCTCGGGCGGCAGGGCGATCAGCGAGGCGCGATCATAGACCGCGCCGACCTCCCGCAGATGGTCCGGGGTCAGGTCGAAGAAATCGCCGCACAGCAGGGTGAGTTCATCGGCGCGATAGCGACGCAGCGGCCCCGACTCGGTGATCTCGGGAACCAGTCCGGCCTCCGCGAAAAATTCCTCCACTGCCTGCTGGCTGATCTCCACGCCGAGCACCCGGTGTCCCTGGCTCGCCAGCCACAGCAGATCCAGGGCCTTGCCGCACAGCGGGACAAAGACCTGAAGCGCCGACGGCAAGCCGAGCCGGGGCCAGAATTCGCGCAGATGCAGATTGATCTCCGGCAGATGCCAGCCGGTTTCGCCGCGCCGCCAGCGTTCGAGCCAGAATTCCGGTTGCATGCGAGGTTTCTCCAGTTGAACAGCGTTAAGCATTTTAGAGGCAGCCACCAATGGCAGCGTTCGCCGGGTGAAACCACCATGCAGGGCAAATCTTGGTCGACCAGCTCGACCCGTCGCCGCATCTTCAGCCCGATCCCTCGATCATTGCGCCGCGAATCTCCGGGCGATTCAGGAACCGCTCGCAGGCATTGATGACGGACATCAGATCCTGTCTGCGCTTTCCTCACAGGGCACATTCCCAAACGATGATAACGCGCCAGCCGGACGCACTTGGACAGATCGGGGCTGGATAAATTATCTCTGCTCACAGAGTGAGCACTGATGCCAAATCATCTGAAATGCCAACTCCAGGTGTCAACCACGGACGGCATCACTTGAGCCGATAGGTAACTCTTAACAAGCAAAGAATGGATCCTGCGATCCAAAATCGAGATGTCGACCATCTCTGGATCGACTGCTGCTCGAAAACCCTTGTCGTACCTAAGACCGCCATGCTTGGTTAAAAGATAGCGCGCATGGAATGCGTTTTCTGACAGAGAAGGATCGATGACGCGGAAGACGAAGGTCAACCCCTTGAGCGTTTCACCCTGACAAAGCCGCTCGATCTGTGCGGCGCCAGAACAACCACGATCTTTTGGCACTGAATCTGAGTGTATATAAATGTAGAAGCGTTCGAATCGCTTCCCAGAGCGAGCAAGTTCTGCGAACTTCGCAAGAACCAGCAAACAACCCTTAATATCAGGCTTGAAGTAGGGGTCAACGAGCGCGACTTCCGCCGCCTGATTCAAAAGCAGTTCGGCGGGAAAAGTAAGACCGTCTACTGTATTGAGGCAACAGATCTCTCGTGGAACATCGAAGAACGCTTCATCGATTTCATTAACCTTCCCAATTTCCGTCGGGAAACTTTGATCGGCACCGGCATCAAGAATCACGCGGTGGAACTCACTTAGATTTGCACACGCGTTTCTCTGCCATGATATTTCCGGCTGGAAGGAGATCGCTGAAGAAATGATTCGATCTTCTTTGTAAAGCCGTAGCTTTTCGATGAACTTTTTACGTTCGATTTCTCCGAGTCCGTCAAGATTATCGATAACAGAACGTATCCAGCCTTTAGGGTAAGTCGCCAATACTCGACCTTCCGAAAACCCGAGTTTCTCCATCACATAACGGAAATCGTTCCAACGTGTTATGGCTGTCGGCTCAATCGCAAATTTCTTAATCATCGTCAGAAAACAGCTCCGCTTCTCGCTCGGCAAAAAAGCCCTTCGGCCACCGATCCAGGAATTCCCCATCGGCTGACACACGGAGTTCAACAATTTCGGTGCCATCTTCTTGTGAGTCGAAGAAAAAGAACGCCACATCCTCTGCTTTCAGTTGATAATCTAAATGCTTGATGTGTGAATTCGTGGTTTCCCGAATTCGTCGCAGTAGCCTAAGCGCCAAATGCTCGCTGTGCGTTTCCAGAACGAAAAAGTGACCAAAACGATTCATGCAGGTCACGAAAAAATCACCGATCTCAGTCTGTAGCTTCGGATGAAGATGCAATTCTGGCTGCTCGATAAAAGACTGTGGAGACAGCAATCCAACTGCGAGAACGGGAATGATCTGAGGTATCCCCGCACCGACTTCGTTAAAGTTGACCGGCATAGACAGGGACTCGTCAATAAGTCTCAATAGAACGATTCTTTGTGGGATGGCTGCGGTGTCCCCGATTTTCAATCCATCAAGTGATGGATACAAAAACGTAGATTTATATTCGGAGAGGGTGACAAGAAGTCGGTGTTTCAGGCCGAGTCTTTGTGGAGAGCACAGCCAATCATTAATCATGCCCAACGCGATTCCGGGGTAACTTTTTGAATCGTGTGCTTCAGCTTTTTTGCGAGCTTTTTCTCTCCTATTAGCTAGATAGCTTTTGTACGTATCCAGTTCCGTAAAATCAGTTGTACCTGCAGATATTATCCCGTCTATTTCGATGTCGCCAGTTTCTAGCCTCTCATTAAAGTCCCTCGCGATCGTATACCATGCCTTGCCCCCATCAACCCAATTCCATTCTGATTGACCTTGGATTGTCGCATAAATAGAATCGTCTCGCACCAGGAAAGTCAGATCTTCTTGCTGCGGAATCTTTCTGACCGGACCCAAATGAAGGAAGCTATCGACCGCATTAGCAATGAGGTCAAGCGGAGTATGAACAAGGAAATTCTGCAGGCCACGCCATATGAAAAAGAGTCGCCGGAACTCGTCGTAGGGAATTTTTCCATCATAAAAGCCGAGGAGCATCTCGTCATCTACCGTAAATTCTCCCCTGCGGAACTCATGTAAGCTCATCACAACAAAAAATTCATTAATGTTCTTTGCACCCCAAAAAAGATCATGGAGAGTTTGGAGGTTGTAACCGAACGGTTCTAGTTCGGCATCTAGATCTTTGAGTATTTGGTGATCTTGATTGTAATAGATGGAATATGATGTTAGCACTATCAGCAAAACGGAATTAACTGAAATCTCAGTCACCCATGAAAAACCATAAGAGCCGCGTTCATACTCAAGACCATACTCAAGACCAAAGTCACCAATATATTTCTCATCCATGAGAAGCCATGAAATTCTGGTATTTTTATCCTGATCGAATTCCATTGTGAAGCGCACGTCTATTTCTGCTTGTGTGCGATCATCGCCGGAAACGGAATAGAAAGACTTAACGAGACGCGGGTGCTGCTCGGCAAAATCGTTCGTGATTGCGCTTCGAGTTTTCGCGCCAATCGGAGGTGGAAGAGAAGAAACGAACGCAGAGACGCCGATGCTCATGTCAAGACGATGATCATGATTATGCACGGCACGGCGTAGCGGGCCGTCGAATAATATTGGATCGCCGGCTCTGCATAGGGTGCCGACCTGTCGAATCGCATCAAAAACAGAACTCTTCCCGGCCGAATTTGGACCAAACAACAAGGTGATCGGCGCAAAATTTAGCTGACTAGGCCCCTTGATGCTCTTGAAGTTTTCTAGGTGCAGACGAGTAAGATAAGTGCGGCTTTGGGTTGTCATGATGATGGCGGGCAGGGTCGAGGGAGCGATTGGGATGGCCAGACGAAACGACATGGGCATTTAGCCCCGTTGCTCTCTGGCCAGGGTGCGAGCGACGTTCAGATGTGTAGCAACCGAATGATCTCGCGCTTGGCCTGATCGAGTTTGTCGGGATTGGTCTTTGCTGACAGCTTCTCGCGCGGCTTCTCACCCAGAAAATAGGCGATCCGTTCGGCATTGGCGCCGGAAGGGTGTGGCATGCCGTGCAACACGCGGGCGGGGCGCAGACCATGCTGCCGTGCGACCCACTCCAACGCAGCCGATGGCTTGGGTCCGAGCGGGATAAAGATGGCGTGTGACAAGGTTTCGATGAGCGGAGCGAGATGGGATGTCAGGTAGCGCGTCAGCATGGGATGACCTGTCATCTCTGGCGTTCCATTGTAGTCTTTGCCATCCTTGAAGACAGGGAAGACGATGGCGGACGCGCTCTGAAGCCAGTCGGCCTTGGTCTCGAAGAGTTCTCCACTGGTTGCGATTCCGAGATGGCTCTGCAGCCCGACCGCGTCGAGCATCTTGACGAGCGCGGGACGCATCTTACCGCTGAATCCGGCCGAACGCATCGCACGCCGCATTGCTTCCTGACCCGTGAAGCCGCTCGCCATTGCGGCACGCACGGCCTGGATGGCGTTGGAGGCTTGTGTGAGGCCAGGTGTAATTCCGAGGAGGACGACTCTTGCTTCGGGGTTGGTGTAGTCGCAAGGCGCGTAATAAATCGACAAGGTTCCATCGCGTTCCAGTAGCAAGTCAGGCGGAAGCGGCCCCGACGCACCCTTGGTGACCGGGCTACTCTGCTCGGCGAGGATCGCTTCGCGGAAGCGTGCAAAGAGTTTTGTTGACATCGTGTCCTCATTATCCGTTCTATGATCCAAAACAGCGATTACACAGTGTTTGCTGTTTCATTGATTCCCCATCCCCCTATGTCGTGAACGATCTCCATACTCTCACGCCACCCGCCGAAACGCCTCAAATCGTTCAGCCAGATAATCCCGATTGGGCCGATCGCCATCATGACGAGGAAGGCGAATTTTCTGGCCGTGCAACCCCTTGATCCCCGCCTCCAACGTCGGTCCATCGTGCTGCCTGAGTACGGAGTCAGCGATGACGATCCGCCCGTCCGGGTCGATGCCCAACCGATTTCGGTCGGCAGCGGTGTGGTGCAGGATCGAGAGACAGATTCCGTTGGTGATCTCCGGCTGTCCGCGCTCGTCGCGGTCCGGGATGATGTGCGCGGCTTGCAGCAGTTCCGGGATGGGCAAGCCCGAAACCGAACAGCGCCGGCCGTAGGCGGAAAGCACAAGCTCGCGGAATTCGGCTTGATGCAGACGGACTTTCGCCTCAATCGCGCTATAGCGGCGCTCGATGGGCTGCGTTGCCTCGCGCGCTTCGGACGGTTGCACCAACTCATATTGGCCGGCGATCTCGCGTACCTCGGATCGCTGGGCCAGCTAGAAGTCGTCTGCTCAATCGTCCGCATCGAGATCGGCCATCAGGTCGTCCACGGAGTCGAAAGACCGCAGTTGGCCGCGACGTTCTTCCTTCATCGCCTCGATCGTTTCGGGGTTGGGAATCAGCGGATCGAAGGGGGGGCGTGCTCTTGTGCCACGCGCGTCAGCATCAGGCGCACCGCGTCGGAAATGGTCAGTCCCATCGCCGCCAGGACAGCGGTCGTTTCCTCTTTCACGTCACCGTCGATGCGAGCCTCTACCCGTGCATTGGCGGCCATTGGGTATCCCTCTCGGTTGCTTGACATTGGCATGCTCAGGAGTGTGCAACCCGCTGGTTAGGGGCGCAATTGCGTATCTGCCTGCTGTCTCTGGGCGATGGCGCAGCCTGGCTCCTCTAATCATCAATAGTGGGTACATCCGGGAGCGCCATGACCAGATCCGGATACTGATCGAACGGCTCGGTGGCCAGCAATCGCTGGCGTACGAACGTGGGCGACAACCCTTGCCCGCCGAACCGCCGTGGAGATCGGCGGTGTCGGCGTCGATGCCAAACCCGAAGCTATTGCAACTTATCCCCCATCAATCGCCGCACGACGACATAAAAGACCGGGACGAACAGCACTCCGAGCAGGGTCGCGCCGACCATCCCGCCCATGACGCCGGTGCCGATGGCGTGACGGCTGTTGGCGCCCGCGCCGGTGGAGATGACCAGCGGGGTGACGCCCAGGATGAAGGCGATGGAGGTCATGAGGATGGGCCGGAAACGCAGTCGGCAGGCTTCCAGGGTGGACTCCAACAGACTGTGCCCGGACTGGCGCAGGGTGTTGGCGAACTCGATGATCAGAATGGCGTTCTTGGCCGAAAGACCGATGACGGCGATGAGTCCGACATTGAAATAGACATCGTTCTCCAGCCCGCGCAGCCAGGTGAAACTGAGCGCGCCCAGCATGCCCAGCGGAACCACCAGCATCACCGCCGCCGGGATCGACCAGCTCTCGTAGAGCGCGGCGAGCGCCAGAAAGACCACCAGCAGCGAGAGCGCGAACAGGATCGGCGCCTGTTGTCCGGAGATGATCTCCTGCAGCGAGGCGCCGGACCATTCGTAGCCGATGCCTGACGGCAGGTCGTTTTCGACGATCGACGCCATCGCCGCCATGGCCTGACCGGAGCTGTGTCCGGGGGCCGCGCCGCCGTTGATCTGGATGGCGCCATAGCCGTTGTAGTGGTCGATGGCCGGCGGGGCGGTGCCCCAGGTGGGCGTGACCACGCTGCTCAGTGGGACCATGTCGTCGAGCCCGCCCTGACTGCTCGGGATGTAATAGCGATCCAGGTCTTCCGGGCGACTGCGATAGGCGGCGTCCGCCTGCAACAGCACCTTGAGCACGCGCCCCTGATAGTTGAAGTCATTGGCGTAGACCGGCGCCAGCATGAGCTGGATGGCGCTGTAGATGTCCCCAAGGTCGAGCCCCATCGACTGCGCCTGAAGACGATCCACCGTGAGCTGAACCTCCGGCGCGTCCTCCAGTTGATTGGGTCGCACCCCGGCCAGGACCGGATTCTGACCCGCCGCCCCGAGCAGCGCGTTACGCGCCTGCATCAAGGAGTCATGCCCGAGACCGGCGCGATCCTCCAACCGGAAGTCGAAACCGCCGAAGCGCCCCAGCCCCCGGATCGTCGGCATGTTGACCACAAAGATGCGCGCGCCCTGGATGGATTGCAGCATGCCATTGGCCGCCGGAATGAACGCCTCGATCTGCTCGGCCGGATCGGTGCGCTCGTCCCAATCCTTCAGCCGGATGAAGCCCAGGCCCACGTTCTCGCCCTGACCCACGAAGCTGAAACCGGCCACATGCAGCACCCGATCCACCGCCGGATGCCGCTTGAGGATCGATTCCATCTCCTTCAGAACCGCCGCGGTGCGCTGCATGTTGGCGCCGGGGGGCAACTGAATGATGGCGAAGGCGTAGCCCTGATCTTCTTCCGGCAGGAAGCTGGTCGGCAGTTTGACGTAGAGATACCCGGCGACGATCACCAGCGCGATGAAGGCGACCATCCAGCGCGGGGCGTGGCGGATCGCACCGCCGACCCGCGCCAGATAGGCGCGCGCGACCCAGCCGTAGCCAGTGTTGAAACCGCGCAGGAACCAATTTGGCTGTTTGTCATGGACCGGTCGCAGCAGGGTGGCGCAGAGCGCCGGGGTGAAACTCAGGGCCATGAGCGCGGAAATGCCCATGGAGATGGCGATGGTGAGCGAGAACTGACGATAGATGACGCCCACGCTGCCGCCGACCAGCGCCATCGGAATGAAGACCGCCGCCAGCACCATCGTCATGGCGATGACCGCGCCGGTGATCTGATCCATCGCCTTGCGCGCCGCCTCTTTCGGCGACAAACCTTCCTCGGTCATCAGCCGCTCGACGTTCTCGACCACCACGATGGCATCGTCCACTACTAGGCCGATGGCGAGCACCAGCCCGAACAGGCTCAGGACATTGATTGAAAAACCCGCCAGATACATGCCGGCGAAGGCGCCGGTAATGGCGACCGGAACCACCAGGGTCGGGATCAGGGTCGCGCGCAGATTCTGCAGGAACAGCAGCATGACCAGAAACACCAGCACCACCGCCTCGGCCAGAGTCTTGACCACTTCCTGAATCGAGATCCGCACGAACTGCGTGCTGTCGTAAGGCGTGACCCAGCCCACGCCATCGGGGAGATAGCGGACCAGTTCGTCCATCTTGGTACGCACCGCCTCGGCCACGTCCAGCGCATTGGCCTCGGGGGCGAGCTGAATGGCGAAACCGGCGACCGCGTCCCCGGCCAGATGCACCTCGCGCCCGAAGGACTCGGCCCCCAGACCGATGCGCGCGACATCCTTGAGTTGCACATGACTGCCGTCGGCATTGGCGCGCAGGATGATGTCGCCGAACTCCCCGGCGCTGGTGAACCGACTGGCGGCGCTGACCGAGGCGGTAAACCCCTGACCGGGCAGGGCCGGCTCGGCACCGATGGAGCCGGCGGCCACCTGGATATTCTGGGCGCGCACCGCGTTCAGCGCCTGGGCGGCGCTCAGTCCATAGCCGCGCAGTTTGTCAGCGTCGAGCCAGATGCGCATGGCATAGCCCGAACCGAACTGGGTCGCCCCGCCCACCCCCGCCAAACGCCGGATCGGGTCGAGAATCTGCGCGGCGATCAGGTTGTCCAAGGCATTGCTGTCGATGGCCGGATCGGTGGACTTGAGCGCGACCACCATCAGGAAGTCGTTATTGGCCTTGGCCACGGTGATGCCGTTGCGCACCACTTCCTCGGGCAGGCGCGACTCGGCCACGCTCAGGCGATTCTGGACCTGCACTTGGGCGATGTCGGGATCGGTGCCGGTCTCGAAGGTCAGGGTGATCTGCGCCGAGCCATTGGAGCGCGAGGTGGAGTCGAAATAAAGCAAATTATCGACGCCGGTGAGCTGCTGCTCGATGACCGAGACGACGGTTTTTTCGACGACCTCCGCGCTCGCGCCCGGATAGGAGGTGCTGATACTGACCTGCGGCGGGGCGATCGGCGGATAGGCCGAGACCGGCAGCTTGAAGATGGCGACGGTGCCGCCCAGGGTGATGAGGATCGCGATGACCCAGGCGAAGATGGGACGGTCGATGAAGAAACGTGGCATGGGATCGAGTTGTCAGTTGTCAGTTGTCAGTTGTCTGGATGATTCGAGCCCATTGAGCAGGCGTTTCAGTCATCCAAAAGCGAACGGCGCAGGTGAGAGGGGGCTCTATCTGCAAACAGGTCTCTATGCTCCCTTTTTGGCGTCGGCTGGTCGGTCGGCTGGGGCCGCCTTCGCCATGGCGCCCGGTTTGACCTTCTGCAGGCCCGCGACGATGACCTGGTCGCCATCGGCCAGATCGCCGGTCAGGATCCACTCGGTGCGCGTCATGCCGTGGGTCTCGACCTGACGTTGAGCCACCTTGCCGTCGGCCTCCAGAACCATCACCGACGCACCCTTGGCATCGCGGGACAACGCGGCGTGCGGCAGCAGGAAGGCATGGTCCAACTGACCCACGGTCAGACGAAGCGTGACGAACATCCCCGGCAGCAACACGCGGCGCGGATTGGGCACGGTGGCGCGCAGCGAAACGGCGCCAGTGCCCGGATCGACCGCCAGATCGGAGAAATCCACCGCGCCGGCTTCGGGATAGGTCGTCCCGCCGGGCAGCAGAACTTCGACTTTTGCCTTGGCGGCGGGTGTTTTCGTGCCTTGGGCGCCGGCCGCCTCGCGCTGCAATTCGGTGAGTTCCTGGACCGACTGGCTGAAATTGACATAGATCGGATCGATCTGTTCGACCGTCGTCAACAGCGTGGCCTCGCCCTGGCCGACCAGTGCGCCCTCGGTCACCAGCGCGCGCCCGGCGCGTCCGGCGATGGGCGCGCGCACGGTGGCGTAACTCAGATCGAGCCGGGCGGTGTCCACCATGGCACGCGCCTGCTTGACCGCCGCCGCCGTGGTGCGCTCGGCCGCCTGAGCGGTGTCGACATCCTGTTGCGAGATGGTCTTTTTCTCGCGCAGTTCGGCATAGCGGCTGGCGGTCAGGGCAGCGTTGACCGCGTCCGCCTCGGCCTTGGCCAGGGCGGCTTCCTCGGCATTGAGCTTGGCCTGCAACTGGGCCGGGTCGATCTGGAACAGAATCTGGCCCTGCTTGACGTCAGTGCCTTCGGGATAGGTCCGATCGAGGACGATGCCCGCCACCCGCGCCCGCACTTGCGCGGTGCGGGTCGCCGCCAGCCGGCCGACCAGTTCGCGGGTGAGCGGTGCCGATTGAGCCTGGGCGGTCACGACCGAGACCTCGGGCGTCGGCATCTGGGCGCCTGGACCCGCAGCCGGACCCGCTGGCTTCTCGCAGCCAACCAGCAGAATGGCGCACGCCGCGAGCGCCGCCAGACGGAACAACATCGACCTCATGATGAACACTCCAGACTCGCAATCGCCGTGGGACGGATAGTATGCCGCAAATTAGTGGACGCCATCGTTCATTATTATAGGCGGAGTCGAGTCCGTGAGGGAATGTCGGTCATCCCGCGCGTCAAAACAGCGATGCGCTCAATTCATTGATCGCCGAGAGCATGTCCGGGTCGTCCGTCAGCGCCTGAGCGATGGCGCTGCGGCAGGACACCACTGGATCCACCCCGCCGACGATCAGCTTGGCGGCATGCACCAGCAACCGCGTCGATGCACCCTCGTCCAGCCCCTGTCCTTTCAGATTGCGCGTCATGTGCGCGAACTTGACCAATTGACGCGCCCGCGCGGCGTCGATCCCGGACTCTTTCTCGACGATCGTCTGCTCCAGGACCGCGCCGGGATAGTCGAATTCCAGCGCGACGAAGCGTTGCCGGGTCGACTGTTTGAGATCCTTCAGCACGCTCTGATAGCCGGGATTATAGGAGATCGCCAGACAGAACTCGGAGGGCGCCTCCAGCAGTTCGCCGACCTTCTCCATCGGCAACACCCGCCGGTCGTCAGCCAGCGGATGGATGACCACCGTGGTGTCCTTGCGCGCCTCGACGATCTCGTCCAGATAGCAGATCCCGCCCGCGCGCACCGCGCGCGCCAGCGGTCCGTCCACCCAAACGGTCTCGCCGCCGCGCACCAGAAAGCGCCCGACCAGATCCGAGGAGGTCAGATCGTCGTGACAGGAGACGGTGATCAGCGGCCGCTTCAGGCGCCAGGCCATGTGCTCCATGAAACGGGTTTTGCCGCAGCCGGTCGGACCCTTCAGCAGGATCGGCAGCCCGTGACGATAGGCCGCCTCGAAGACCGTGATCTCGTCGCCGACCGGCGCGTAATAGGGTTCGTCCTCGATAAAATATTCCTCGGGCTTGAGGACTCGTAGCTGATGCTGCACCGGCGGTCTCCGTGCGTGGTTTGATAAGGATCAAGGAATGGGGGCCGGCGCGCGGCGGCGCAAGACCGCGCCGAGTGGCCAGGATGACGGATTTTCTTTGCGTCCCTGGCGCCTTTGCGGTTCAAATGCGGCTGCTTCCCTTCTATCCATCCAGATCAGGTATCACGATGAGCAAGATCCACTTCGTCGGCGGCGAAAAAGGCGGTGTCGGCAAATCCGTCCTGGCGCGGCTGCTGGCCCAATACCATATCGATCAGGGGCTCCCCTTCGCCGCGTTCGACACCGATCGTTCCCACGGCGCCCTGCTGCGTTTTTACGCCGATTACAGCCAGCCCATGGTTCTGGACGATTTCGAAAGCACGGATCAACTCATGGAGTCGGCCCTGGAGACCGATCGGGACATCCTGGTCGATCTGGCGGCGCAGACCTCGCTGCCGCTGCATCGGTGGATCGATCAGAACGACTTTCTGTCACTCGCGGACGAGGTACAGGTCCAGATCGTCTTCTGGCATGTGCTCGACGATGGCGCCGATGCCATCGCCCTGCTCGATCATCTGTTCAAACGCTATGATCGCGCCGCTGCTTATGTGGTGGTCAAGAATTATGGGCGCGGCAAGAATTTTTCCGCCTACGAGGCATCGGCAGCGCGACTCCTGGCTCGGGAGATGGGGGCCGCGGCTTTCGATCTGCCGGACCTGCATGCCGCGACCATGCGTAAAATCGACCATGGGAGTGCCAGCCTGTGGGCGGCTGCGCACACGAAAGACTCGGGGCTTGGTCTGATGGACCGCCAACGGGTCAAGGTCTGGAAAAATCGCATCTATCAACAATTCAACCAGGTTTCCGAGGGGCTGTTTACGCCTGCTCCTACGGTTGTACCGGACGTGCAGGACGGATTTTGATCCTCCTCGGGACCAAACTCGGCCATGCGAGCGAGGTGCGGCTACCGGACCGAGCGCAGCTGCTCGCGCTGGCGAGAGGGGTGCGATCAAGTGACGACGCTTGTTTTTGCCGTGATTAAACCGCGTCCAGACCGGGGTAAGGTAGTATCTCACTCACATTTGCCTCTTTCCGTGGCCGCTGTCATCGAGTATTGCCCCGATGCATGAAATTTCCCAAGATCAGGCGCTGGAGCGCGATGTCCAGTTGTTCACCGCCCTGCTGGGCGAGGTGCTGCGCGAGCACAGCCGCAAGCGTGTCTTAGTCATCGTCGAACGCTTGCGCGAAGGCTTTATGCAGTTGCGCGAGCGGGAAGACGCTGAACTGCGCGAGAAGCTGATGAAGCGCATCGAGGGGTTGGATGCCCAGACCCTGTCTGAGGTCATTCGCGCCTTCACCATCTATTTCGGTCTGGTCAACACCGCCGAGGAACTCAATTCCCATTTGACGCGCATGGACCGCATCTCGGCCGGCGAACGACTGTGGGTCGGTTCCTTCGACGACACGGTGCGCCAGTTCCAGGAAGACGGGATCAGCCCGGAGCATTTCCAGAGCCTGCTGGAACACCTGCTCTATCTGCCGGTGTTCACCGCGCACCCCACCGAGGCCAAGCGGCGGACCATCTCCGAGACCTTTCGGCGGATCTTCCTGGTCGGTCAGGATCTGCGCCGGCGCAAGCTCAACGACGAGGAGATCGAGGAAAAGCTTCAGGAGATCCTGACCCAGATCCAGATTCTCTGGAAGACCGACGAGGTGCGGGTCCACAAACCCCAGGTCATCGATGAGGTCCGCCAGGGGCTGTATTTCTTCCGTGAATCGCTGTTCGAGGCGGTGCCGCTGGTCTATCGTTTTCTGGAGAAGGCGGTGCGGCGGGCCTACGGAGCCAACCATGGTATCAAGGTGCCGAGCTTTATCCGCTTCGGTTCCTGGATCGGCGGCGACCGCGACGGCAATCCCTTCGTGACCCCGGAGACGACCGAGCTGGCGGTGCGCATGTACGCCGAGCTGGCGTTGGAGGAATATCTGGAGCGCATCCGCAAACTGCGTCGGATGCTCAGCCATTCCAGCGGATTCTGCCAGCCCTCGCCAGCCCTGCTCGATAGTCTGGACACGGACGAGAACTATTGGGTCGCGACCATGGGCCAGAGTCTGCGTCGCTTCCTGAACGAACCCTACCGGCGCAAGCTGGCCATGATGAGCCATCGTCTTGACGCGAATCTAGCGCGCGTCCGCGCCCGTATCGAGAACCGCGACGCCGACCATGTGTCCCGCGGCTACGGCAGCGACCGCGACTTTCTCGCCGATCTCTATCTCATCCGCGATTCGCTCATCCATCATGGCGACGCCAGCGCCGCGGCCGGTCCTCTGCAGGATCTGATCCGTCTCGCCGAGACCTTCGGTTTCCATCTGGTGCATCTGGATATCCGGCAGGAATCCACCCGTCACACCGAGGCCGTCACCGAGCTGTTCGCCCGTCAGGCCGGCGCGCCCTTTTATCAGGCGTTCACCGAGGAACAGCGTCTGATGGCGCTGTCCGAGACCATCGCCCACCCGCATCCCTTCGTGATTGACAAGGCCACCCTGACCCCGGAGACCCGCGAGACGCTGGAGGTCTTCGAGGTCATCGCGCGCTTGCGCGCCGAGATCGGCGAGCGGGTCTTCGGCCAATACGTCATTTCCATGACCCACGCCGCCAGTCATGTCATGGAGGCGATGCTGCTGGCGCGCTTGGCCGGACTGGCCGGGAAGGATCGTCAGGGCTGGTTCTGCAACATCCAGATTTCGCCGCTGTTCGAGACCATCGACGACCTGGAGCATATCGACCAGGTGATGGGTACCTTGTTCGATCATCCGACCTATCAGGCGCTGCTCAAGGCATCAGGAAATCAACAGGAGGTGATGCTCGGATATTCGGATTCCTGCAAGGACGGCGGCATTCTCTCCTCAGGCTGGAACCTGTTCGAGGCGCAGAAAAAGATCATCGCGCTCGCCGACGACCGCGGCGTGTCCTGTCGGATCTTTCACGGTCGCGGCGGCACCGTGGGTCGCGGCGGCGGTCCGACCCACGAGGCGATCCTGGCCCAGCCGGTCGACACAGTGCATGGTCAGATCAAATTCACCGAGCAGGGCGAGGTGTTGTCCTATCGCTATGCCAATCCGGAAACCGCCCGCTATGAGTTGACCATGGGCATCAGCGGTCTCATCAAGGCCAGCCGCTGTCTGATCGAGCCGCCGGTGGAAGAGCGCAACGACTATCTCGGGATCATGGACGAACTGGCCCGCTACGGCGAGGAGGCGTACCGCAAGCTGATTCGGGAGACCGAGGGTTTTCTCGATTATTTCTACGAATGCACCCCGCTGGATGGCATCGCGCTGCTCAACATCGGTTCGCGTCCGTCGCATCGCAAGAAGGCCGACCGTTCGCTCGGCTCCATCCGCGCCATCCCCTGGGTCTTTGGCTGGGGCCAGTCGCGCCATACCCTGCCGGCCTGGTTCAGCATCGGTCACGCCATCGAGCGCTATCGCAACAATGATCTGGAGCGTCTGGCGAAGCTCCAGAAGATGTATCAGGACTGGCCCTATTTCCGCGCGCTGCTCTCCAACACCCAGATGTCGCTGTTCAAGGCCGAGATGCGGATTGCCCATGAATACGCCCGCCTGGCCGAGAACCGCGAACAAGCCGAATCCATTTACCGCCTGATCGAGGACGAATACAACCGGACCCTGACCCAGGTTCTCAACGTCGCCGGGCTGCGCGGTCTGATGGAGGAAACCCCCGAGCTTCATCACTCGCTGGCCCGCCGCAACCAGTATCTGGACCCTTTGAGTTATATCCAGGTCGCCGTGCTCGGACGCTATCGCTCCGAGCCGGTGGAGGAAAAACGCGAGGAATGGCTGGACCCGCTGCTGCGGTCCATCAACGCCATCGCGGCGGGGATGCGGAATACCGGATAATGCGCCTGAGCACCGACATCCTGTCAGCCCTGGTGCAGCCGACATCTTATCGGCGACGCGTGCGAAAGCATTTTTTCTTCCATCCAAGTCCCTGTCGCAATTCGGCAAGGTGGGAGTCCACATCCTCGGGCGATTGCTCGGCCAACGTCCGATCCGGATCGGCCGCGATGTCATGCTCCGCGTGGACTATCCTCCAGCGGGTGCCGCCTGTTGATAATGTGATCTAACCCGGATGTTTCATAAACCTGTGGGCAGGCCCAGAAACCGACGATCATGATCGGGTTCAAGGGCGATGCAGCCGGCCGGACAGGTTGCCGACGCGTGCGACGCGGGCGGATTTGCCCCTTGACGGTCGGAACCGGCTCGCCCGAGCGTCCCGGAGGGGTGGCGTGGCCATCGGACAGGCGCGAGCGATCCTGCCCGAACGGGCCAGGTCGTTCTTGAGCATCGTTGATGCAATTTTCGTCCTGACCGCGCGCGCGGGTGGTGCCTTGCAAAAATGTGATAATGAGCGATACTGACCCCATGGCTCAAGCACCGGCGGGGACAAGGCGATGGCGGCACAGTTAATCAGCAACAACGGCCAGGAGGTGACGATCCAAGTCACC
>NZ_CAIPNF010000503.1 GCF_903866365.1 uncultured Thiocystis sp.
CGTGGCGGGTGTCCAGCGGTCGAAGCGGGCAGTATAGTCCAGCAGCGCCGCGTCGCCGCGCGCGCGGATCGCGCGGATGATGTCGGCAACGGTTTGCTGGACCCGGTCGTCGGAGACCGAATCCCAGGCGAGAAGCCCGGCGAGGCGAGTCTGGAAATCGGCGTCCAAGGTGGAGAGACGTTGGATATCGGTCACGGCGGTTTCACTCAGTATCATGTCGTTCGTCGATCCGGCGGTTACCATTCCTTCGGGGTGAAGCGATCGTCATTGCGGACGAGGATCGCATCCCCGCTTTGCGCGAGCACGAACAAACCCTGGCGATAGGCAAAGCGGGCCACCTCGTCGGGCAAGACCATCGCGGCCACCGCGCCCATCAGCCGATAGCCCGCGTATTGCGGATAGAAGCCTTTGAAACGTTCGAGCCGGGATAGATGCTCTTGGACGTCCTCGACCGTCAGACGGCTCTTGCACTCCACGGCGACGGCATGCACGGCATTGGTGATCAGCAGATCGATCTCCATGCCCTCTTGGCCGTCGTCGCCGATCGCCGTCAGGTCGCGCATCACCTGGTGGACTTCCAGACCGCGCGCGCGAAACAGTCGCAGCACGGCCGGACGAACCATTTCCTCGACGAATTCGCCAAGCCGGTTATGCCAACTCCCGAAACTCTTGCTCAGTTCCTTGACGATGCGGCCGGTCTCTGCGAGTTTGCGATCCGTTTCCTGGAATGTTTCCTGGAATTTGCGATCTGTTTCCTGAAATTTGCGATCCGTTTCCTGGAATTTGCGATCCGTTTCCTGAAATCTTCGAGCTATTTCCTTGAATTGTTGATCGGTCTCCCGGAACAGTATCAAGATCTCTTCGTAGCTGGTTGCCATGACACACCTCGCCTCTAGGGAGTGAACGACCTGGATCAGGCATCGTTTCTTGCGATCACCGCCTCGCGCAACGACTCCAGCAACGCCGTGACCGCATCGTGTTTCATCTTCCAGGACGCCTTGTTGACCACCAGGCGTGAGCTGATATCGGCGATGTGTTCCAGCGCGACCAGTCCATTGGCCTTGAGCGTGTTGCCGCTCTCGACCAGATCGACGATCAGGTCGGCCAGCCCGACCAGTGGGGCGAGCTCCATCGAGCCGTAGAGCTTGATGATTTCGACCTGTTGACCCTTGGCGGCGAAATAACGTTCCGCGCTATGGACATATTTGGTGGCGATCCGCAGCCGTCGGGAGGTCGGCACCGGGGTATTCGGAAGCCCGGCGACCATCAGGCGACAACGGGCGATCCCCAGATCCAGCGGTTCATAGAGCCCTTCGCCGCCGTGTTCCAGCAAGACATCCTTGCCAGAGACACCGAGATCCGCCGCGCCATATTGAACGTAGGTCGGCACGTCGCTGGCGCGGATGATGACGAATTTGACCCGTGGATTGCTGGTCTCCAGGATCAGTTTGCGGCTGATCTCGGGATCCTCAAGCGGCGCGATGCCGGCATGCGCGAGCAGCGGCAGGGTCTGTTCGAGGATGCGGCCCTTGGAGAGCGCGATGGTCAGGGGAGCGTTCAGATTCATGGCGTCGCCATCCGGCTTTCCCCGGCGACGCGCTGGATGCACGCGCCCAGGGCAAGGAGTTTGGATTCGATGTTGTCATAGCCGCGATCCAGATGATAGATGCGGTCGATCAGGGTCTCGCCGGAGGCGACCAAACCCGCCAGCACCAAACCGGCGGAGGCGCGCAGATCGGTGGCCATGACCGGCGCGGCGGTGAGGCGTTCGACCCCGCGGCAGATGGCGACATTGCCCTCGACCCGAATATCGGCGCCCATGCGCTGCAACTCCGGGACATGCATGAAGCGGTTCTCGAAGATCGCTTCGGTGACCGTCCCGACGCCTTCGGCGATGCTGTTGAGCGCGCAGAACTGAGCCTGCATGTCGGTGGGGAAGGCGGGATGCGGCGCGGTATGAATATCCACGGCGCGCGGGCGGCGGCCTTGCATATCGAGTTCGATCCAGTCCGGTCCGGTCGTGATCGCGGCGCCTGCCTCGCGCAGTTTCTGCAGGACCGCGTCCAGACACTCCGGGCGTGTCTCCCGCACCCGGATCCGACCGCCGGTCATGGCCGCGCCGACCAGGAAGGTGCCAGTTTCGATCCGGTCCGGCATCACCCGATAGTCCGCGCCACCAAGCCGCTCGACGCCCTGGATGCGAATTCGGTCCGTGCCGGCGCCCTCGATGCGCGCGCCCAGGGCATTCAGAAAGTCCGCGAGATCGACCACCTCGGGTTCGCGCGCGGCGTTTTCGATCAGCGTCTCGCCCTGCGCCAGGGTCGCCGCCATCATCAGATTCTCGGTGCCGGTGACGGAGACCATCTCCATCACCAGACGGGCACCCTGCAACCGCGCGGCCCGCGCCCGGATATAGCCGCTCTCGACAGTCACGTCGGCGCCCATGGCGCGCAGTCCGTCGAGATGAAGATTGACCGGACGCGCGCCGATCGCGCAGCCGCCGGGAAGCGACACGTCCGCGCGACCGTAGCGGGCCACCAGCGGCCCCAGCACCAGAATCGAGGCGCGCATGGTCTTCACCAGCTCATAGGGGGCGACACAACTGGTGAGCGTGGAGGGTTCCGCCCGCACCTCGTCGCCTTCGCGCGTCAAACGGGCGCCCATCCGACCCAGCAGCGCCAGGGTCGTGGCAATATCGCGCAGGCGCGGAATATTCGTGAGCGTGACCGGCGCCTCGGCCAGCAGGGTGGCGGCCAGGATCGGCAGGGCAGCGTTCTTGGCGCCCGAGGCGCGCACCTCGCCCTGCAAGGCGGGGCCGCCGCTGATCAGAAGTTTATCCATGGAATGATTTGGCGAAACCGAAAAAGTGGCAGTGAATTGGAGAAGGGAAGAACCGCGTCAATCCGCGACTGGCATGGTCGGCATGGTTGGCGCCAGGGTCGGAACCGGCGTCATCTGTCGTTGCTGACGCGGTTTAACTCTTCAGCGGCAGAATGCTCTGGAGGTTCGAAAAGGTCGCGATCCGGTTCAGCGAGTCCGGGAGCTGGCGATAAGTCAAACGAATGCCGTGCTCGCGGGCTATCTCCGCCCATTCGAGCAGCAGCGCCAGACCCGCGCTGTTGGCGGCATCCAGGTCGGACAGGTCAATCTCCAGATGCGCCAGTCCCCGCGCGGCCTGCTCCCGGAACAAGGTGCCCGCCTCATTGGCCAGTCCGGTGACGGTACTGAAATCAAGCGTCCCGGACAGACACCAGCGGCCGGGGCCACAGGGCGCGAGACGAGACCGGCTCAATTCAGCCCCTGAGTATTCATGTCGCTCATCTTCGCGACCAGTCCGTCGATCCCAGTCTGGCGGATCTCGTTGGCGAAACTGCTGCGGTAGTTCCCGACCAGGCTGGCGTTGTTGATCACGACATCGTAAACCTTC